>NZ_JBFADM010000017.1:37971-46748 GCF_040641355.1 Streptomyces sp. NPDC020996
AGACGTGCGTGAAGGCAGACGTGCGTGAAGGCAGACGTGCGTGAAGGCAGACGTGCGTGAAGGCAGACGTGCGTGAAGGCAGACGTGCGTGAAGGGCGGCGGCCGAGACGGCCGCCGCCCTTCCGCTTCCGCACGTGCGCGCGCAGGCCGATCGACATGATCCGTTCACGGCCGGTTCGCCGGGGGGCCGCAAGCGCTGTCGAGGATCATGATCATGTCATCCTGGAGAATGCGACTGACCGTCCCCGCGGGTCTCGCCGCCGTGCTGCTCGCCACCGGCGGCACCCTGTCCTACGCGTCCGCCGCCAACTGGACGTACACGAACGACTACGAGGGCAGCTGCCTCACCGCCTCGCCCACGACCGACAACGTCTGGTCCGCCCCCTGCAACGACTCCCTCGCCACCCGGAACTGGCACTGGGGCAGTGTGACGACCGACGCCTTCGGCTACACCTTCCGCAGGCTGGTGAGCAACGCCAACGGCGACTGCCTCACCACGGACTCCAAGTCCCTGAACAACGCCGTGTGGACGAGCCCCTGCGGCGGCAGCGGCCAGCAGTTCTGGAACGCCGACGATCACCGGATCATGAACCTCTACACGGACCAGCTGCGCACCTCCGACAACGGTGACGCGATCTACAGCAGCACGGCCGCGGTGACGGACATGATCCCGATCGAGCGGTTCGTCTGGTGGGGCGCCCACGACTGACCCGTTTCCCGGACGCCTCCGCCCCGGCCGGGTTACCGTCGGAGCATGAGCATTCGGGCCGTGGTCTGGGACGTCGACGACACCCTCTTCGACTACACGACCGCAGACCGTGTCGGCATGCGCGACCACCTCGTGGCCGAGGGCCGGCTCGACCGGTACGGCACCGCCGAGCAGGCCCTCGCCCACTGGCGGCAGGTGACCGACCAGCAGTGGGCCAGGTTCTCGGCCGGCGAGACCACCTTCGAGGGTCAGCGCCGCGAGCGCGTGCGGGTCTTCCTGGACGAGCCGCTGACCGACGCCGAGGCCGACGCCTGGTTTCAGCGTTACGTACGGCACTACGAGGCCGCCTGGGCCCTCTTCCCGGACGTCCTGCCCGTGCTCGACGCCCTCGCCGCCAGTCACCGGCACGCCGTGCTGTCCAACTCCAGCCTCGCCGTCCAGGACCACAAGCTGCGCGTGCTCGGGGTGCACGACCGCTTCGAGACCATCCTGTGCGCCGCGGAACTCGGCGTCTCCAAGCCGGAGGCGGCCGCCTTCATGGCCGCCTGCGACGCCCTGGGCCTGGCCCCCCACGAGGTCGCTTACGTCGGCGACCACCCCGAGATCGACGGGCGCGGTGCCGCGGACGCCGGACTGCTGTCGGTGTGGATCGACCGCGGCGGCGTGTACGCCGACGCCGGCACGTTCCACGGTCCCCGCCGGATCGCCTCCCTCGCGGAACTCCCGGCGATCCTCGGCGCGGAACTCGTTTTGGAGCCCCGTCCACCTTCGGGTAATGTTCTTCCTGCGCCGCCGGGGAGCGGGCCGAAAGGCCGGAAACCGGGGGAGTGAACTAGAACGAGAACCCCGTAGGGGCTTGCGTTCCAGTGGCCTATGGTGTAATTGGCAGCACGACTGATTCTGGTTCAGTTAGTCTTGGTTCGAGTCCAGGTAGGCCAGCTCGCAGAGCTCATCTGCACGCGCGGATCACATCCGCAAGCCCCCGTTGTGTAGCGGCCTAGCACGCTGCCCTCTCAAGGCAGTAGCGCCGGTTCGAATCCGGTCGGGGGTACTGATCTCGATCACTCGGGATCGCTAGGGCCCCCGTTGTGTAGCGGCCTAGCACGCCGCCCTCTCAAGGCGGTAGCGCCGGTTCGAATCCGGTCGGGGGTACTGACTGGTCTAAACCACATTGGTCTATGGTGTAATTGGCAGCACGACTGATTCTGGTTCAGTTAGTCTTGGTTCGAGTCCAGGTAGACCAGCTCGGGCCTGCGGAAACGCAGTGTCCACGCCCCCGTTGTGTAGCGGCCTAGCACGCCGCCCTCTCAAGGCGGTAGCGCCGGTTCGAATCCGGTCGGGGGTACGCGTCACGAAGGCCCTCCACTCAGGTGGAGGGCCTTCGTCGTGCCCCGGCCCGCCGCTCACTCGAAGCCGTAACGGCGGGCCGACTCCTCCTCCTGCGCGACCCGCCGCAGGGCGCTCAGCACCGGTTCGAGCAGGACCGTCCCCAGCACCGCGACCTCCACCTTCTCCGCCTCCGACGCGTGGGTCTCCACGAAGTCCAGGTCGAGGACGGCCACCTGGTGCATCAACCGCGCGTACGGCACCGTCAGTTCGATGTCCCAGTCGTAGCCGAGGCGCCGGAACGCGGCCAGCCCCGTCACCAGCGAGCGGTAGGCGGGGGAGATGGTGCTGAGCGCCTGCGCGTTCGACCAGCCGAGCCGCTCCAGCATCCGTTCCACCTCGGCGCGCGCTCGCTCCACGAACTCGTCCTCGCCGTCCGGGTCGGGCACCTCGGGCAGCGCCCACAGGGCCGCGCCCATCCGGATCGTCCGGCCCAGGGACTCGTCGTCGATGTGCCCCAGCACCTCGCGGACCTTCGCCACCGGGAGCCGCCCGATCTGGACGAGCGCCCGCACCACGCGCAGCCGGCGCAGATGGTCCTCGTCGTACTCGGCGGTCCTGGCGTTGATCTGGCGGCCCGGCGCCAACAGCCCTTCGCGCAGGTAGTACTTGATCGTCGCGATGGGCACACCGCTGCGCTTGCTCAACTCCGCCAGCCGCACCTCTTGCGCCTCTCCTTGGGAAGTGCCACTATCCAATCACCGTTGAAAAGGATAGTGCCGCTATCCAATCAGGGACCACGGGGGTGCCCCATGTTCGCAAAGCCGATTCCGGGCCGTACGACCGCGGCCGCCGAAGGCGATGCGGTGGTCCTGCTGATCGGGATGCGCATCAATCACTTCTGGGCGGTGCACCAGTGGCTTCCGGTGATCCTGTCGATGTCCCGCATGCTGGGGGAGCTTGCCCGGGACAGGAGCCGGGGGCTGCTGGGACGCGTCCTGCTGACCGCCTCGCCGCGGACCTACTACGTCGTCCAGTACTGGGAGTCCAAGGAGAAGCTCTACGCCTACGCGTCGTCGCCGGAGATGTTCCACCACCGGGTGTGGGGGATCATCAACCGCAAGGAGCGGGCGGGCAAGGTGCGCGGGCACGTGGGGCTGTGGCACGAGGCGTACGTCGTGCCCGAGGGGTCGTACGAGTCGATCTACTTCGACATGCCTGCGTTCGGCCTCGCGGCGGCCACGGGGGTGCTGCCGATCGAGCGCCGGGGGCGGACGGCCGCGGAGCGGTTCGCCCGGCGGGCGGGGCGGGGCGCGGACGCCTAGACCGCCCTCGTGCCGAGGCCGGTCGTCCGGGGCGTCGTCCGGGGGCCGGCCGTCGCGCTGTCGGGGCAGGGCTGCCGCGGCGTTGAGGCCGCCCTGTCCCGTCGGCGCGGAAGCCGGCGCGTGCCGCCGATCAGCCCGTGCGGCGCAGGGCCTCCGAGAGACGGGCCGCGGCGTCGATGACCGCCTGGGCGTGCATCCGGCCCGGGTGGCGCGTCAGGCGCTCGATGGGGCCGGAGACCGACACGGCGGCCACCACGCGGTTGGAGGGGCCGCGCACGGGCGCGGAGACGGACGCGACACCCGGCTCGCGCTCGCCGATCGACTGGGCCCAGCCGCGGCGCCGCACGCCCGACAGGGCCGTCGCCGTGAAGCGGGCGCCCTGCAGACCGCGGTGCAGGCGCTCCGGCTCCTCCCAGGCCATCAGGATCTGCGCGGACGATCCGGCCTTCATGGTGAGTGTCGAGCCGACCGGGACCGTGTCCCGCAGCCCGGACAGGCGCTCCGCCGCGGCTACGCATATGCGCATGTCGCCCTGACGGCGATAGAGCTGGGCGCTCTCGCCGGTGACGTCCCGCAGGTGGGTCAGCACCGGGCCCGCGGTGGCCAGCAGGCGGTCCTCGCCCGCCGCCGCGGCCAGTTCCGCGAGGCGCGGGCCGAGAATGAAACGGCCCTGCATGTCACGTGCCACCATGCGGTGGTGCTCCAGGGCGACCGCGAGTCTGTGGGCCGTCGGTCGTGCCAGTCCGGTCGCCGCCACCAGACCCGCGAGGGTGGCCGGGCCGGACTCCAGGGCGCTCAGGACAAGGGCCGCCTTGTCCAGAACGCCCACGCCGCTACTGTTGTCCATGCAACGATACTCGCGTCTCACTCTGTGAAACGCAAGTTCAATTTTCCGTGGAACGCGCCACTCTTGGATGACACAGCGGCCCGTGAACGTGAGGGCCCGGCGGCGGACGCCCGGAACAGGGGCGCGGGTGCCGCCTCCTCAAGATCTCTAGTTGGGCCGGTGGAGTCTTGCCGGCCGGAGGGAAAGCGATGGGTAGGACACTCGCGGAGAAGGTCTGGGACGACCATGTCGTCCGGCGCGCCGAGGGCGAGCCCGACCTTCTCTACATCGATCTGCACCTGCTGCACGAGGTGACCAGCCCGCAGGCCTTCGACGGGCTCCGCAAGAGCGGGCGCGGCGTGCGCCGGCTCGACCTGACCATCGCCACCGAGGACCACAACACCCCCACCCTCGACATCGACAAGCCCATCGCGGACCCGGTCTCCCGGGCCCAGCTGGAGACGCTGCGCAAGAACTGCGCCGAGTTCGGCGTCCGGCTGCACCCGCTGGGAGACGTCGAGCAGGGCGTCGTGCACGTCGTCGGCCCGCAGCTGGGCCTGACCCAGCCCGGCACGACCGTCGTCTGCGGCGACTCGCACACCTCCACGCACGGCGCCTTCGGCGCGCTGGCGTTCGGCATCGGCACCTCGCAGGTCGAGCACGTGCTGGCGACCCAGACGCTGCCGCTGGCCCGCCCGAAGACCATGGCGATCACGGTCGACGGCGAACTGCCCGAGGGCGTCACCGCCAAGGACCTGATCCTGGCGATCATCGCGAAGATCGGCACCGGCGGCGGCCAGGGCTACATCCTGGAGTACCGCGGCTCCGCCATCGAGAAGCTCTCGATGGAGGCCCGGATGACCATCTGCAACATGTCGATCGAGGCCGGCGCCCGCGCGGGCATGATCGCCCCCGACGAGACGACCTTCGCGTACCTCAAGGGGCGTCCGCACGCCCCCGAGGGCGCCGACTGGGACGCGGCCGTCGCGTACTGGAAGACGCTGAAGACGGACGACGACGCCGAGTTCGACGCCGAGGTGGTGATCGACGCCGCCGCGCTGTCGCCGTTCGTCACCTGGGGCACCAACCCGGGCCAGGGCGCGCCGCTTTCGGCGTCCGTCCCCGACCCCGCTTCGTACGAAGACGCATCGGAGCGTCTGGCCGCCGAAAAGGCCCTGGAGTACATGGGGTTGGAGGCCGGGCAGCCGCTGCGCTCCATCAAGGTGGACACCGTCTTCGTAGGCTCGTGCACCAACGGCCGCATCGAGGACCTGCGCGCCGCCGCCGACCTCCTCAAGGGCCGCAAAGTCGCCGACGGCGTACGGATGCTGGTCGTCCCGGGCTCGGCGCGGGTGGGCCTGCAGGCCGTCTCCGAGGGCCTGGACGTCGTGTTCAAGGAAGCCGGCGCCGAGTGGCGGCACGCGGGCTGCTCGATGTGCCTGGGCATGAACCCCGACCAGCTGGCCCCCGGCGAGCGCTCCGCCTCCACCTCCAACCGCAACTTCGAGGGCCGGCAGGGCAAGGGCGGTCGTACGCACCTGGTGTCGCCGCAGGTCGCCGCAGCGACGGCGGTCCTGGGCCACCTGGCCTCCCCGGCCGACCTGACCGACACAACCGCCGCATCTGTGCCCGCTGGAGTCTGATCAGTCATGGAAGCTTTCACCACGCACACCGGCCGGGCCGTCCCGCTGCGCCGCTCCAACGTCGACACCGACCAGATCATCCCTGCTCACTGGCTCAAGAAGGTGACCCGGGACGGTTTCGAGGACGGGCTGTTCGAGGCCTGGCGCAAGGATGAGAACTTCGTCCTCAACCGCCCGGAGCGCAAGGGCGCCACGGTCCTGGTCGCCGGCCCCGACTTCGGCACCGGCTCCTCCCGTGAGCACGCCGTCTGGGCGCTGCAGAACTACGGCTTCAAGGCCGTGATCTCCTCCCGCTTCGCGGACATCTTCCGCGGCAACTCGCTCAAGAACGGCCTGCTCACGGTGGTTCTGGAGCAGAAGATCGTGGACGCCCTGTGGGAGCTCACGGAGGCGGACCCCGAGGCCGAGATCACCGTCGACCTGGAGAACCGCGAGGTGCGCGCCGAGGGCATCACCGCCTCCTTCGACCTGGACGAGAACTCGCGCTGGCGGCTGCTGAACGGCCTGGACGACATCTCGATCACGCTCCAGAACGAGGCCGACATCGCGGCCTACGAGCAGCAGCGGCCGTCGTACAAGCCGCGCACGCTGCAGGTCTGAGCTCCGGCTCCGCAAGAGCTGGTTTCGGCCACCTCGATCTCCCCGCTGTACCCCCGATCGCCCCGATCGGGGGTACAGCCGTTTCCGGCCCCGGACGGCCTGGCGCCCGCCCCCGGGAACCCTCAACTTCCCAGGTTAGGACGCTTGTTGCCGGGGTAGCCGGGTCCTGCGACAGCGGCCTGTGCCGGTGCCGAAAGGGCCGTCCGAGGCGGGAGTTGCCCCCTGCGCAGGCGACAACTTGCCCCAGATGGCACAATCTGTGCATGGAACACGACGGCCAACTCGAGCTCTATGCGGCAGTCGCGGACCAGCTGAAAGAAGCGCACTCGACGGTGCGCGCACTGCAAGTCCCGGAGGGCGTACGGATGGCGCTGACCCGGAAGCTGCTGGCCATTACGGCCGCGGCCAAGCACGATCTCGCCGACGCGGCAAGGCGGCTGGAGGGGTTCCGGGCGGACCTCGACGAGGGTCGATTCCCCGGAGAGGAACGCTGATCAACTCCCAGGCAGTCGAGTTCCGCTGCGGCACAAGGGTGATAAGCCCGTTTCGTGTTTGATTTGCGGTATATATCTGCCTAACGTGCGAAAAGCTTGAACACTTACGTTCTGGCGATGTCTCCGAAGGGGAAGACGTGAACAAGGCGCAGCTCGTAGAAGCGATTGCCGACAAGATGGGCGGCCGCCAGCAGGCCGCCGATGCTGTCGACGCCGTCCTGGACGCCATCGTCCGTGCGGTGGTCGCGGGTGACCGGGTCTCGGTCACCGGCTTCGGTTCGTTCGAGAAGGTCGACCGCCCGGCCCGTTACGCCCGCAACCCTCAGACGGGCGAGCGGGTTCGGGTCAAGAAGACCTCCGTGCCGCGCTTCCGCGCGGGGCAGGGCTTCAAGGACCTGGTGAGCGGCTCGAAGAAGCTCCCGAAGGGCGACATCGCAGTCAAGAAGGCCCCCAAGGGCAGCCTGAGCGGCGGGGCCGCCGCCACGGTAAAGAAGGCGGCAGCGAAGAAGGCCGTCACCAAGACCGCCGCCGCGAAGAAGGCCGCCGCGAAGAAGGCGCCGGCCAAGAAGACCGCGGCCGCCGCGAAGACGACCGCCGCGAAGAAGGCGCCCGCCAAGAAGACCGCGGCCGCCGCCAAGACCACCGCCGCGAAGACCGCCGCCAAGAAGACGACGGCCAAGAAGGCCCCGGCCAAGAAGTCGCCGGCCCGTACCACCGCCAAGAAGGCCACCGCCCGCAAGAGGTAATGACGCAGGGGCACTCACGCGCCGGGCCGGACTCCGCACGGAGTCCGGCCCGCGGCGCGTTACGGGAGTTTCCCGAGGGGTTCAGAACGTCTGGAGGGTCACCAGCGTGATGTGGCGCCCGGCGCCCTCGCCCTCGGTCTCGATGCGTACCCGCTGCCCGGGCCGCAGCAGCCTCAGCCCGCCCGCGTCGAACGCCGCCGCCTCGAAGGGCACCGGCGTCCCGTCGTCGAGCAGCACCTGCCCGCTGCGGGTTTCGGGGTCGTACGTGTATGCGGTCGCCTGCATGCCGGCAGCCTACTGCCCCGGGATCAGCAGCCGTGCGGCCGCCGCGGCCGTCCGCGGCCCGACTCCCAGGCTCAGGGCGGCCCGCAGATCGTCGCCGGTGTCCACGTCCTGGCGCACCGAGTCGACCGCGTCGAGGGTGAGTTCCGCGGCGCCGGACGCGCGGTGCCGGGCCCGGGAATCGGCGCCGAATTCCGGGCGCAATTCCCGGCCGGGGGCGGCGGCCAGCACGGTCGTGCCGATCGCCGCCGCATCCGCGAGAAAAGCGCGGGGGAATTCCGCGGCCGCGTCCAGAACCCGGGACAATTCCGCGGGACGCAGTGCCGGCAGGTCGGCGTTCAGGGTCGCCACCGCGCCGCCGGGGCGCGCGGCGCGCACCGCCGCCGCCGCGTGCGCCAGCGCCGGGTTCAGGCCGCCGCCGGGTTCGCCGGCGACGATCCGGGCGCCCAGTGCGGCCAGTTCACGGCCGGCCAGGGCGTCGTCCGTGACGACGGCCACATGCCCGACCGCCGGGCAGGCCAGCGCGGCGGCCACCGTGTCCTGGGCGAAGGCGAGGGCGAGGCCCGGGCGCAGTCCGTCGTCGGCGGTGTCCGAGAGCCTGCTCTTGGCGCGCGCCAGAGGTTTCACGGGTATGACCAAGGTCCACTGCACGAGCGTTCCCTCCCTCCTGTCCGCGGCCATTGTCACTCAGCCGTCACCTCGGCCGTCCGGCGGGCGGGGGCGAGGGTGTGGAGGAGAAGGGGCGCGAAGCTCCTTGGAAGGGTGGGGGTGGGTGACGGGCCGGGAGGAGAAGGGGCGCGAAGCTCCTTGGAAGGGTGGGGGTGGG
>NZ_JBFADM010000017.1:46847-128957 GCF_040641355.1 Streptomyces sp. NPDC020996
GGAGGAGAAGGGGCGCGAAGCTCCTTGGAAGGGTGGGGGTGGGTGACGGGCCGGGAGGAGAAGGGGCGCGAAGCTCCTTGGAAGGGTGGGGGTGGGTGACGGGCCGGGAGGAGAAGGGGCGCGAAGCTCCTTGGAAGGGTGGGGGTGGGTGACGGGCGGGCGTACGGTGTTCTCGACAGACCGGCGGCCTGGGGCGACACTTGTGCGGCCCCCCGGCCCGACGTCCTTGATCCCTAGAGGAAGGTGTCCGCGTGCCCCGCCGCAGAATCGGCTTCTGGTACCGCTTCGCCGCGGTGATCTGCAAACCGCCGCTGGTGGTTCTGATCAAGCGGGACTGGCGCGGAATGGAGCACATTCCGGCCGAGGGCGGATTTATCACCGTGGTGAACCACAATTCCCACGTGGATCCCGTCGCATACGCGCACTTTCAGTACAACACCGGACGGGTCCCCCGATTTCTGGCGAAGAGCGGCCTTTTCCGGAAGGGATTCGTCGGTGCCGCGATGCGCGGCACCGGGCAGATCCCCGTCTACCGCGAGAGCACGGACGCCCTGAGCGCCTTCCGGGCGGCGATCGACGCCGTGGAACGCGGCGAGTGCGTCGCCTTCTACCCCGAGGGCACCCTCACCCGCGACCCGGACGGCTGGCCGATGACCGGCAAGACCGGCGCCGCCCGCGTCGCCCTGCAGACCAAGTGCCCGGTGATTCCGGTCGCCCAGTGGGGCGCCAACGAACTGCTGCCGCCGTACGCGAGGAAGCCGGACCTCTTCCCGCGCAAGACCCACCACGTGCTCGCCGGCCCGCCCGTGGACCTCTCGCGCTTCTACGACAAGGAGATGACTCCCGAGCTGCTGAAGGAGGCGACCGAGGCCATCATGGCCGCCATCACCCGCCAGCTGGAGGAGATCCGCGGCGAGAAGGCGCCGGGGACGCCGTACGACCCGCGTCGTGAGCGGATCGAGCAGCGCCGCAGGACCGAGGCACAGACCGGCCAGGCGCACGCCGGCCAGGCGCAGATCGGCCGGGAAAGGGACGGCAGCAAGTGAGCGAACCTGTCAAGGCGGCGGTCTTCAGCGCCGGTTCGTGGGGCACGGCGTTCGGGACGGTGCTGGCCGACGCCGGCTGCCAGGTCACCCTGTGGGCGCGCCGCGCGGAGGTCGCCGAGGCGATCAACTCCGGGCGCACGAACCCCGACTACTTCCCCGGCGTGGAGCTCCCGGAGAACCTCCGGGCCACCACCGACCCCGCCGAGGCCGCCGCGGGCGCCGACTTCACGGTCCTCTCGGTGCCCTCCCAGACGCTGCGCGCCAACCTCGCCGAGTGGGTGCCGCTGCTGGCCCCGGACACGGTCCTGGTCTCGCTGATGAAGGGCGTCGAACTCGGTTCCGCCATGCGGATGAGCGAGGTGATCGAGGACGTCGCCAAGGTCGGCGCGGACCGGATCGCCGTGGTCACCGGGCCCAACCTGGCCCGGGAGATCGTCGCCCGGATGCCGGCCGCCTCGGTGGTCGCGTGCACCGACGAGGCCGTCGCCCGGCGGCTGCAGGCCGCCTGTCACACGCCGTACTTCCGGCCGTACACCAACACCGACGTGGTCGGCTGTGAACTGGGCGGCGCGGTCAAGAACGTCATCGGTCTCGCGGTCGGCATCGCGGACGGCATGGGCCTCGGCGACAACGCCAAGGGCTCCCTCATCACGCGCGGACTCGCCGAGACCACCCGGCTCGGGGTCGCGCTGGGCGCCGACCCGCTGACGTTCTCCGGGCTGGCCGGACTGGGCGACCTGGTGGCGACCTGCTCCTCGCCGCTGTCGCGCAACCACACCTTCGGCACCAACCTCGGCAAGGGAATGACCCTGCAGGAGACCATCGCGGTCACCAAGCAGACCGCCGAGGGCGTCAAGTCCTGCGAGTCCGTGCTGGATCTGGCGCGCCGGCACGGCGTCGACATGCCCATCACCGAGACGGTCGTCGCCATCGTGCACGAGGGCAAGTCCCCGGTGGTCGCCGTCAAGGAGCTGATGTCGCGCAGCGCGAAGCCGGAACGACGCTGAGCGACCCGGCGCCCGGCGCCCGGCGCCGACGTGCTCGGTCCTGCGGGCCCGTGCGGGTTCGCGCCACCGACGCCGACGCGCCCTCCGGCTCACCGGGGGGCGCACGCTGTCTCCGGGCACCACCACCGGGTACGCTCATCGCGATATGAGCACCGAGAACCTTCCCCAGAGCCCTGAGCAGCCGCCTCGCAAGCCGCGCGTGGCCGTCGTGTTCGGGGGGCGCAGCTCCGAACACGGGATCTCCACGGTCACCGCCGGCGCCGTCCTGAGGGCCATCGACCGGACGAAGTACGACGTCCTGCCGATCGGCATCACCCGGGAAGGCCGCTGGGTGCTCACCGCCGACGAACCGGACCGCATGGCGATCACCGACCGCCGCACCCCGGAGGTCGCGGAACTGGCCGAGTCCGGCGAGGGCGGCGTGGTGCTCCCCGTCGACCCCGCCAGCCGCGAAGTCGTCTACAGCGAGCCCGGATCGGTGCCCAAGGCGCTCGGCGAGGTCGACGTCGTCTTCCCCGTCCTGCACGGCCCGTACGGCGAGGACGGCACCCTGCAGGGGCTGCTGGACCTGGCCGGCGTGCCGTACGTCGGCTCGGGCGTGCTCTCCTCGGCCGTCGGCCAGGACAAGGAGTACATGAAGCGGGTGTTCGCCTCCTTCGGGCTCAAGGTCGGCCCGTACGTGGTGATCCGGCCGCGCGAGTGGCAGCGGGACGAGCCGGCCGCCCGCAAGCGGATCGTCGACTTCGCCGGCGAGCACGGCTGGCCGCTGTTCGTGAAGCCCGCGCGCGCGGGCTCGTCCATCGGCATCACCAAGGTCGACGACCTCTCGGGCCTGGACGAGGCGATCGCGGAGGCCCAGCGGCACGACCCGAAGATCCTCGTGGAGGCGGCCGTGCGCGGCCGTGAGATCGAGTGCGGCGTCCTGGAGTTCGAGGACGGCCCGCGCGCCTCCGTGCCCGCGGAGATCCCGCCGCCGGACGCGCACGCCTACTACGACTTCGAGGCCAAGTACATCGACTCCACCCCGGGCGTCGTGCCGGCGCCGCTGACGCCGGAGCAGACCGCCGAGGTGCGGGCGCTCGCCGTGGAGGCGTTCGAGGCGGCCTCCTGCGAGGGGCTGGTGCGCGCGGACTTCTTCCTCACCGAGGACGGGGAGTTCGTGATCAACGAGATCAACACGATGCCCGGCTTCACGCCCATCTCGATGTACCCGCAGATGTGGCAGGCCAGCGGGATCGGCTACCCGGAATTGGTGGACCGGCTGCTGCGGGCGGCGCTGCGCAGGTCCACGGGCCTGCGCTGAGCCGCCGGCCCGCACGGGCGGGCCGGCGCCGAGGATCTGCGCTGAACCGGCCGGCGTCAGGCCGGCCGACAGGGAGTCAGCCGGACGCGAGTCAGTCGGCGATCCCCTCGGGGATCGCCTTCTCGACGGCCGGCGCCAGGTCCACCAGCGGCGCCAGGCCGTTGCCGGTGCGCGCCTTCGGGATCGTCACCTCCACGTACACCACGCGCAGCGTCGTGGTGAAACGGAACGAGCCGTCGTCCCGCTTCTGCAGCAGCCAGCCCACCCCGTTCGCCTCCACGCCGTCGGCCTCCGGATCGTTCATCTCCGAGGGCCGCGGCACACCGCACCGCAGTATGATCGCCGGGCTCCCCCAGCCCGCGGTCAGCGCGGACGCGGGCTGGGGATCCCGGCGGCTCTGACCGTCCACCTTCGCGGGCAGCGCCTCGTCGAGGTTCCGGCACAGTTTCGCGGCCTTCGGGGAGGGGCTGGGAACCGCCGCCGTCGCATGCCCGTCTGCCGAGGAGCAGCCGGTGACGGTGACCAGCAGGGCGAACGCGGACAGGCCGATGAGCCGGTGACGGAAGAACTTCACCGGCCAAGGGTAGACGGGGGCTACAGATGCACGACCGGGCAGGTCAGGGTGCGCGTGATGCCGTCCACTTGCTGGACCTTCGCGACCACCATTCGACCGAGGTCGTCCACGGTGTCGGACTGGGCGCGCACGATCACGTCGTACGGTCCGGTCACGTCCTCGGCCTGGATGACTCCAGGGAGCTTGCTGATCGTCTCGGCGACGGTCGACGCCTTGCCGACCTCCGTCTGGATCAGAATGTACGCCTGTACCACGGAACCTCCAGGGCGGCCACGAGGATCATGTGGGGAAAAGGAACGCCACCGTATCGCGTCGCCGCGTGCCACGGGGAGACCCGCGGTAGCCGGGGCCTGCGCGCCGCGGTGCGGGCACGACCGAAGCCGACGGCCACCTCGACCGTATCGGGGACACTGATGACGCGCGACCGGGCACGGCACGGGACGGAAGGGGAGCAAGGGAAATGAAGGGCACTGTTGGTGAGCTCGGGGAGTTCGGGCTCATCAGGGAGCTCACCTCCCGTCTCACCACCACCCCGGCGGTCCGGGTCGGCCCCGGCGACGACGCCGCGGTCGTCGCCGCGCCCGACCGGCGGGTCGTGGCCAGCACCGACATCCTCCTGGAGGGACGGCACTTCCGCCGCGACTGGTCCACCGCCTACGACGTGGGACGCAAGGCGGCCGCGCAGAACCTCGCGGACATCGCCGCCATGGGCGCCGTGCCGACCGCGCTGCTGCTCGGCCTGGTCGTGCCGGCCGAGCTGCCGGTGACCTGGCCGAGCGAGCTGATGGACGGCCTGCGCGACGAGTGCCAGGTCGCGGGCGCGTCCGTGGTCGGCGGCGACGTGGTACGCGGCGACACGATCATGGTGTCGATCACCGCGCTCGGCGACCTGCGCAACCAGGAGCCCGTCACCCGGGGCGGCGCGCAGCCCGGCGACCGGGTCGCGGTCACCGGCTGGCTGGGCTGGTCCGCGGCCGGGCACGCGGTGCTCTCCCGCGGCTTCCGCTCCCCGCGGGCGTTCGTGGAGGCGCACCGGCGTCCCGAGCCGCCCTACCACGCCGGGCCGGCCGCCGCGGCGCTCGGCGCGACCGCGATGTGCGACGTCAGCGACGGTCTGATCGCCGACCTCGGGCACATCGCCGAGGCGAGCAAGGTCCGCATCGACATCCGCTCCGGCGCGATCGACATCCCGTCCCAGATGAACGACATCGGGCAGGCCGTCGGCGTCGACCCCATGCAGTGGGTGCTGACCGGAGGAGAGGACCACGCGATCGTGGCGACCTTCCCGCCGGACGTGAAGCTGCCCGCGCGCTGGAAGGTGATCGGCGAGGTGCTCAACCCCTCGGCGCTGCCCCAGGTGACGGTCGACGGGGCGCCGTGGACCAGCAAGGGCGGCTGGGACCACTTCGGGGACATCGAGGCGTGATCCCGCGCGTGCTGACGGTGGCCGGCTCCGACTCCGGCGGGGGCGCCGGGATCCAGGCCGACCTGAAGACCATGCTGGCGCTCGGGGTGCACGGGATGAGCGTCGTCACGGCGGTCACCGCGCAGAACTCCCTGGGCGTGCAGGGCGCCTGGGAGCTGCCGGTGGAGGCGGTGCGGGCCCAGTACCGCAGCGTGGTCGACGACATCGGCGTACAGGCCGTGAAGACCGGGATGCTCGCCTCGGCCGAACTCGTCGAGGCGGTGGCCGAGTTGATCGGCGCGACGGACGCGCCGGCGGTCGTCGACCCGGTGGGCGTCTCCAAGCACGGGGACCCGCTGCTCGCGGCCTCCGCGCTGGACGCCGTACGGACGAAGCTGCTTCCGGTCGCGACCGTCGCGACGCCGAACCTCGACGAGGTGGCCCGGCTCACGGGGGTGCGGGTGGAGTCGGAGGCGCAGCTGCGCCCGGCCGCGGCGGCCGTCCTCGCGTACGGTCCGGCGTGGGTGCTGATCAAGGGCGGTCACCTGCCCGGCGACGCCGTGGACCTGCTCACGGACGGCTCCGTTGAGCACTGGCTGCGCGCGCCCCGGCTCGACAACCGGCACACGCACGGCACGGGCTGCACCCTCGCCTCGGCGATCGCCGCGCAGCTCGCGAAGGGGCGGTCCGTGCCCGAGGCGGTGGCCGCGGCCAAGGAGTACGTCACCGGGGCGATCGCCGCCGGCTTTCCGCTCGGCGCCGGCATCGGACCCGTCGACCACGGGTGGGCCCTCAGGAGGGAGACTCCCCCGCCCTGACCCGCCTCCGGGCCCCGGACACAGCAGGAAGCCGGCCCACCTGGTGGTGGACCGGCTCCGTGCAGCGAACCAGCGGTGGCCGCGCGCTCAACAGCAGAGCGTCAGCGCGAGACCTTGCCGGCCTTGATGCACGAGGTGCAAGCGTTCACGCGCTTCGGCGTCCCGCCCACCACGGTACGCACACGCTGGATGTTCGGGTTCCAGCGGCGGGACGTACGGCGGTGCGAGTGCGAGATGTTGTTGCCGAAGCCCGGCCCCTTGCCGCAGACGTCGCAGTTGGCAGCCACGGGTCACTCCAAAGACTTCAGATGCACTTACGGTTGATCCCGGCATGCCGGGATCAAGATCTAGGATCAGAGATCTGGATGGCGTTGCCAGGGGAATGGCCCGATCAGGATCGGGCAACCGGAGCAGCATACAACGACCGCGCCGGTGCAACGAAACTACCATGGCTGCTCAGACCCCCGCTCCCGGCCCCCGCCCGGCCCGCCGCCGGGCCCGCACCGGCCCGGGGTCTACGCTGCGTGCAGTCCAGCAGCTCAAGGAGGCGCAGGTGGCGCACGTGCCGCAGACATTCTTCGATGCTCTCGCGGTGCGCACCTGGTGCGGCCTCGCGCTGGAGGCGCTCGGACGCGCGCGCGAGGAGATCGACGCGATCAACGTCTTCCCCGTCGCCGACGGGGACACCGGCACGAACCTGTACCTGACCGTGGAGTCCGCCGTCGCGGCGGTCGAGGCGGTGTTCACGGCCCACGAGGCCGGCTCCCGGGCGCCGGGCAGGACCGACGGGCCCCTGCTGGCCGACGCGGTGCACGCGATGGCGCACGGGGCGCTGATCGGCGCGCAGGGCAACTCCGGGACGATCCTCGCGCAGTTGCTGCGCGGCATGGCCCAGGTCCTCGCCGACGGTGAGACACCGCACACCGACGGACCCGGCCTGCGGCGCGCCCTGCACAACGCCGCCGAGTCCGCCCGCCGGGCCGTCGAGCACCCCGTCGAGGGCACGGTCCTGTCGGTCGCCGCCGCCGCCGCGGAGGCGGCCGTCGCGGCGGACGGGGACTGCGGGGCGGTCGCGCGGGCCGCCTACGAGGGCGCGCGCGCGGCACTCGCCGCGACGCCCGGGCAGCTGGGGGTGCTGGGCCGCGCCGGGGTGGTCGACGCCGGCGGCCGGGGGCTGGTGGCGGTGCTGGCCGCGCTGGTGGAGACGTTCACGGGGGAGACGCCGAGGGCGGTGCCGGTGCGGGTCGCCCCGGTCCACGCGCGCGTGGCGGACGCGGCCGACGGGCCCGAGGAAGGCGCGGCGGACCGCACGACCGCCGGCGCCGGCGGCGAGTGCGGCGACGGCCCGGCGGACGGCGGCCCCGCCTTCGAGGTGATCTACCTCCTGGAGGCCGGGGACGCGGCGGTGGCGCGGCTGCGCGAACGCCTCGACGGCCTTGGGGACTCCCTGGTCGTGGTCGGCGGCGACGGGCTGTGGAACGTCCACGTGCACGTGGACGACGCGGGTGCCGCCGTGGAGGCGGGCATCGAGGCCGGACGGCCGCACCGGATCAGGATCACCCACTTCGGGGCCGGCACCGTGCACACGCGCGCCGGTGAGCGCCTGCCGCAGGAGCCCGCCCAGCGCGCGGTGGTGGCGGTCGTGCCCGGCGAGGGACTGGCCGGGCTGTACGCCGAGGCCGGCGCGACCACCGTGCTCGCCCGCCCGGGGGAGCCGCCCGCCAGCGGGGAGCTCGTGGACGCCGTACGGCGGGCCCACGCGCGCGAGGTCGTGCTGCTGCCCAACGACGCCGAGTTGCGCCACACCGCTGCCGCGGCGGCCGAGCAGGCGCGCGCCGAGGGCGTCCGGGTGGCCCTGATCCCGACGCGCTCCCCGGTCCAGGGGATCGCGGCGCTGGCCGTGCACGAGCCCGGGCGGCGCTTCGACGAGGACGTCGTGTCGATGACCTCGGCGGCGGGCGCGACCCGGTACGCCGAGGTGGCCGTCGCCGAACGCGAGTCCTGGACCACGGCCGGCATCTGCCAGGCCGGCGACGTGCTCGGCCTGATCGAGGGCGACGTGGCCGTGATCGGCTCCGACGTCACCGCCGTCGCCGAGACGGTCCTCGACCGCATGCTCGCGGCCGGCGGCGAACTCGTGACGCTCGTCCTCGGCGACGAGGCGCCCGAGTCCATCGCCGGCCACCTCGAAGCACGCGTGCGTGAGTCGTACCTCGCCGTCGACACGGTCGTCCACCACGGCGGACGACAGGGCGCCCCGCTGCTGATCGGCGTCGAGTAGCACGCCCCCGCGGCCCCTTGTGGACCCGCCGCCTCGCGTCCTGGCGTCCTGTGCCTCGCGGTCGTGCGTGTGCGGGCTTGTGGGGCGGGGCAGCTCGGTCGGCGTGCGGCTCCCGGACGACCGCAGCGCTGCGTTCCGCAGGCCTGGGTCCTGGCGCCTTGGGCCGGCAGCCTTGTGCCCCGCCGCCTTGCGTCACTCCGCCCGCGCGTCCGCCGCCTTGCGTCCTGGCGTGCTGTGCCCTGCGGTCCTGCGTGCGCGGGCTTGTGGGGCGGGTCAGCTCGGTCGGCGTGCGGCTCCCGGACGACCGCAGCTCTGGCGTCCCGCGGTCTTGCGTCACTCCGCCCGCGCGTCCGCCGCCTTGCGTCCTGGCGTGCTGTGCCCTGCGGTCCTGCGTGCGCGGGCTTGTGGGGCGGGTCAGCTCGGTCGGCGTGCGGCTCCCGGACGACCGCAGCGCTGCGTTCCGCAGGCCTGGGTCCTGGCGCCTTGGGCCGGCAGCCTTGTGCCCCGCCGCCTTGCGTTGTGCCGCCGCCTCGCGTCACTCCGCTCTGCGCGTCCCAGACCCGCGACCAGCAGCCCTGCGGGGCCGCTCAGCCGGCCTGCTGCTCCCGGACGACCCGCAGCAGGTGCTCCGCCTCCGCCCGCCGCCCCGCGATGGTCCCGTCGGGCTCGTCCGGCTCGTCGGTCGTCTCCGCCTCGTCGCGGCCGTCGTACGCGGCCAGCACCGCACGCGCGCGTGCCGACGCCCGCTCGGGCCGGCCGAGGTCGGCCTCCAGCCACCCGGCGGCCAGTTCGGCGCCGGTGCGGCTGTGCAGGGCGTCGCCGCCGAGGGAGGCGAACACCACGGCCGCCTCGGAGACCTGGGACAGGGCCGCCTCCAGCGTGGCCCGGATGGCGTCGCCGTCGGCGTCGTCGGCGTCCTCGGCGGCGGAACGGGCCAGCAGCTCGCCGAACTGGCGGTGCGTGTGCCCGAGTTCGGCGAGCAGGTGCGGCCGCGCCGGATCGTCGGGCGGGCCGGCGTCCAGCGCCGCCCGGCACTCCCGGACCGCGTCCGCCATCAACTCCCGTGCCGCCCCGGCCCCGTCGTCCGTTCGCAGCGCGAGCCACGCGCGGGCGCGCAGGGAGCGCACCAGGCCGTGCACGTCGCCGAGGGAGCGCCACAGCTCGCCCGCGCGCACGTAGGCCCGGTCGGCCTCGGCCGGCAGCCCCGCGTGCCCGAGGGACTCGGCGGCGAGGTGGGCGAGCGTGGCGTGGTCCTGCTGCTCCGGCCAGTGCCGGGCGATCTCGGCCGCCCGCAGCCGCCGTTCCGCGGACGCGCGGTGCTCGCCGAGCTCGCTCAGGCAGTCGCCGAGCCACCACAGCGTCTGCACGACCGAGCCGTCGCCGTGCGTCCGGGCGTGCAGGTCGGGCAGCGCGGACTCCAGCACCTCCGCGGCCTCCGCCCACCGGCCCTGGCGCAGCAGCAGGCCGCCGAGCTGGTGCCGGGCCCAGGCGCCCAGCGCGGGCCCCTCGTCGGCCTCGTCGGCCCAGTGGGCGGCCTCCAAGGCGTGCGCGGCGGCCTCCTCGGCCAGGTCCCGCCCGCCGAGCACCTCGGCGAGCTGGAGGTGGAGCTGGGCCCGTCCGACCGCCTCCAGGTACGGTCCGCCGTGCTCCAGGGCCGCCCGCAGCGCCCGTTCCGCCTCGGCGACGTCGCCCAGGTGATGCGCCAGTCCGGCCAGCCGCGCCTCGTACTCCACCGCGAACCACGGCAGCCCCGCGTCGACGAACTGCGCGGCGGCCCGCCGGAACAGCTCCGCCGCCTCCGCCACGTCCCCCGCGCCGGCCGCCAGGTCCGCCAGCATCGCCCGCGCCTCGGCCGCCCGCGAGGCGAGCCGTATGTCGCCCCCGGCGTGCCCGTCGACGAGGGTGAGCACCTCGCGCACCGCGGCCTCGGCCCCGGCGGTGATCTCCTCCGCGACGCCTGCGCCCCCGGCGGCCTCGCCCGCCTCCTGCACCCGCCGCATCCAGATCCGCGCCCGCCCCATCAGCACGGACGCCGTCTGCCGCAGGCCCGTGGCCCCCTCGGCGTACAGCGCCAGCACCCGGTCGCAGGGCTCGGCGACCGCGGCGAGGGCTTCCTCGACCCGGCCCGCCAGGGCGCGTACGTAGGCCGCACGCGTGCGTGCCGCCAGCGCCTCCCCGGGATCGCCCGCCTCCGCGTACAGCTCGGCGGCCCGCTCGAACAGTTCGGCGCCCTCCGGTCCCCGGCCCATCGCCTCGTGGTCGACGACCTCGGCGCGGTCGCGGGCGTCCAGCCGGTCGCCCCCGGCCGCCTCCGCGGCCCGTGCGACCGCCGCCCACGCCTCGACGGCGTGCGGCCGCAGGCCCTCCGACAGCCGCCGCGCCTCGGCCAGCAGGGCGTCCAGGCCGGGCTCGCTCGCGCCCGCGGCGACCGGCGGCGCCACGGGAGGCGGCGGCGCGGAGACCGGGCGGGCGGTGCGCACACCGAGCGGCAGCCGTTCCACCAGCGGCTCCTGCGCCATACGTGCGCGGGCCCGGTCGCTGACGTACGGGGTGCCGTTGCGCTGGTCGAACCGTGCCGCCAGGGCGAGCGCCTCCGCGCGTGCGTGCGCGCCCAGTTCCCGCGCCGTCCACGCCCGGCCCGCCGGACCCGGCACCTGCTCCTCGCCCAGCCCCCGCTGCTCCAGCCGGTCCATGAGCAGCGCCACGACCGCCATGAAGTCCAGCTTGCTGCGCGGATGCCCGGTGTCCGTGAAGTACGCCGGCCGCTCCGCGAGCAGTTCGAGACCGCGCGCCTCGTTGCCGGTCAGCGCGCAGAACTCCACATGGTCCGCGTACGCACCCCGCATGCTCTCCATGGACCGCACCAGCCGGAAACCCCGCAGGTGGTTGGCGCGCGCCTCGTCGGGCCGGTCCAGCCGCAGCAGCGGCACCAGGGAGGACGCCAGCACCGTGTGCGGCTCGTGCGCGCAGGTGAACTCGCCGTCCAGGACCGGCCGCCACAGCAGCAGCGCCTCCGCGTCCCGGCCCCGCTCCGCCTGCCACCAGCCCTGCCCGTGCAGCTCGCACGCGTGGCAGTCGGCCATGGCGTCCCGGTCCGCGGCCAGCCACGCCGCGTACGCCCGCTCCGCCCGCGGCACGTCCCCGACATGCGCGGCCACGCTCAACTCGGCGCTGCGCACCGCCCGTTCGGAGTGACCCGCGAGCCGGTAACGGTGCTCCATCTCGGCGAGCCACTTCTCGATCGAGGCGAGCGGGATGTGCGGCTGGTCGAGCATGCCGGCCGACATCCACTTGAAGACCCAGTGCAGCGAGTGCGTCTCGTACTCGTCGAAGTCCTCCGGACGCTCGTCCCACATACGCAGCAGGCGCGCGAAGGGGACGAACATCTTGTCCTTCTCGGAGCTGTAGTTGTAGACCTTCAGCTGGTGCCCGAGCGCCTCGATCACGGCCAGCGGGACGTCCAGCTTCTCGGCCTCGGCGAGCAGCTGCTCCGCGCGCGCGTTGCGGGCCGGCCCCTCCGGCTGCTCGGAGTTGTCCGCCATCGCCCGGCGGAGGGAGTCGATGTCCGTGATGCCGCTCACCGGTGACCGTCCTCGCCGTGCGTGGCCCACTCCAGCAGGCCGATGAACGCCCTGTTCAGCAGCGCCGAGTCGGCCGGCCGCAGCGGGCGCTGGGACATCAGCAGGGCCTGCCCGTACAGGGACTCCGTCGCGGTGCCGATCAGCTCCGGATCACCCAGCGAACTGATCCGCCGCACCAGCGGGTTGAGGTGGTTGAGCACCAGACGCGCGCGCGGGGCGCTGCCGCGCAGCGAGCCGAGGATGCCGGCCCACAGGTCGTCGGCCTGCTCCTCCGCCTCGGCGCGGGCCTGTTCGTGACGCGCCGCGCGGTCGTCCAGGTGGAGGGCGGGAACGGACAGCGGGTGGAAGGCGCGCAGCACGATGTCGCACCCCACCGGGTCCAGCCTGGCCCGCGCCGCCGCCAGGAACCCGGCCAGCGCCAGCTCCTCCGACGGGTCGACGGCGTCCAGGTGCGCGGTCACCGTGTCCGCGTCCAGCTCGGCGACCACCGTCCCCGGCCGCACCGACGGCAGCGCCTCGACCAGCTCGCTGTCGTACGTGTAGCCGCCGTTGATCACCCCGACGCCCTGCGCGGACGCGATCGGAGCGACCTGCCGGTACTCCTCGACGGTCCGCGTGAAGTGCACCACCGGGTGCCGTTGCGCGAACTCCTCCAGCGACAGCCGCCCGTCCGTCGTCTCGAAGGGCAGCCACGGCAGCATCGTGCGCAGCATCTCCCTGTCGTGCCGGGCGAGTGACTTCACGCCCAGGTGGTGCACGGCCAGGAAGGCCGCCAGCCGCTCCGGGTCCCCGGCCGCGAGCCCCGTCAGCCACGACCGGATCCGCTCGCCGAGCGCCTCCCGCACGGCCGCCAGCGTCTCGTCCTCGTAGAGCGACTCCCGCGAGGCCGTCGGCCGCAGGCTGTCCGTGTCCAGGACGCAGCGCACGAAGAACGCCCAGTCCGGCAGCAGCTGTTCGGCCCGCTCGGTCAGCAGCATGCCCTTGAGGTGGACGCGGTGCGTCGCCCGCTGGGCGGGGCTGACGGCAGAAGGCAGGACGTAGGCCACCCCGCGGATCCCGGCGAGCGGCACGTCCAGCCCGATCGAGTCCAGCGGGGTGAACCCGAACAGCTCGTGACAGTGCCGCGCCAGCGCCACCCGGCGGGCGGCGGGGGAGGGGTACGCGCGGTCCCAGGGCGCGGGCAGGTCGGTGACCGTCTCGTCGCCGACCCGGACGTCGTAGGGCAGCAGGGAGCCGAAGTGGCGCGCCAGCGTGAACACCCGCTCCGGCGACAGCCACTCCGCGGCCCCGGCCCGCGCCACCAGGTGCACGGTGGTGCCCGGTTCGGGCCGCGCCTCACGGGGCAGCGTCCGCACGGTGTACGAGCCGTCGTCGCTCGCCGTCCACTCCACGGGCGCCGCGTCCGGGGTCCGGGCGCTGCGGCTGACCACCCGGATCCGCTCGGCGACCACGAAGCAGGCCAGCAGGCCGATGCCGAACTGCCCGAGGAAGTCCGAGCGGACCTCCTGGATGCCGTCGGCGCGCTTGGAGCTGCGTCCGATGGTGGCCAGCAGGTCGTGCACGTCCGACTCCGTCAGCCCGACGCCGGTGTCCTCGATCCGCAGGGCGGCGCCGCCGTCGGGGGAATCCGCGTGGAGCCGCACCCGCGCGGGGGCGCCGGGCTCCTCCGCGCGCCGGGCCGTGATGGCGTCGACGGCGTTCTGCAGCAGCTCCCGCAGGTAGACCTTGGGGCTCGAGTAGAGGTGATGGGACAGCAGGTCCACCAGGCCGCGCAGGTCGACCTGGAACATGTGAGGTGGGTGGGGTGGGTGGGACGGCTGGGATGACTGTGAGGTCTGGGAGTCCATCGTCGCTGCGCCGGTGGGGGGACGGGGGAGGCGCGGGGTCGGGCGGTCCCTGGTGGGGCGGTGACCGCGGGATGGCCGGAGGCGCGTCATCCTAGGGCCGGACCGAACCGCCTGACCATGGGTTTCGGGGTACGTATAAGGCAATGTCAGTGCCGTGGTGTGCAATGGATCCCGTGCCCGCACTGCAAGGACCACTGCAACAGCCGCTGAAGTCGGTGCTCGGCCCCGCCACCGCGAAGGTGATGGCCGAGCACCTCGGCCTGCACACCGTCGGCGACCTCCTCCACCACTACCCGCGCAGATACGAGGAGCGCGGCCAGCTCACCCACCTCGCCGACCTCCCGATGGACGAGCACGTCACGGTGGTCGCGATGGTCGCCGACGCCCGCCTGCACACCTTCGCCTCCTCCAGGGCCCCCCGGGGCAAGGGCCAGCGCCTCGAGGTCACGATCACGGACGGCAGCGGCAGGCTCCAGCTGGTCTTCTTCGGCAACGGCGTGCACAAGCCCCACAAGGAACTCCTGCCGGGCACCCGCGCGATGTTCTCCGGCAAGGTCTCCGTCTTCAACCGACGCCTCCAACTGGCGCACCCCGCATACGAGTTGCTGCGCGGCGCGGAGGACGACCCAGGGGAGACGCCCGAGACCTGGGCCGGCGCCCTGATCCCCATCTACCCCGCCACCGCCAAGCTGGAGTCCTGGAAGATCGGCAAGGCGATCCAGACGGTGCTGCCCACCGCACAGGACGCGATCGACCCCCTTCCGCCCTCCCTGCGCGAGGGCCGCGGCCTGGTCCCCCTGCCCGAGGCCCTGCTGAAGATCCACCGCCCGCACACCAAGGCCGACGTCGCCGACGCCCGCGCCCGCCTGAAGTGGGACGAGGCCTTCGTCCTCCAGGTGGCCCTGGCCCGTCGCCGCCACGCCGACACCCTGCTGCCCGCCGTACCCCGCAGACCGTCCCCCGACGGCCTCCTCACGGCCTTCGACGCCCGCCTCCCCTTCACCCTCACCGAGGGCCAGCGGAAGGTCTCCGAGGAGATCTTCGCCGACCTCGCGACCGAGCACCCGATGCACCGGCTGCTGCAGGGGGAGGTCGGTTCGGGGAAGACCCTGGTCGCCCTGCGCGCCATGCTCGCCGTCGTCGACGCCGGCGGTCAGGCCGCGATGCTCGCGCCCACCGAGGTGCTCGCCCAGCAGCACCACCGGTCCGTGGTGGAGATGATGGGGGAGCTGGCCGAGGGGGGCATGCTCGGCGGGGCCGAGCATGCCACGAAGGTGGTCCTGCTCACCGGCTCCACCGGCGCGGCCGCCCGGCGGCAGGCACTGCTCGACCTCGTCACCGGGGAGGCGGGCCTCGTCATCGGCACGCACGCGCTGATCGAGGACAAGGTGCAGTTCCACGACCTCGGGCTGGTCGTGGTCGACGAGCAGCACCGCTTCGGCGTCGAACAGCGCGACGCCCTGCGCGGGAAGGGCAAGCAGCCGCCGCACCTGCTCGTCATGACCGCCACCCCCATCCCGCGCACCGTCGCCATGACCGTCTTCGGCGACCTGGAGACCTCCGTCCTCGACCAGCTCCCGGCCGGCCGCTCGCCCATCGCCAGCCATGTCGTCCCGGCCGCCGACAAGCCCCACTTCCTCGCCCGCGCCTGGGAGCGGGTGCGCGAGGAGGTGGCGGGCGGCCACCAGGCGTACGTCGTCTGCCCGCGCATCGGCGACGAGGACGACGAGGGCGCGGACCCGAAGAAGCGGAAGTCGCCGGAGGACGAGGCCGAGAAGCGGCCCCCGCTCGCCGTCCTCGACGTGGCCGCCCAGCTGGCGAAGGGCCCGCTCCAGGGGCTCCGCATCGAGGTCCTGCACGGCCGTATGGCGCCGGACGACAAGGACGCCGTCATGCGCCGCTTCGCCGCCGGCGAGACCGACGTCCTGGTCGCCACCACCGTCATCGAGGTCGGCGTCAACGTCCCGAACGCCACCGCGATGGTGATCATGGACGCCGACCGCTTCGGCGTCTCCCAGCTCCACCAGCTGCGCGGCCGCGTCGGCCGGGGCTCCGCGGCCGGCCTGTGCCTGCTGGTCACCGAGATGCCGGAGGCCGCCCCGGCGCGTCAGCGCCTGAGCGCGGTCGCCGCCACCCTCGACGGCTTCGAGCTCTCCCGCATCGACCTCGAACAGCGCCGCGAGGGCGACGTCCTCGGCCAGGCCCAGTCCGGCGCCCGCACCAGCCTGCGCATGCTCACGGTCATCGAGGACGAGGAGATCATCGCCGAGGCGAGACAGGAGGCGACCGCCGTGGTGGCGGCCGACCCGGAGCTGACCGGCCTGCCGGGCCTGCGCACCGCCCTGGACGCCCTGCTGGACGAGGAGCGGGAGCAGTACCTGGAGAAGGGGTGAGTCCGGCCGCCGACAGCGCGTGAGCACCCCCTTGCCCCCGGCTGCGAGACTGGACCCGTGGCCATCCGGCCGGCCGTCCGACGACCCGTCGGACCACCCGTCCGACGACCTGTCGGATGGGCCGTCCGACGAGCCGTCGGACGACCCGTCCATGACCCGTCCGACGGCCCATCCATGACCCAATCCATGACCCATCCATGACCCACCCGACGAACGAGGACCCGCGATGACCCGCGTGATCGCCGGCGCGGCCGGCGGACGCCGCCTGGCCGTCCCTCCCGGTACCGGCACCCGCCCGACCTCCGACCGCGCGCGCGAGGGCCTGTTCTCCACCTGGCAGTCCCTGCTCGGCGGCCCCCTCGACGGCGAGCGGGTCCTCGACCTGTACGCCGGCTCCGGCGCCGTCGGCCTGGAGGCGCTCTCCCGCGGCGCCGGCCACGTCCTCCTCGTCGAGGCCGACGCCCGCGCGGCCCGCGTCGTGCGGGAGAACGTCGGCCGCCTCGGCCTGCCGGGCGCCGAGGTCCGGGCGGGCCGCGCCGAACAGGTCGTCCGGTCGCCGGCGCCCGAGGAGCCGTACGACATCGTCTTCCTCGATCCGCCCTACGCCGTCCCGGACGACGATCTTCGGGAGATTCTCCTCACACTCCGCTCGCAGGGCTGGCTCGCGGCGCGGGCCCTCGTCACCGTGGAGCGCAGCACCAGAGGCGGCGAGTTCAGGTGGCCGGACGGTTTCGCCGCGATCCGGGCCCGTCGCTACGGCGAGGGAACGTTTTGGTACGGTCGCGCCGCCTCTACGTGCGAAGACGCACGATGACCGGACCGGAGAGCGAGGGATCACAAGTGCGCCGCGCCGTATGTCCCGGGTCGTTCGACCCGATCACCAACGGACACCTCGACATCATCTCCCGCGCCTCCCGCCTCTACGACGAGGTGTACGTCGCGGTGATGATCAACAAGTCCAAGAAGGGCCTGTTCGAGATCGACGAGCGGATGGACCTGATCCGCCAGGTCACCGCCGAGTACGGCAACGTGACCGTGGAGGCATTCCACGGCCTCCTCGTCGACTACTGCAAGGAACGCGACATCCCGGCCATCGTCAAGGGCCTGCGCGCGGTCAGCGACTTCGACTACGAGCTGCAGATGGCCCAGATGAACAACGGGCTCTCCGGCGTGGAGACCCTGTTCGTGCCGACCAACCCCACCTACAGCTTCCTGTCCTCCTCGCTCGTCAAGGAGGTGGCGACCTGGGGCGGCGACGTCTCCCACCTGGTGCCGCCGGTGGTCCTGGAGGCCCTGAACGAGCGCCTGCGCCAGGGCTGATGGGGCTACAGTCGTCCCGTCCGTCTCCAACACATCGGCAGGAAGTGGCGAGCACACGGTGGACGTGCAGAAGAAGCTCGATGAGATCGTCGCCGCGGTCTCCGGCGCCCGGTCCATGCCCATGTCGGCCTCGTGCGTGGTCAACCGCGCCGAACTGCTCGCGATGCTGGACGAGGTGCGCCAGGCCCTGCCCGGCTCGCTGGCGCAGGCGCAGGAGCTGATCGGCGACCGCGAGCAGATGGTGGAGCAGGCCCGTCAGGAGGCCGAGCGGATCATCGGGCAGGCGCACGCCGAGCGCGGCTCCCTGGTCTCCGACACCGAGATCGCCCGCCGCTCCCAGGCCGAGGCGGACCGCATCCTCGCCGAGGCCCGCAAGGAGGCCGAGGAGATCCGCGCCGAGGCCGACGACTACGTCGACTCCAAGCTCGCCAACTTCGAGGTCGTCCTCACCAAGACCCTCGGCTCGGTCGGCCGTGGCCGCGAGAAGCTGCTCGGCACGGGCCCCGGCCTCGACGAGCAGGGCTACGAGGACGAGGACGCCCCGGAACGCAGCCACGACCCGGAGACCCTGCGCCGCGACGCGGACGCGTACGTGGACAGCAAACTGGGCGCCTTCGAGGCGGTCCTCGCCAAGACCCTGGAGGCCGTCGGCCGCGGCCGGCAGAAGCTGCACGGCCGCATCGCCACCGACGACCTCGGCGCCCTCGCCGACGACCAGGGCACCGTGCAGCACTCCAGCGACGCCGACTACCTGGCCGACCTGGCGGCCCTGGCGGAGCAGGACGCCCAGGCGGCGGCAGGCCGGTCCCAGCAGTACGACCAGCAGCCGGCGTACTCCACCGCCTCCGGCTACGCCCCGGCGGGAGGCGCCCCCGTGCAGCAGCAGGACGCCTACGGCGGCTACCAGCAGCAGTACGGCGGCCAGCCGGACCCGTACGGCTACCAGCAGGCCGACCCGTACACCGCCTTCCAGGGCTACGACGCCCAGCAGCCCGCCTACGACCCGAACCAGGCCCCGCAGCCTCAGCAGGCCTCGCAGGCCCAGGCGGGATACGCCCTCGACGAGACCAGCCTGTTCGACACCGGCATGATCACCCCCGAGCAGCTGCGGGCGTACGAACAGGGCCGCGGCCAGTGAGCAATCCGCCGATTGGGCCGTAGGCGAAAGGTCCAGTATCCTGGCTCTTCGGTCGCGCGTACTTCCGCGATCAACGCTGCCCGCACACCTGAGGGCGGCGTCCCCCCGAGTTCGGATCGAAAGCAGGAATGGCCTCCAACGCCCGCCTCGACCACCGCAACCCTCTCGTGTTCGACACGCACGAGCTGGGCCGGCGGCCCGGCGCGCTGCAGCGCCTGAACCGCACCGTCGACGCTCCCAGGGACCTGGGTATCCAGGGGGTCATCGGAGTGCCGGAAGGCGCCCCGGTGGAACTCGAACTCCGGCTCGAGTCGGTCATGGAAGGGGTGCTCGTCACAGGCACCGCCCGTGCACAGGCCGAGGGGGAGTGCGTAAGGTGTCTGGAGCCGCTTCAGCTCGATGTCGAAGCGGACTTCCAGGAGATGTTCTCGTACCCTGACGCCGACGACCGGGGCCGCACGCACCACGCGGAACCGGGCGACGACGCCGAGGACGACGAGGACAGGCTCTTCCTCGAGGACGGCCTGTTCGACCTCGAACCAGTGCTGCGTGATGCGGTGGTGCTCGCACTGCCGATGCAGCCGGTGTGCCAGGAAGACTGCCCGGGACTGTGCGCCGAATGCGGAGCACGCCTTGCGGACGACCCGGACCACCACCATGACGCCGTCGACATCCGTTGGGCGGCACTGCAGGGACTCGCCGACACCATGACGGACGGCGAGAAGGACGAGATGAGCGGCGACGCGACTCGATCAGCGCGCGTCGACGAGAAGCAGGAGAAGTAGCCGTGGCTGTTCCGAAGCGGAAGATGTCGCGCAGCAACACGCGCCACCGCCGGTCGCAGTGGAAGGCTGCGGTCCCCACCCTGGTTGCGTGCGAGCGCTGCCACGAGCCCAAGCTGCAGCACATCGCGTGCCCGTCTTGCGGCACCTACAACAAGCGCCAGGTCCTCGAGGTCTGAGCGGCTGGTGAGAGGCACCGTGTCCACTGCCAAGAAGGCGGATGACGCCAAGGCGGACCCGTCCGCCAAGAAGAAAGCGGACAACACGGCCTCGTCCCACACGCTTCTGGAAGGGCGGCTCGGCTACAAGGTCGAGTCCGCCCTTCTGGTGCGAGCGCTGACCCACCGTTCCTACGCATACGAGAACGGCGGTCTGCCGACCAACGAGCGCCTGGAGTTCCTCGGGGACTCCGTGCTCGGCCTCGTGGTCACGGACACGCTGTACAACACCCACCCCGACCTGCCCGAGGGCCAGCTGGCCAAGCTGCGGGCCGCGGTGGTCAACTCGCGTGCGCTGGCGGAGGTCGGCCGCGGTCTCGACCTTGGCTCCTTCATCCGGCTCGGCCGCGGTGAGGAAGGCACGGGAGGCCGGGACAAGGCGTCCATCCTCGCCGACACCCTGGAAGCGGTGATCGGCGCGGTCTATCTCGACCAGGGCCTCGACGCGGCCTCCGAACTGGTGCACCGCCTGTTCGACCCGCTGATCGAGAAGTCCTCCAACCTCGGAGCCGGCCTGGACTGGAAGACGTCCCTGCAGGAGCTCACCGCGACCGAGGGGCTCGGCGTTCCCGAGTACCTGGTCACGGAGACCGGCCCCGACCACGAGAAGACCTTCACCGCTGCCGCCCGCGTCGGAGGCGTCTCGTACGGCACCGGCACCGGCCGCAGCAAGAAGGAGGCGGAGCAGCAGGCCGCCGAGTCCGCGTGGCGGTCCATCCGGGCCGCGGCGGACCAGCGCGCCGCTGCGGCGGCCGAGACGGTGGCCGAGGCGGTCGCCGAGGAAGCCGCCGGAGACGGGGAGAGCCCGACGTCGCTCTCCGCCTGACCGCACAGCGAACAGCACATCCCGAGCGCCCGTTCCCGACCCGGGACGGGCGCTCGGCTCGTACACCGGTCTGCCCACGGGGGGATCCCATGCCCGAGTTGCCCGAGGTCGAGGTCGTCCGGCGCGGCCTGGAACGGTGGGTCGCCCACCGGGTCGTCGCCGACGCCGAGGTGCTGCACCCGCGCGCCGTGCGCCGGCACGTGGCCGGCGCCGACGACTTCACGCACCGTCTCAAGGGCCACCGCGTCGGCGTGCCCAGCCGCCGCGGCAAGTACCTGTGGCTGCCCCTGGAGGACACCCGCCAGGCGGTGCTGGCGCACCTCGGCATGAGCGGCCAGCTGCTGGTCCAGCCGCACGAGGCGCCGGACGAGAAGCACCTCAGGGTCCGGGTCCGGTTCGCCGACGACCTGAACACCGAACTCCGCTTCGTCGACCAGCGCACCTTCGGCGGGCTGTCGCTGCACGACACCACCGACGACGGCCTGCCCGACGTCATCGCGCACATCGCCCGCGACCCCCTGGACCCGCTGTTCGACGACGAGGCCTTCCACCGGGCCCTGCGCCGCAAGCGGACGACGATCAAACGGGCCCTGCTCGACCAGTCGCTGATCAGCGGGGTCGGCAACATCTACGCGGACGAGGCCCTGTGGCGCGCCCGCATCCACTTCGAACGCCCCACCGCGACCTTCACGCACCCGCGCACCGCCGAACTCCTCGGCCACATCCGGGACGTGATGAACCAGGCCCTGGCGGTCGGCGGCACCAGCTTCGACAGCCTCTACGTCAACGTCAACGGCGAGTCCGGCTACTTCGACCGCTCGCTCGACGCCTACGGCCGTGAGGGGCTGCCCTGCAGACGCTGCGGTACGCCGATGCGCCGGCGCCCCTGGATGAACCGGTCCAGTTACTTCTGCCCGCGCTGTCAGCGGGCGCCGCGCGTCTCGTCGTAGCGGCGGCGGGCCTCGAGCACGTCGTCCATGCGGCCCTCCACGAAGTGGATGAGACCCAGCAGGCGCTCGGCGACCTCGCGGCCGAGCGGGGTGAGTTCGTAGTCCACGCGGGGCGGGTTCGTCGGCTGTGCCTCGCGGTGCACCAGGCCGTCGCGCTCCAGCGCGTGCAGCGTCTGGGACAGCATCTTCTCGCTCACGCCGTCGACCCTGCGGCGCAGTTCGTTGAAGCGCAGGGAGCCGTCGTGCAGCGCGCCGAGGATGAGCGCGCCCCAACGGCCCGTGACATGCTCCAACGTGCCGCGCGACGGGCAGGCCCTGGCGAACACGTCGTAGGGCAGGTCCCACGCCGGCGCGCGCTCCTCGGTGCTGTCCATGACGTCAGCGTACTCGGACACAGCGCTGCCTGACGGGGTGCGCTGCACAGCGGTCAGCGCTCCCGTCCGAGATGGCGGCGGCGTGCCCCGCCGTCGTGCCCGGCCGTTCCGACGGCGGACCCGCCTACGGCGAGCGTGTGCACACCTGTGACCCGGCGGACCGTGGACGGCCCGCCGGGTCAGGGCGACGCCGGTCGCCTCAGTAGCCGAAGTCCTGCGTCCACCAGGGGCCGCCCGACCCGAAGTGCACGCCGACGCCCAGCGTCTTGAAGTCGCAGTTCAGGATGTTCGCGCGGTGGCCGGGGCTGTTCATCCAGGCATCCATCACCGCGGCCGGGTCCGTCTGGCCGCGGGCGATGTTCTCGCCGCCGAGGTTGCTTATGCCGAGCTTCGCCGCCCGGTCCCACGGCGTCGCGCCGCTGGGGTCGGTGTGGTCGAAGAAGCCCTCCTCGGCCATGGCGTCGCTGAAGTCGCCGGCCAGCTCGCCCAGCGAGCTGTTGGCGGCCAGCGCGCTGCAGCCCACCTTGGCGCGCTCGTCGTTGACCAGCCTGAGCACCTCGGCCTCGGCGGCCGTCGCCGCCGACACCGTCACCGCGGGGGCGGCGGTCTGCGCGGGCTTCGAGGTCTGCTTCTTCGAGGGCGTCGTCTTCGGCTTCCTGGCCTTGCCCGGCTCAGGCTTCGGCTTCGGCCGCTGCGTCGTCGGCGCCTCGCTGGGCGCGGCCGTCGACGTGGACGGCGCCGGGGACGAGGGCGACGCGGTGCGGCCGGTGCCGCGGCTCGTCGAGGAGCCGGCGGCGCGGCTGTCCGCGCTGCCGGACGTGCCGCCCTGTTCGCTCGCCGAGTTGGTCGGCGAACCCGCGGCCTGCACCTTGTCGCCGCTGCTGCTGCTGCCGCCGCCGAGCTTGTAGTTGTCGAGCCCCGGCACCGCGCCGGTGCTCACCGCGACGGTGCCCAGGGCCACCGCCGCCGAGACGCCGAGCAGACCGCTGCGCACCGGCGTCACGGCCCGCTTCCTGCGCCGGCGGTGGCTGCCGCCGCGCCGCGTGCCGCCGTCGGGCGTGAACCCGTGCTCCGGGAAGACGGTGGCGAAGTCGTCCTCGCTGGCGAAGAGGTACGCGGCGCTCCTCGCCGACGCCTCGGCGTACGCCTCCGTGTCCAGGAACGGCGCGGTGCCCATGCCGGGCGACCCGCCCGGGCCGGACGTCTGCGGCGGGTCGTAGGAGTACGAGTACTGCGGGGGGTCGTAGCTGCCCGGGTAGGAGCCGCCCGTTTCTGTAACCCCCGTGGCGCGGCCCGTGGCGGCGCGGCCGGCGGCGGAGCGTCGGTGGCGTCCCATGTTCTGGCCTTCCTCGTCCTGGCGGCAGCCCGGCTCGCACGGAGCGTGCGGGTGACGCCGCTCACTCGAAGGAGTGAGTTTCATATGAGATTCATTGGGTCGGGACGGTACCGCATGCCGTGCGGGGAGGAAGTGCCCAGGGAGACATCGGCCCGCTAGGTTGCAGCCATGAGCGAGGATGTGCGACTGGTCGCCTGGGTGCGAGGACGCGTCCAGGGTGTGGGTTTTCGCTGGTTCACGCGGGCCAAGGCCCTCGAGATCGGCGGCCTGAGTGGTTTTGCTCTCAATTTGGGCGACGGGCGGGTCCAGGTGGTCGCGGAGGGCCCGCGGGAGCGCTGCGAGGGGCTGCTCGACTGGCTCCAGGGCGACGACACGCCCGGACGTGTGGACGGCGTCACCGAGATCTGGGACACACCCCGCGGGGCCTACGACGGCTTCGCCGTCCGGTGATCCGGCCCGGTGCCGTCCGGGGACCGGAGCCCGGTACATGCCGCCGGCACCTGCCCGAACCCGGACTGACCTGGTGGTTGCCAAGAACCGCTCGTCATGGCAGGCTCCGCACCTGAGGATGATCTCCCCGCCCCCAGGGGCCCCGCAGGGATCGCGGCGCTGCCCCTTCCGGCCGCGCGACCCAGGGTTGCCCGCCGATACGGGGCGTGATCGTGTTGACCGTCAAACTTTTTGGTGAGACGCTGAAAGCACCCCGCGCACCCTGGCTGTTTGGCATGGTTGAACGGCAGTGTGAGCTCAACAGTGTCAAGCACCGCGGGTGCGAATCCCTCACGACCCACACCGCATCGGTCGGTCACTCATTGTGGAGGACCATCCATCATGGCAAAGGCGCTTCTCGGTTACGTCGGCGGCTCCGACCCTCGACTCCTCGCCGAGATGCGACGGCTCCAGCAGCGCGTACAGGACCTGGAATCCGAGCTGGTACGGATCCAGGCCGAGAACGAGGCGCTGACGGCTGCCGCTTCTCACGACAGGATCATGGAGAGCATCGACGCACACCAGGCGGAGCCTGCGCTCACCTGATCACTGCAGCACACAATGACAGCGGTGGTTGGGGTGCTCGTACCAACCGCTGGGTTGTCAGATTTGCAAGGGACGCCTCGGCGTCCCTTCTTTCTTGCCCCCGCGCTGTTCTTTGTCCCCCGCGCATCCTTTCACCGTCTTAACTTCTGGTGTGCCCTGCGCCATCGTGGGTGAAACCGCAAGTGCGCCGCCGTTCACGGTGTGAGACGGACCCCGGGAGTAAAGTCCAGCGGCGTGCACCTCAAGGCCCTGACCCTCCGCGGCTTCAAGTCGTTCGCCTCGGCGACCACGCTCCGGTTCGAGCCGGGGATCACGTGCGTCGTCGGACCGAACGGCTCGGGCAAGTCCAACGTGGTGGACGCCCTCAGCTGGGTCATGGGCGAACAGGGCGCCAAGTCGCTGCGCGGCGGCAAGATGGAGGACGTCATCTTCGCCGGCACCACCGGCCGCCCCCCGCTCGGCCGGGCCGAGGTCTCGCTGACCATCGACAACTCCGACGGCGCCCTCCCGATCGAGTACTCCGAGGTCACCATCACGCGGATCATGTTCCGCAACGGGGGCAGCGAGTACCAGATCAACGGCGACACCTGCCGCCTGCTCGACATCCAGGAACTGCTCTCCGACTCCGGCATCGGCCGGGAGATGCACGTCATCGTCGGCCAGGGCCGGCTCGACTCCGTCCTGCACGCCGACCCCATGGGCCGCCGCGCCTTCATCGAGGAGGCGGCCGGCGTCCTCAAGCACCGCAAACGCAAGGAGAAGGCGCTGCGCAAGCTGGACGCGATGCAGGCCAACCTCGCGCGCGTGCAGGACCTGACCGACGAGCTCAGGCGGCAGCTCAAGCCCCTGGGCCGGCAGGCGGCGGTCGCGCGACGGGCGGCCGTCATCCAGGCCGACCTGCGCGACGCCCGGCTGCGCCTGCTCGCCGACGACCTGGTACGGCTGCGGGAGGCGCTCAAGGCCGAGATCGCCGACGAGGCCGCCCTCAAGGAACGCAAGGAGGCCGCCGAGCGGGAACTGCGCAAGGCCCTGCAGACCGAGGCACTCCTGGAGGACGAGGTACGGAAGCTCGCGCCGCGCCTGCACAGCGCCCAGCAGACCTGGTACGAGCTCTCCCAGCTCGCCGAGCGGGTGCGCGGCACGATCTCGCTGGCCGACGCGCGCGTCAAGAGCGCCACCTCCGCGCCCCCCGAGGAGCGGCGCGGCCGCGACCCCGAGGACATGGAGCGCGAGGCCGCCCGCATCCGTGAGCAGGAGGCCGAACTCGAAGCGGCCCTGGAGGCCGCCGAGCGCGCCCTGGAGGACACCGTCGCCCACCGCGCCGACCTGGAGCGGGACCTCGCCCTGGAGGAACGGCGGCTGAAGGACGTAGCCCGCGCCATCGCCGACCGGCGCGAGGGCCTCGCCCGGCTCAGCGGGCAGGTGGGCGCGGCCCGATCGCGGGCCGCCGCCGCGCAGGCCGAGATCGACCGGCTGGCCGCCGCCCGCGACGAGGCGCAGGAGCGGGCCGCCGCGGCCCAGGAGGAGTACGAGGCACTGCAGGCCGAGGTCGACGGCCTCGACGCCGGCGACGCCGAGCTCGCCGAACGGCACGAGGCCGCGAAACGGCGGCTGGCCGAGGCCGAGGCCGCCCTGACCGCCGCCCGGGAGGCCGCCACGGTGGCGGAACGCAGGCGCGCGGCGACCCAGGCCCGCCACGAGGCGCTCGCCACAGGCCTGCGCCGCAAGGACGGCACGGGGGCGCTGCTCGGCGCGAAGGACCGCCTCACCGGGCTCCTCGGCCCGGCGGCCGAGCTGCTGACGGTGACCCCCGGCTACGAGGTCCCGCTGGCCGCGGCCCTCGGCGCCGCCGCGGACGCCGTCGCGGTGACGACCACGTCCGCGGCCGCCGACGCCATCCGCCTGCTGCGCAAGCAGGACGCGGGCCGGGCGACGCTGCTGCTGGCGGGCGCCCCGGAGGAACAGCGGGACGCCGAGCCGGCGCACCTCCGCGCCGGTGCCGCGCCCTTCGCCGCCGACCTCGTCCGCGGGCCCGCCGAGCTCATGCCGGCGGTACGCCGGCTGCTGCGCGGCATCGTCGTCGTCGGCACCCTGGAGGACGCCGAGGACCTCGTCCACGCGCGCCCCGGGCTGACCGCGGTGACCGCCGAGGGCGACCTGCTGGGCGCGCACGTCGCGCACGGCGGGTCCGCGGGGGCGCCCAGCCTGCTGGAGGTGCAGGCGTCCGTGGACGAGGCCGCCGCCGAGCTGGCCGAACTCGCCGTGCGCTGCGAGGAACTGGCCGAGGCGCAGCACGCGGCGGCCGAGCGGCGCGGGGAGTGCGCCGCGCTCGTGGAGGAACTGGGCGAGCGCAGGCGGGCCGCCGACCGGGAGAAGTCGGCCGTGGCCCAGCAGCTCGGCCGGCTCGCCGGGCAGGCCAGGGGGGCGGCGGGGGAGGCCGAGCGGTCAGTGGCCGCCGCCGCCCGTGCCCAGGAGGCCCTCGACAAGGCCCTGCGGGAGGTCGAGGAACTCGCCGAGCGGCTCGCCGTCGCCGAGGAGATGCCGGCCGAGGAGGAGCCCGACACGTCGGTACGCGACCGTCTCGCCGCCGACGGCGCCAACGCCCGGCAGACCGAGATGGAGGCCCGCCTCCAGGTCCGCACGCACGAGGAACGCGTCAAGGGGCTCGCCGGACGCGCCGACTCCCTGGACCGGGCCGCCCGTGCCGAACGCGAGGCACGCGCGCGTGCCGAACAGCGGCGTGCCCGGCTGCGGCACGAGGCGGCCGTCGCCGGGGCCGTCGCCCACGGCGCCCGCCAGCTCCTCGCGCACGTCGAGGTCTCCCTCGCCCGCGCCGAACAGGAGCGGGCCGCCGCCGAGGCCGCCAAGGCCCGGCGCGAGGAGGAACTCGCAGCCGCCCGCACCACCGGCCGGGACCTCAAGGCCGAACTCGACAAGCTGACGGACTCGGTCCACCGGGGCGAGGTTCTCGGCGCCGAGAAACGGCTGCGCATCGAGCAGCTGGAGACCAGGGCGCTGGAGGAACTCGGTGTGGAACCGGCGGGCCTGGTGTCCGATTACGGCCCCCACCAGCCGGTCCCGCCCTCGCTCCCCGCCGACGGCGAGCAGCTGCCCGAGGACCCGGAGCACCCGCGCAACCGGCCGAGGCCGTTCGTCAGGGCCGAGCAGGAGAAGCGGCTCAAGGCCGCCGAACGCGCCTACCAGCAGCTCGGCAAGGTCAACCCGCTCGCCCTGGAGGAGTTCGCGGCCCTGGAGGAACGCCACAAGTTCCTCAGCGAACAGCTCGAGGACCTCAAGAAGACCCGCGCCGACCTGCTGCAGGTGGTCAAGGAGGTCGACGAACGCGTCGAGCAGGTCTTCACCGAGGCCTACCGGGACACGGCCCGGGAGTTCGAGGGCGTCTTCGGCCGGCTGTTCCCGGGCGGCGAGGGGCGACTGGTCCTGACCGATCCGGACAACATGCTCACCACCGGCGTGGACGTCGAGGCGCGCCCGCCGGGCAAGAAGGTCAAGCGGCTGAGCCTGCTCTCGGGCGGCGAACGGTCGCTGACGGCCGTCGCGATGCTCGTGTCGATCTTCAAGGCCCGGCCGAGCCCCTTCTACGTCATGGACGAGGTCGAGGCCGCCCTCGACGACACCAACCTGCAGCGGCTGATCCGCATCATGCAGGAACTGCAGGAGACCTCGCAGCTGATCGTGATCACCCACCAGAAGCGCACGATGGAGGTCGCCGACGCGCTGTACGGCGTCTCCATGCAGGGCGACGGTGTGTCGAAGGTCATCAGCCAGCGGCTCCGCTGAGCGGGAGCACCACGCCGTCAAGTTCAAAGAATGAACGCATGGCCCACTGATCTATCGCCCAAGTCACACAGATCATGCATTGACTTCGAAGCTTGAAGGAATAGCCTCAGCGGCGTTGCTTTTGTCTTCATGTCTCAGCGGCGTGTCATGGACGCGCGACGGGGCATCCGTAAGGGGCCGACCCCCACCCGGCGACGTTGCCGGTGGCCCGAGGAGTGGAACGTGACCAGCACGACGCAGACGCGGCAGTCAAGAGCCGGGACGGCTCACCCCGATCATCTCGGGCACGTCATATTCATCGCGGCGGCGGCCGCGATGGGCGGTTTCCTCTTCGGCTACGACAGCTCCGTGATCAACGGCGCCGTCGAGGCCGTCCGGGACCGCTACGACGTCGGCTCCGCGGCCCTGGCCCAGGTCATCGCCGTCGCGCTGATCGGCTGCGCCGTCGGCGCCGCGACCGCCGGCCGCATGGCCGACCGCATCGGCCGCATCCGCTGCATGCAGATCGCCGCCGTGCTGTTCACCGTCAGCGCCGTCGGCTCGGCGCTGCCGTTCGCCCTGTGGGACCTCGCCCTCTGGCGTGTCGTCGGCGGCTTCGCCATCGGCATGGCCTCCGTGATCGGCCCCGCCTACATCGCCGAGGTCGCCCCGCCCGCCTACCGCGGCCGGCTCGGCTCCTTCCAGCAGGCCGCGATCGTCGTCGGCATCGCCGTCTCCCAGCTGGTCAACTGGGGCCTGCTGAACGCGGCCGGCGGCGACCAGCGCGGCAGCCTGATGGGCCTGGAGGCCTGGCAGGTCATGCTCGGCGTCATGGTCGTCCCCGCCGCCCTCTACGGCCTGCTCTCCTTCGCGATCCCGGAGTCCCCGCGCTTCCTGGTCTCCGTCGGCAAGTACGACCGCGCCCGCGGGATCCTGACGGAGGTCGAGGGCGCGGACGTCGACCTCGACGCCCGTATCGCCGAGATCGAGCTCGCGATGAAGCGGGAGGACAAGTCCACCTTCCGGGACCTGCTCGGCGGCTCCTTCTTCTTCAAGCCGATCGTCTGGATCGGCATCGGCCTGTCGGTCTTCCAGCAGTTCGTCGGCATCAACGTCGCGTTCTACTACTCCTCGACGCTGTGGCAGTCGGTCGGCGTCGACCCCACGGACTCGTTCTTCTACTCGTTCACGACGTCGATCATCAACATCGTCGGCACCGTCATCGCCATGATCTTCGTGGACCGCGTCGGCCGTAAGCCGCTGGCCCTGATCGGTTCCGCCGGCATGGCGGTCGGCCTCGGGCTGGAGGCCTGGGCCTTCTCCCACCACCTGGTCGACGGCAGGCTCCCGGCCGCCCAGGGCTGGACCGCCCTGATCGCCGCGCATGTCTTCGTCCTCTTCTTCGCCCTGTCCTGGGGCGTGGTCGTCTGGGTGTTCCTCGGCGAGATGTTCCCGAACAGGATCCGCGCCGCCGCCCTGGGCGTGGCCGCCTCCGCGCAGTGGCTCGCCAACTGGGCCATCACCGCGAGCTTCCCGTCGCTGGCCGACTGGAACCTGTCCGCGACCTACGTGATCTACGCGGCCTTCGCCGCGCTCTCCGTCCCCTTCGTCCTCAGGTTCGTCAAGGAGACCAAGGGCAAGGCGCTGGAGGAGATGGGCTGATCCGGTCCCGCGAGAGGCCCCCGGACCCGGGGAGAAGGGCCCAGTCCCCGCCGCCCCTCTCCTCGCCCCGTGGGCGCACCGCCCCGGCTCACGCACCGAGCCGGGGCAGTACGTCCTCGCAGAACAGCCGCAGCCCGCGCCACCCCTCGTCCACCGGCATCCCGCCCGCCAGCGGGTGCAGGACGAGGCTGTCCAGGCCCTGCGCCACGCACTCGTCCGGCGTGAGGACCCGGTACACGCCCTCGGCGCGCAGCCGGTCCACGGTCGTGGCCGCCGACCGCACCGCCGACCGGATGGAGCCGGACTGCCAGGAGGCGTAGGTCCGCGCCTCGTGCAGGAAGTGCTCGCCGTACGCCGCCCAGACCCGGTCGGGATCCTCGGCCACGTGCAGCAGCGGGGTCTCGGCCGCCGGCATCATGGTCCAGCCCTCGGTGCCGTACTCGGCCAGCCGCTCCTTGTAGTACGCCGCCAGCTCCGGCAGGTGCGCGCTCGGGAAGAAGGGCAGGCCGAGCCGCGCGGCACGGCGGGCGGCGGCCTTCGAGGAGCCGCCGACCAGCAGCAGCGGGTGCGGCGCGGAGCACGGGCGCGGGGTGACCCGCACCGTCCGGCCCCGGTAGCTGAACTCCTCGCCGGTCCAGGCCTTCAGCAGGGTCTCCAGCAACTCGTCCTGGAGCCTGCCGCGCCGCTCCCAGTCGACGCCGAACTGCGCGTACTCCTCGGGCCGGTATCCGATCCCCGCGACCGTCACCAGCCGCCCGCCGCTCACCAGGTCCAGCACCGCGATCTCCTCGGCCAGGCGCAGCGGGTCGTACAGCGGGCCGATGGCGGCCGACACCGTGACCGCGATCCGCCGGGTCGCCCCGAAGACCGCGCCCGCGAAGGCGAACGGCGACGGCAGCCAGTTGTCGGCGACGCCGTGGTGCTCCTCGGTCTGCACGGTGTCGATCCCGCGGTCGTCGGCGTACGCGGCCATCTCCAGGGCGGCCCGGTAGCGGGCGGCGAGGGAGGCCGGGCCGGCACCGGGTTCGACGAGGTTGAAGCGTACGACCGTGACGGGCATGGCGGTCCCCTCGGCCGGGGTGGACGGGTGCCGGTGCCGGGACCTTAGCTGACGTACCGTCAGGTTTCCAGGGTCGCGGCACGTCTCCGTTCCCCCGCCGGGCGACGGCCCGCCGGGGGAGGGGTCGCGCATACTGGAGCCGTTATGGAATTCGTCATCCTTGCTGTAGTCATCGCCGTGGTCGTGTTCGGCGTGCTCGGCGGGCTCATCGTCGGCAGCCGGCGCAAGAAGTCGCTGCCTCCGCCACCGCCCGCCGCACCCGACATCACCGCCCCACCGGCCGAGCCGCACGTCGGCGAAGAGGCCGAGACGCCGCGCGAGGAACCTCGCCGGACCATAGAGGAGGTGGATCTTCCGGGCGGCCCGGCTCCGGTCGTCGTCGAGGAACCGATCGCCGCCGCGGAGGCGCCCGCGATCGAGATCCCGGAGCCCACCGCAGGGCGCCTGATCCGCCTGCGCGCCCGCCTCTCCCGCTCCCAGAACGCCCTCGGCAAGGGGCTGCTCACGCTGCTGTCGCGCGAGCACCTCGACGAGGAGACCTGGGAGGAGATCGAGGACACGCTGCTCACCGCCGACGTCGGCGTGGCCCCCACCCAGGAGCTGGTGGACGGCCTGCGCGGGCGGGTGAAGGTCCTCGGCACCCGCACCCCCGAGGAGCTGCGCGGCCTGCTGCGCGAGGAGCTGCTCAAGCTGGTCGGCACCGACCTCGACCGCACGGTCAGGACCGAGCCCGCGACCAGCAAGCCCGGCATCGTGATGGTCGTCGGCGTCAACGGCACCGGCAAGACCACCACCACCGGCAAGCTCGCCCGCGTCCTGGTGGCGGACGGCCGCAGCGTGGTGCTGGGCGCCGCCGACACCTTCCGCGCCGCCGCCGCCGACCAGCTGCAGACCTGGGGCGAGCGGGTCGGCGCCTACACCGTGCGCGGGCCGGAGGGCGGCGACCCCGCCTCCGTCGCCTTCGACGCGGTGAAGGAGGGCAAGGAGATGGGCGCCGACGTCGTGCTCATCGACACCGCCGGGCGGCTGCACACCAAGACCGGCCTCATGGACGAGCTCGGCAAGGTCAAGCGAGTGGTCGAGAAGCACGCGCCGCTGGACGAGGTGCTGCTCGTGCTGGACGCCACGACCGGGCAGAACGGTCTGGTGCAGGCCCGCGTGTTCGCCGAGGTCGTCGACATCACCGGCATCGTGCTCACCAAGCTCGACGGCACGGCCAAGGGCGGCATCGTGGTCGCGGTCCAGCGTGAGCTGGGCGTGCCGGTGAAGCTGGTCGGCCTGGGCGAGGGCGCGGACGACCTGGCGCCGTTCGAGCCGGAGGCGTTCGTGGATGCGCTCATCGGCGACTGAGCAGGAAACGCGCGCGAAGAAGCGCCCGCCCCCCGAGGTGCAGTCGGGGAGCGGGCGCTTCGCTGTGCGGGCTGCCGGGGCCCCGGTCGCGGGCCCTAAGCGCGCGACCGGTGGGCGACGTACGCCAGCGTCCCCAGCAGCAGGCGGGCCTGCGGTGGCTTCGAGGCCGTGTCCAGGGCGGGGGAGCGCAGCCAGCGGACCGGGCCGAGCCCCGCCCGGTCGGACGGCGGGGCGGTGATGTAGGTGCCGGGGCCGAAGCCGCGCAGGTCGAGGGAGACCGGGTCGTCCCAGCCCATGCGGTACAGCAGCCCCGGCAGCTCGGCGGCGCCGCCCGGCGCGACGAAGAAGTGGGCGCGGCCGTCGGGGGTCGCGGTGACCGGGCCGACGGGCAGGCCCATGCGCTCCAGCCGCACCAGGGCGTGACGCCCGGCCGGCTCGGCCACCTCGATCACGTCGAACGCGCGGCCCACCGGCAGCATCACCGCGGCGCCGGGGAACTCCGCCCACGCCCTGGTCGCCTCGTCGAGCGTGGCGCCGGCCGGGATCGGCGGCGCGAACTCCAGCGGGTGCGCGCCCGGCGCGCGGCAGTCCGGCCGGCCGCACGAGCAGGCGCCCGCCGCCGTCCGCGCGCCCGGCACCACGTCCCAGCCCCACAGCCCCGTGAACTCGGCGACGGCGGTGCACTCCGAGGAGCGGCCGCGCCGACGCACGCCGGAGCGGATCTCCCGGATCCCGCCGATCGTGAAGTCCATGCCCCCTCCAACGGTTCCGACGCGCCGACGGTTACGGCGCGGAAGCGGAACGTGACTCTCTGTTTCGGACTCCCCGGCTTCGCGCGGTCCATGCGGCGCATTGATGCGCCATGGGTGGTGATTCCGGCGGCGCGCGCCCCTGAGTGCAACGCTCCGCCCGCGTTCGGTTGTCCTGTGTCAAGTGAATCGTGCGGAGGCTGCTGTGGATTCATTCGAAGGGGTGGCGAATGGTGGCGTTTCCGTGTTCGCCATGGCTGGACGGGTGATCGTAGGATTACGGTGAGTGCGCGAGTCCCCGGGGCACATGCACTCATGGGTATGCCGGAGGCAAGGCGGCCCCCCGTTCGACGGGTGAGGACCGCCGGACGGGCGACCGTATCCACCGGCATTCTGGTAGGGCTTGGCGCACTCGGCGACAAGTGGTCTCAGGAATGGGGGCGTTCCAGTGAGCGGCAACGGAGGAAGCGGGACGACCGCGGTCGGCGCGGAGAAGCGTCCCAACGAGCTGCTCATGTCGTGGTTCGTCCGCAGCGGCTGGTCGAAGGGCGAGCTCGCCCGTCAGGTCAACCGCAGGGCGCGGCAGCTGGGGGCCAACCACATCTCCACCGACACCTCACGGGTGCGCCGCTGGCTGGACGGTGAGAACCCCCGCGAGCCCATCCCCAGGATCCTGTCCGAGCTGTTCTCCGAACGCTTCGGCCTCGTCGTCTCCGTCGAGGACCTCGGCCTGCGCGCCACCCGCCAGTCGGCGTCCGTGTCCGGCGTCGACCTGCCCTGGACCGGCCCACAGACAGTGGCCCTGATCAGCGAGTTCTCGCGCAGCGACCTGATGCTGGCGCGGCGCGGCTTCCTCGGGAGCTCGCTGGCCCTGTCTGCGGGCCCGGCGCTCATCGAGCCCATGCAGCGCTGGCTCGTGCCCACCCCGCAGGCGCCGCAGACCCCGCAGTCCGGCCCCGAGCCCATGCCCGCGAGCCGCCGCCCGGGCCGGCTGTCCGAACCGGAGCTGGACCTGCTGGAGTCCACCACGGTGATGTTCCGGCGGTGGGACGCCCAGTGCGGCGGCGGCCTGCGCCGCAAGGCGGTCGTCGGCCAGCTGCACGAGGTGACCGACCTGCTGCAGGAGGCCCAGCCCGAGGCCACCACCCGCCGGCTGTTCAGGGTCGCCGCCGAGCTGGCCGAGCTGGCCGGATGGATGTCCTACGACGTCGGGCTCCAGCCGACCGCGCAGAAGTACTTCGTGCTCGCCCTGCACGCGGCGAAGGAGGCGGGCGACAAGCCGCTCGGCTCGTACATCCTCTCCAGCATGAGCCGCCAGATGATCCACGTAGGGCGGCCCGACGACGCCCTGGAACTGATCCACCTCGCACAGTACGGCAGCCGGGACTGCGCGAGCCCGCGCACCCAGTCGATGCTGTATGCGATGGAGGCCCGCGCGTACGCCAACATGGGCCAGCCCGGCAAGTGCAAGCGGGCGGTCCGGATGGCCGAGGACACCTTCACCGAGGCCGGCGAGTGGGACGAACCCGACCCGGACTGGATCCGTTTCTTCTCCGAGGCGGAGCTGTACGCCGAGAACAGCCACTCCTTCCGCGACCTCGCCTACGTCGCCGGCCGCAGCCCCGCGTACGCCTCCCTGGCCGAACCCCTGATGCGGCGGGCCGTAGAGCTGTTCGCCGACGACCCCGAGCACCAGAGGTCGTACGCCCTGAACCTGGTCGGCCTGGCCACGGTGCACCTGCTGCGGCGCGAGCCCGAGCAGAGCGCGCTCCTGGTCGAGCGGGCCCTGCGGACCGCCAGGAACGTCCGCTCCGAACGCGTCAACACCCGCATCCGCAAGACCGTCGACGCGGCCGTACGCGATTACGGCGGCGTCGCCGAAGTCGTCGACCTCACCGAAAAGCTCGCGATCGCGCTCCCGGAGACCGCCGAGGCGGTCTGACCCCCCGACTCCGGCCGCGGCCGGCCCTCCCGAACTGCCCGACTCGGCTCCCCCCATGCCAGGTCATCGGAAGGCCGGCCGCGGCCGGATCCTTGCCTGCGCGGAAGGTTGCGCCACGATAACGATCGCGCGGCGGGACATCCGGGGGTTCATCGACGCGTAACACGCAAGGCGCCTTCGTCACTGCGGCGAAACAACGAGGGGCGTCCACGGAAACGGTGCTGCGCCAATCTCATGGCTCATAACCGGCCCACCCCTCACATCCGCTCAGGCTTCGCCCGCACGCGGCCGTACCAACGACGAGGAGACGCCGATGGCACCAGCCATCACGCTTGCCGCAGACAAACTGTCTGCCGCCAACACGGGCTTCATGCTCATCTGTTCCGCCCTGGTGCTGATCATGACCCCGGGCCTCGCCTTCTTCTACGGGGGCATGGTCCGCGTCAAGAGCACCCTCAACATGCTGATGATGAGCTTCATCAGCATGGGCATCGTCACCATCCTGTGGGTGCTCTACGGCTTCTCCATGGCGTTCGGCACGGACCACGGCTCCCTCATCGGCTGGGAGTCCGACTTCGTCGGATGGACCGGCATCGACAAGGCCGACATCTGGTCCGGCTACACCATCCCGGTCTTCGTCTTCGCCGTCTTCCAGATGATGTTCGCGATCATCACGCCCGCCCTGATAAGCGGCGCCATCGCGGACCGCGTCAAGTTCACCGCCTGGTCGATCTTCCTGGTGCTGTGGGCGACGATCGTGTACTTCCCGGTCGCCCACTGGGTCTGGGGCACCGGCGGCTGGGCCTTCGAACTCGGCGTGATCGACTTCGCCGGCGGTACGGCGGTCCACATCAACGCCGGCGCCGCGGCGCTCGGCGTGATCCTCGTCATCGGCAAGCGCGTCGGATTCAAGAAGGACCCGATGCGCCCGCACAGCCTCCCGCTGGTCATGCTCGGCGCCGGCCTGCTGTGGTTCGGCTGGTTCGGGTTCAACGCCGGCTCGTGGCTCGGCAACGACGACGGCGTCGGCCCGCTGATGTTCGTCAACACGCAGATCGCCACCGCCGCCGCCATGCTCGGCTGGCTGCTGTACGAGAAGATCCGCCACGGCGCGTTCACCACCCTGGGCGCCGCCTCCGGCGCGGTCGCCGGTCTGGTCGCCATCACCCCCTCCGGCGGCGCGGTCACCCCGGTCGGCGCGATCGCGGTCGGCGCCATCGCCGGTGTGCTGTGCGCCATGGCCGTCGGCCTGAAGTACAAGTTCGGCTACGACGACTCGCTCGACGTCGTCGGCGTCCACATGGTCGGCGGTATCGCCGGCTCCCTGCTGATCGGCTTCTTCGCCAGCGGCAAGGGCCAGTCCGACGTCGCGGGCCTCTTCTACGGCGGCGGCCTGGACCAGTTCTGGAAGCAGTGCGCCGGTGTGTTCGCCGTCCTCGCCTACTCCCTGGTCGCCTCCGCCATCCTCGCCTTCCTGCTCGACAAGACGATCGGCATGCGGGTCAGTGAGGACGAGGAGGTCTCCGGCATCGACCAGGCCGAGCACGCCGAGACCGCGTACGACTTCAGCGGCGCCGGCGGCGGTGCCGCCCGGACCGTCCCGGCCCCGGTCGCCGACACTGCGAGCAAGAAGGTGGACGCATGAAGCTCATCACCGCCGTCGTGAAGCCCCACCGGCTCGACGAGATCAAGGAAGCCCTGCAGGCCTTCGGGGTCCACGGACTCACGGTCACCGAGGCGAGCGGTTACGGTCGTCAGAGAGGCCACACCGAGGTCTACCGCGGTGCCGAGTACACGGTCGACCTGGTGCCCAAGATCCGCATCGAGGTCCTGGCCGAGGACGACGACGCCGAACAGCTGATCGACGTCATCGTCAAGGCGGCGCGGACCGGCAAGATCGGTGACGGCAAGGTCTGGTCCCTGCCGGTCGAGACGGCCGTCCGGGTCCGCACCGGCGAGCGCGGCCCGGACGCGCTCTGAACGGAAAGAAAGACAGGAGTCGCTGGGTGACGAGTACGGACGTGGACAAGCAAGCAGATGACTCGGGACCCAGCGGCTACGCGGCGGCCCGGCTGCGCCTCCTCACCGAGGGGGCGCGGTCCGGGCCGCCGCGCCGTACGGAACTCTCCGAGCTGACGGACGACTGGCTGTCGGGCCTGTTCGGCGCGGCGGCCGAGCGGCTGCGCGGGGTCTCCCTGGTGGCCGTCGGCGGCTACGGGCGCGGTGAGCTCTCGCCGCGCAGCGACCTCGACCTGCTCCTGCTGCACGACGGCGGCGACACCAAGGCCGTGGCCGCCCTCGCCGACCGCATCTGGTACCCCGTCTGGGACCTGGGCCTCGCCCTCGACCACTCCGTACGGACCCCCGCGGAGGCCCGCAGGACGGCCGGCGAGGACCTCAAGGTCCAGCTCGGCCTCCTGGACGCCCGCCACATCGCCGGCGACCTCGGCCTGACCACCGGTCTGCGCACGGCCGTCCTCGCCGACTGGCGCAACCAGGCGCCCAAGCGCCTGCCGGAACTGCGGGAGCTGTGCGCCGAACGGGCCGAGCGCCAGGGCGAACTGCAGTACCTGCTCGAACCCGACCTCAAGGAGGCCCGCGGCGGCCTCCGCGACGCCACCGCGCTGCGCGCCGTCGCCGCCTCCTGGCTGGCCGACGCCCCGCGCGAGGGCCTCGACGACGCCCGGCGCCGCCTCCTCGACGTCCGCGACGCCCTCCACCTGGCCACCGGCCGCGCCACCGACCGGCTCGCCCTGCAGGAGCAGGACCAGGTCGCCGCCGAGCTCGGCCTGCTGGACGCCGACACACTGCTGCGGCAGGTCTACGAGGCGGCCCGCGTCATCTCGTACGCCAGCGACGTCACCTGGCGCGAAGTGGGGCGCGTGCTCAGATCGCGCGCCGTGCGGCCGCGCCTGCGCAAACTGGCGAGGGAGCGAAGCGACTTCCTCAGAAGGGCGGTGGTGGGCGACGGGAGGGCCCTCGGCGGCGGCAAGCCGGTCACCGAGCGCTCCCCGCTGGCGGAGGGCGTCGTGGAACAGGACGGCGAGGTGGTGCTCGCCCGAGCCGCGCGCCCCGAACGCGACCCGGTGCTGCCGCTGCGCGCCGCGGCCGCCGCCGCGCAGGCCGGACTCCCGCTCTCCCTGCACGCCGTACGGCGCCTCGCCGCCACCGCGCGCCCCCTGCCCACGCCCTGGCCCGCCGAGGCGCGCGAGCAACTGGTCACCCTGCTGGGCTCCGGACAGCCCACCGTCCCGGTCTGGGAGGCGCTGGAGGCCGAGGACCTGATCACCCGCCTGCTGCCCGACTGGGAGCGGGTGCGCTGCCGCCCCCAGCGCAACGCCGTGCACATCTGGACCGTCGACCGGCACCTGATCGAGACCGCCGTGCGCGCCGCCGAGTTCACCCGCCGGGTCAGCCGCCCCGACCTCCTCCTGGTCGCCGCGCTGCTGCACGACATCGGCAAGGGCTGGCCCGGCGACCACTCGGTGGCCGGCGAGATCATCGCCAAGGACGTCGCCGCCCGCATCGGCTTCGACCACGCGGACGTCACCGTCCTCGCCACCCTCGTACGCCACCACCTGCTGCTGGTCGAGACCGCCACCCGGCGCGACCTGGAGGACCCGGCCACCGTCCGCTCGGTCGCCGAGGCGGTCGGCACCCAGAGCACGCTGGAACTGCTGCACGCCCTGACCGAGGCGGACGCGCTGGCCACCGGCCCGGCCGCCTGGTCGTCCTGGCGCGGCTCCCTCGTCGCCGACCTGGTCCGGCGGGTCTCCGCCGTCCTCGCCGGGGACCTCCTCGACGAGCCCGCGGCCGCCGCGCCCACCGCCGAGCAGGAACGTCTCGCCATCGAGGCGATCGCGACCGGCAGCCCGGTGCTGTCGCTGCGCGCCCAGACCGAGCCGCCGGCGCAGGACGAGCCGGACGAGCCGGCCGAGCCGGCCGAGCCGGAGCCGCTCGGCGTCGAACTGCTCATCGCCGTCCCCGACCAGCCGGGCGTGCTGCCCGCCGTCGCCGGCGTGCTGGCGCTGCACCGGCTCACCGTCCGCACCGCCGAACTGCGGGCGCTGGAGCTGCCGGAGGGCGTCGAGGGCTCCGTGCTGCTGCTGGACTGGCGGGTCGCCGCCGAGTACGGCTCGCTGCCCCAGGCCGCCCGGCTGCGCGCCGACCTGGTCCGCGCGCTCGACGGCTCCCTGGACATCGCGGGCCGCCTCGCCGAGCGGGACGCCGCCTACCCGCGCCGCCGGGGCGTCGTGGCGCCGCCGCCCCGGGTGACCGTGGCGCCGGCCGCGTCCCGGCTCGCCACGGTGATCGAGGTCCGGGCCCAGGACGCCCCGGGGCTGCTGTTCCGGATCGGGCAGGCACTGGAGGACGCGGCCGTACGCGTGCGCAGCGCGCACGCGAGCACGCTCGGCGCCAACGCCGTCGACGCCTTCTATGTGACGACGCCCACGGGCTCACCGCTGCCGGCGCAGGAGGCGGAGGCGGTGGCGCGGAAACTGGAGGAGATGCTGCGGGGGTGACTTCTCGGTCGTGCGCTCGTTGACAGTTGGCAGTACATGCTCCCCGCCGACGTGGGGATGATCCGGTGGCGGAGAGCCGACCGGAGAGCGTCTCCAACTGCTCCCCACCGCTGTGGGGACGCGCCCCCGTCCACTGGGTACAGCGGGCGGGGGCGATTTGCTTGCCGAGCCGGATACCCTGGAGGGCAGCCCAGTTTCGCCCCCGACTCCCGAGGACCGACGCCGCCGTGTTCGACACTCTCTCCGACCGCTTGTCAGCCAGTTTCAAGTCCCTCCGGGGCAAGGGCAGGCTGTCCGAGGCGGACATCGACGCCACGGCCCGCGAGATCCGCATCGCACTCCTCGAAGCGGATGTGGCGCTGCCGGTCGTCCGCACGTTCATCAAGAACGTCAAGGAGCGCGCGCTCGGCGCCGAGGTCTCCAAGGCCCTCAACCCCGCGCAGCAGGTCCTCAAGATCGTCAACGACGAACTCGTCCGGGTGCTCGGCGGCGAGACCCGGCGCCTGCGCTTCGCCAAGCAGCCGCCGACGGTGATCATGCTGGCGGGTCTGCAGGGTGCCGGTAAGACCACCCTCGCGGGCAAGCTCGGCCGGTGGCTGAAGGAGCAGGGCCACTCGCCGCTGCTGGTCGCCTGCGACCTCCAGCGCCCCAACGCCGTCAACCAGCTCAGCGTGGTCGCCGAGCGGGCCGGCGTCGCCGTCTACGCGCCGGAGCCGGGCAACGGCGTGGGCGACCCGGTCAAGGTCGCCAGCGACTCCATCGGCTACGCGAAGTCCAAGGTCCACGACATCGTGATCGTGGACACCGCCGGCCGCCTGGGCATCGACCAGGAGATGATGCAGCAGGCCGCGGACATCCGCGACGCCGTCCGCCCCGACGAGATCCTGTTCGTCGTCGACGCGATGATCGGTCAGGACGCGGTCAACACCGCCGAGGCATTCCGCGACGGCGTCGGCTTCGACGGCGTGGTGCTCTCCAAGCTCGACGGCGACGCCCGCGGTGGTGCCGCCCTGTCGATCCGCGAGATCACCGGCAAGCCCATCATGTTCGCGTCGAACGGCGAGAAGCTCGACGACTTCGACGCCTTCCACCCGGACCGGATGGCCTCCCGCATCCTCGACATGGGTGACCTGCTCACCCTGATCGAGCAGGCGGAGAAGACCTTCAGCCAGGAAGAGGCCGCCAAGATGGCCTCCAAGCTGGCGTCCAAGAAGGGCCAGGACTTCACCCTCGACGACTTCCTGGCCCAGATGGAGCAGGTCAGGAAGATGGGCTCGATCTCCAAGCTGCTCGGCATGCTGCCGGGCATGGGCCAGATCAAGGACCAGATCAACAACCTCGACGAGCGGGACGTCGACCGCACGGCCGCGATCATCAAGTCGATGACCCCGGCCGAGCGCCAGGACCCCACGATCATCAACGGCTCGCGCCGCGCCCGCATCGCCAAGGGCTCCGGCGTCGAGGTGAGCGCGGTCAAGAACCTTGTCGAGCGGTTCTTCGAGGCCCGCAAGATGATGTCCCGCATGGCCCAGGGCGGCGGCATGCCGGGCATGCCGGGGATGCCGGGGATGGGCGGCGGCCCGGGCCGCAGCAAGAAGCAGCCGAAGAAGACCAAGGGCAAGCAGCGCTCCGGCAACCCGATGAAGCGCAAGCAGCAGGAGCAGGAGGAGGCCGCTCGCCGTGCCGCCGCCGCGCAGGGCGGCAGCGCCTTCGGCCTGCCGGGCCAGCAGCCCGGCCAGGAGTTCGAGCTGCCGGACGAGTTCAAGAAGTTCATGGGCTGACCGCCCGCCGCACGCATGACCGGGGGCGCCTCCCAGAGCCGGGAGGCGCCCCCGGTCATGCGTATCCGTGTCCTCTTGCGCGCTTTCCCTCTTCCCCGGGCTTCCTTCACCGCACCTTTTCGGCCGATCTGCCGGGCCGGGTGGTCACGGGACGCGGGCGATCAGGTACCGGAACACGTTCGGCATCCACACCGTGCCGTCGCCGCGCAGATACGGGTGCAGCGCCTCGGTCAGCTCCTTGTCCACCTGCGCCTGGTCGGTGGCGCTGATCGCCGCGTCGAACAGGCCGGTGGACAGCAGGCCCTTCAGGGCGCTGCCCACGTCGGCGTACCCGAACGGGCAGGACACCCGCCCGGAGCCGTCCGGCCGCAGCCCGGCCCGCTCGGCGACCTCCTCCAGGTCGTCCCGGAGGGCCGGGCGCCAGCTGCCCGCGCCGCGCAACGGTTCCGCCAGCTCGGCGGCCACCCGCAGCACGGACGACGTGGCGCACCGCTCCGGCGGACCCCAGCCGGTCAGCACCACGGCGGCCCCGCGCTCGGCGAGCGGGGTCGCCGCCCGCAGCGTCTCGCCGAGCCCCTCGGAGTCGCCCGCGAGGCACCCGATCGGCGCGAAGGCGGTCACCAGGCTGTACGCGGGCGTCTCCGCGTCGGCCGCGTCCTCGGGTGAGCCTTCGACGATACGGGTACGCGCCCGCGGGCGGGTGTCCCACCCATCCGGCAGCAGCCGCCGGCGTGCGAGGGCCAGCAGCCCGGGAGAGGAGTCGACGCCGGTGATGGCCGTGGCGCCTCTCGACGCGGCCAGCAGCAGGGCCAGCCCGGAGCCGCAGCGAAGGCCCAGCAGCCGTGTGCCGGTGCCCACGGCGAGTCGCTCGTAGACGGCCTCGTAGAGCGGTACCAGCATCCGCTCCTGGATCTCGGACCAGTCACGCGCGCGTGCACACAGGTCCACGCGGGGCGCCGCGCCCGCGTGGGGTAGGTGCTGCCGCACGAGCGTAGGTGTCATCAAAAGTGCCCCAATCCGCCGAGTCTTGCAGCCGATCCCGTTTCCGTGGCCCCCGTGACATGCGCTCGCATTCCCCCGTATGCCAGGTAACTCCGCACCCGCAGCCGCGTCCAGGGGTTGCGGCGCCCGGCCTGTGCCCTGTGCGCGCCAGTGGCGAGATTTCACCTCCCGGCAATCTGGGCCCGTACGATCGCGCCATGGCAAAGGCACCCGTTCTCACGCCGCAGACGGAAGACTTCCCGCGCTGGTACCAGGATCTGATCAACAAGGCAGAGCTGGCCGACAACGGACCGGTGCGCGGCACGATGGTCATCCGACCGTACGGCTACGGGCTGTGGGAGCGGATGCAGGCCGAGATGGACGCCCGCATCAAGGCCACCGGCACCCAGAACGCGTACTTCCCGCTGCTGATCCCGCAGTCGTACCTCACCAAGGAGGCCGATCACGTCGAGGGGTTCGCGCCCGAGCTCGCCGTGGTCACGCACGGCGGCGGCAAGGAGCTGGAGGAGCCCGCCGTCGTCCGGCCCACCTCCGAGATGATCGTCAACGACTACTTCTCGAAGTGGGTGCAGAGCTACCGCGACCTGCCGCTGCTGATCAACCAGTGGGCGAACGTGGTGCGTTGGGAACTGCGGCCGCGTCTGTTCCTGCGCACCACGGAGTTCCTGTGGCAGGAGGGCCACACCGCGCACGCCACCTTCGAGGAGGCCCGCGACTTCGCCGCGCACATCCACCGCCGGGTCTACGAGGACTTCATGGTGAACGTCCTCGCGATGGACGTCGTCCCGGGCCGCAAGACGGCCCGGGAACGGTTCGCCGGCGCCGTCAACACCCTGACCCTCGAAGGCATGATGGGCGACGGCAAGGCCCTGCAGATGGCCACCAGCCACGAGCTGGGCCAGAACTTCGCCAAGGCCTTCGACACCCGGTACCTGTCGAGGGACGGCCGGCAGGAACTGGTCTGGCAGACCTCCTGGGGCTCGACCACCCGCATGATCGGCGCCCTGGTGATGATGCACGGCGACGACAACGGCCTCCGGGTCCCGCCGCGCCTCGCCCCGACCCAGGTCGTCGTGCTGGCGGTCAAGGACGACGACGCGGTGGTGGCCGCGGTCCGCGGGATCGGCGACCGGCTGCGCGCGGCCGGTCTGCGCGTGACGGTGGACGACCGCACGGACACCCCGTTCGGGCGCCGTGCCGTCGACTGGGAGCTCAAGGGCGTACCGGTACGCGTCGAGGTCGGCCCGCGCGATCTGGCGGCCGGCACCGCGATGCTGGCCCGCCGCATCCCGGGCGGCAAGGAGCCCGTCGCGCTGGACTCGCTCGCCGCCCTGCTCCCGGCGATCCTCGAAGAGGACCAGGCGCTGCTGCTTGCGCAGTCCCGCGAGCGCCGCGAGTCCCGCACGGCGGAGGTGTCGACCCTCGCGGAGGCCGTCGAGGCGGTCGGGTCCGCCGGCGCCGGCGGCTGGGCGCGCATCCCGTGGGCGGCGCTCGGCGAGGAAGGCGAGGCCGCGCTGGCCGGGCACGGGATGACCGTACGGTGTCTCGTCGCCGAGGACGGGTCGGTTCCGGCGGCCGACGACGCACCCGGTAACGTCGCGGTCGTCGCACGCGCTTACTGATACAGCGCACTCCGCACACGGGCGGCCGAAACGTCTCTTGCGCATCCACGCATCGCGGCCGCACCGGCGCGTGGACACCGTCCGATCGCCGGTGCGTACCGGGAACTACGCACCAGCTTGGTAGGAGCTGTGCCGCTTCTCCGCAGATCAGCGCACCCGCCCTCGTCAGGACGCATCAGCGGCAACTGACGGGTAAGTGCAAATTATTTGGGATGCCCCGGAATCGGAACACAGCGGCACTCCCGCTCGTTGTCATTACGTGAGCACGACACAGACACCACCTGTTCTCGCCGCAGAGCTGGCAGAGGCGTGGGCCGACATTCAGCGGTACCACCCCGAACTGCCCGATCTGGCCGCGCCCGAGTCCCTGATCGGAGAGTCGTCGTCCGCGTGCGGTCACGAGCTCTCCTTCGAGCGACTGCTGCATGAGGCAGTCCATGGCATCGCCGCCGCGCGCGGCGTGCGCGACACCTCCCGCGCCGGCCGCTACCACAACCGCAGATTCCTCGCCATCGCCGAGGAGCTGGGCCTGGACCACCCCGAGGAACCGCACCCCAGCAGCGGTTTCTCGCTGGTCACGCTCAGCCCCGAGGCCAAGAGCCGCTACCGTCCGACGATCGAGCGGCTGCAACGCGCCCTGAAGGCCCACACGGCCGCCACCTCCGCCGACACCTCCCGCACCTTCCGCGGCCCGGCCGCCCGCCACGGCTCCTCCGGGGGCGGCGTGCGGGTCAAGGCCGTCTGCGACTGCGGGCGCAACGTACGGGTCGTCCCGTCCGTGCTGGCCCAGGCGCCGATCGTGTGCGGCGGCTGCGGGAAGCCGTTCCGGATCCCCGAGGTCGCGGGAGCGGCGTAACCGCCCGGCGGGTCGTACCGGCATCTCGTGGCTGCCGGTACGGCGCGCGGCACGAGGGGGCGCCGCCCTCCTCGGCGCCCCCTCGCCACGCCGGCCGCGCATCCGGTGACCCCACCTCAGCGCCGGATGCCGACCAGGCGTGCCCGGGGACGGGCCAGGCCTCCCCCGGAGGAAGGGACCCGCCGGGTATGGCACAATGGCTAGCTGTACTCGACAGCCGCACAGGACCCCTCTCTCCTCCGGCTGACGCGTCCATCGGGCACTCGGGTACCGCAACCCCACGCGGCCGTCTCGCCGTGCCCAACCACGTCAAATCCAGGAGAACCCACTCCCGTGGCAGTCAAGATCAAGCTGAAGCGTCTGGGCAAGATCCGTTCGCCTCACTACCGCATCGTCGTCGCCGACTCCCGTACCCGTCGTGACGGTCGTGCGATCGAGGAGATCGGCCTGTACCACCCGGTGCAGAACCCCTCGCGCATCGAGGTCGACGCCGAGCGCGTGGCGTACTGGCTCTCCGTCGGCGCCCAGCCGACCGAGCCCGTTCTCGCCATCCTGAAGAAGACCGGCGACTGGCAGAAGTTCAAGGGCGAGCCCGCCCCGGCTCCGCTGCTGCAGCCGGCCGAGAAGGCCACGCGTCCGTCGTTCGAGGCCCTCGGTGGCGAAGACGAGGGCAAGGGTGAGGCCATCACCCAGAAGAAGAAGGCTGAGAAGAAGGACGAGGCAGCCGCTGCGTCCTCTTCGTCTGAGTCGACCGAGGCCTGAGCATGCTCGAGGAGGCTCTCGAGCACCTCGTGAAGGGCATCGTCGACAACCCTGACGATGTGCAGGTCGCCTCGCGCAACCTGCGCCGCGGGCGCGTGCTCGAGGTCCGGGTCCACCCGGACGACCTCGGCAAGGTGATCGGCCGCAACGGCCGCACCGCACGCGCTCTGCGCACCGTCGTGGGCGCCATCGGCGGCCGCGGTGTCCGCGTCGACCTCGTCGACGTCGACCACGTCCGCTGACGCCGAAACGCAGCACGCAGCACCGGCTCGGGCCGGCCCGGCGGATCAGGTCGCAGGGAACCGACGGTTCCTCTTCAATGCACGTGAGCGGGGCCTGGTGCGTCCGGCTGCAAGGCGGAGGAGGGAGTCGACGCGGAGCGTCGGCGACTGACGACAACGCCGCAGACGGGCATGCCAGGCCCCGCGTCTGCGACAGGATCCGCAGGGTCGGTCTGAGGGCCGGGGAGGGCCAGTGAGCCGTCCCCGGCCCGTAGTCGTATGACAGGAGATTCATACAAGTGCAGCTGGTAGTCGCGCGGATCGGCCGCGCCCACGGCATCAAGGGCGAGGTCACCGTCGAGGTCCGTACCGACGAGCCGGAGCTGCGGCTCGCGCCCGGCGCCGTCCTGTTCACGGATCCCGCCTCGGTGGGACCGCTCACCATCGAGACCGGCCGCGTGCACAGCGGCCGCCTGCTCCTGCGCTTCGAGGGCGTCGCCGACCGCAACGCCGCCGAGGCCCTGCGCAACACCCTCCTGATCGCCGAGATCGACCCGGAGGAGCTGCCCGAGGAGGAGGACGAGTACTACGACCACCAGCTCATCGACCTCGACGTCGTGACGAAGGACGGCGTGGAGGTGGGCCGGATCACCGAGATCTCGCACCTGCCCTCGCAGGACCTGTTCATCGTGGAGCGGCCCGACGGCAGCGAGGTGATGATCCCGTTCGTCCAGGAGATCGTCACCGAGATCGACCTCGAGGAGCAGAAGGCCGTCATCGACCCGCCCCCCGGCCTGATCGACGACCGGGCGGAGACCGCCTCCAGCAGGGACGACAGCGCATGAGACTCGACGTCGTCACGATCTTCCCCGAGTACCTCGAACCCCTGAACGTCTCCCTGGTCGGCAAGGCACGCGCGCGCGGACAGCTGGACGTGCACGTCCACGACCTGCGCTCCTGGACCTACGACCGCCACAACACCGTGGACGACACCCCGTACGGCGGCGGCCCCGGCATGGTCATGAAGACCGAGCCCTGGGGGGACGCCCTCGACGAGATCCTCGCCGACGGCTACGAGACGGGTTCCCGCGCGCCCGCCCTGATCGTCCCCACCCCCAGCGGCCGGCCCTTCACCCAGGAACTCGCCGTCGAACTCTCCGAGCGCCCCTGGCTGATCTTCACCCCGGCCCGCTACGAGGGCATCGACCGCCGCGTCGTCGACGAGTACGCGACCCGCGTGCCCGTCTACGAGGTGTCCATCGGCGACTACGTCCTCGCCGGCGGCGAGGCGGCCGTCCTCGTCGTCACCGAGGCGGTGGCCCGGCTGCTGCCCGGCGTCCTCGGCAACGCCGAGTCCCACCGCGACGACTCCTTCGCCCCCGGCGCCATGGCCAACCTCCTCGAAGGCCCCGTCTACACCAAGCCGCCCGAGTGGCGCGGCCGCCCCATCCCCGACGTGCTGCTCAGCGGCCACCACGGGAAGATCGCGCGCTGGCGCCGCGACGAGGCCCTGCGGCGCACCACGGCCAACCGGCCCGACCTCATCGAACGGTGCGAGCCGAAGGCCTTCGACAAGAAGGACCGCGAGATGCTGTCGATCCTGGGCTGGTCACCCGACCCGGCGGGGGAGCCGTACGGCCGATTTTGGCGCAGGCCTCAGGGCGTGGAAGAATAGGCCGCTGCTGTGCGCCGTCCGGTGTGGCGCCCCTGCCACAGGGGGACACGACGCCCGCCCCGACCGCGCACGGCTCCGTTCCGAAATCCCCGTTCCCGTTGATGACCTGTGGCATCAGCGAAGAAAGCAGACGAAATGTCTCACCTGCTCGACACCGTCGACGCCGCGTCGCTGCGCAGCGACATCCCGGCCTTCCGCCCGGGTGACACCGTCAACGTCCACGTCCGCGTCATCGAGGGCAACCGCTCCCGTGTGCAGCAGTTCAAGGGCGTGGTGATCCGCCGCCAGGGTTCCGGCGTGCGCGAGACCTTCACCGTCCGCAAGGTCTCCTTCTCCGTCGGCGTCGAGCGCACCTTCCCGGTGCACACCCCGATCGTGGAGAAGATCGAGCTCGTCACCCGCGGTGACGTGCGTCGCGCCAAGCTGTACTACCTGCGCGAGCTGCGCGGCAAGGCGGCGAAGATCAAGGAGAAGCGCGACAACTGAGCGCTTCCGGGTGGTCTCAGCGGGGGCGGATAGCATCTGACCCCGATGGACACCGAAGCACAGCCGACGGAGCGCGACCGCTCCTCACGCCCTTCCGATTCCGAGGAGACCTCGGACACCGGAGCGCGCGAGGGGCGGTCGCGTTCGTCGTGGGCGGCGCGGATCACCGACTGGCTGCCCGGCGGGCGGATCACCCTGACCCTGCTGGTCTGCCTGGCGTTCCTGCTGCTCCTCAGCATGTTCGTGGCGCAGCCTTTCCAGATTCCCAGCGCATCCATGGAACAGGGATTGAGGATCGGGGACCGCGTTCTCGTAAATAAGTTGGCGTACCGTTTCGGTGCCGAGCCGCGGCGGGGCGATGTGGTCGTGTTCGACGGAACCGGGTATTTCGGGGACGCCGACTACATCAAGCGCGTTGTCGGTGTGGGGGGAGACCACGTGGTCTGCTGCGACGAGGAGGGCAGGATCGAGGTGAACGGCCGGTCGGTCGACGAGTCGGACTTCCTGTACCCCGGTGACAGTCCGTCCACGGTGCCCTTCGACGTCGTCGTGCCCGACGGCACTCTCTTCGTCCTCGGCGACCACCGCGGCGACTCCGCCGACTCCCGCGACCACCTGGGTTCGCCCGGCGGCGGCATGATCCCCGTCGGCCGGGTCGTCGGCCGCGCGGACTGGATCGTGTGGCCGTCCGCCCACTGGGCCCGGCTGCACCGCCCCAGCGCCTACGCGCGCGTGCCCGCGACGGGCGGTGCCCATGGGTAACCGCGGCAAACCGCGCCGCACGGGGCCGAGCAGCCCCTTCGGCGCCGAGGACCTGCTGCCCACCGGCACCCGCCGCACCTCCGCCCCGTCCGCCGGCGGCCGCAGCCGCGCCGAGCGGCGCAAGCTGCAGCGCAAGGTGAAGCGGAAGCGCAGGCGCGGCGCGGTCAAGGAGATACCGCTCCTCGTCGGCGTCGCCGTCCTCATCGCCCTGGTCCTGAAGACCTTCCTGGTCCAGGCGTTCGTGATCCCGTCCGGCTCCATGGAGCAGACGATCCGCATCGGCGACCGCGTCCTGGTGGACAAGTTCACGCCATGGTTCGGCTCCAAGCCCCAGCGCGGGGACGTCGTCGTCTTCAAGGACCCCGGCGGCTGGCTCCAGGACGAGCAGACCACGACGAAGAAGGACGACCCCGTCGTCGTCAAGCAGGTCAAGGAGGGACTGACCTTCATCGGCCTGCTGCCGTCCGCCGACGAGAAGGACCTCATCAAGAGGGTCGTCGGCGTGGGCGGCGACCACGTCAAGTGCTGCGACAGCCAGGGGCGCGTCACCGTCAACGGCGTGCCGCTGAACGAGGGCGACTACCTGTACCCCGGGAACACCCCGTCCGACCAGCAGTTCGACATCACCGTCCCGCAGGGGCGGCTGTGGGTGATGGGCGACCACCGGGCCAACTCCGCGGACTCCCGGGCGCACCAGGACACCGACTACGGCGGCACGGTCTCCGAGGACTCGGTGGTGGGCCGGGCCATGGTCATCGCCTGGCCGTTCGGTCACTGGACCACCTTGAAAGAACCTAAAACTTTCGCTTCGGTGTCCGACTCGGTGTCGGGGACGACTGCGTCCTCCCGGCTGTCGCATAGGGTTGCCTCCGACGAATCGAACGGAACGATCCGACTCCCGAGCCCTGCGGAACTCCCGCTCGTTATGGGAGTAGTGGGCCTGCGCCGCGTATGGGGCAGGCGGCGGCAGAGAGTAAGGAGTTGGCGTGGGGGATGTGGCGGTTGGCGCACGGTCCGGACACGACGGCGAGGAGCACCGCGGACGCCCAGCGGAATCAGCCGTCCCGGCCGCGGACGGCGCCGTGACCTCCGGGAGTGACGCCGCGGCGGACCAGGGCGGCCCCACGGACGAGCCCGCCGGCGAGCAGGGCTCCGGGCCGCGGGACGACGGGCCGGGCGACTCGACCCCCAGGCAGCGGAAGCAGCGTTCCTTCTGGAAGGAGCTGCCCATCCTGATCGGCATTGCGCTGGTGCTCGCGCTGCTGATCAAGACGTTCCTGGTGCAGGCGTTCTCGATCCCGTCCGACTCGATGCAGAACACCCTCCAGCAGGGGGACCGCGTCCTCGTCGACAAGCTGACGCCCTGGTTCGGTTCCGAGCCCGAGCGCGGCGAGGTCGTCGTCTTCCACGACCCCGACAACTGGCTGGCGGGCGAGCCCACGCCCAACCCGAACGCGCTGCAGAAGGTGCTCAGCTGGATCGGCCTGATGCCGTCCGCCGAGGAGAAGGACCTCATCAAGCGCGTCATCGGCGTCGGCGGCGACACGATCTCCTGCAAGGGCAGCGGCCCGGTGAAGGTCAACGGCAAGGCGCTGAACGAGACGTCGTTCGTCTACGCGGGCAACACGCCCTGCAGCGTCGACGACCAGGGCGGCCAGTTCACGGTGAAGGTCCCCAAGGGCTACATCTGGGTCATGGGCGACCACCGCCAGAACTCGCGCGACTCCCGCTACAACCGGGACGACAAGCACAACGGCATGGTGCCGGTGAGCAAGGTCGTCGGCCGTGCCGTCGTGATCGCCTGGCCGATCAACCGCTGGGACACCCTCCCGGTCCCGGACACCTTCGACCAGCCGGGCCTGAACGACCGGTCGTCGGCGTCCCGCGCCCTGACGGCCGCCCCGGACGCGCTGGCGCTGGCCGGTGCGGTGCCGCTGGTGCCGTGGCGGCGCCGGCGCGGCGCGGCGGCCGGGAACGGCTGAGTCCCGCCCGGTGCGCCCCCGCCCGCCGAGAACGGCTGAGGCCCGCCCGACGTGCCCCGGCCGCCGTGTGAAACCCCGGGGGAGCTTGTGACCGTGCTCGTTCCACAAGGGCTGACCGGGTCAGGTACCGCCGGGTAGGGTGCGGACCCATGGGTGGCGAGAGCACGACGCGTACGGCCCCGCGCAGCGGCGGCACAGGCACCGGCCCGGCGGCCGGCAGGACCGGACAGCGACTGTCCGGGCTGGCCGTCGCGCTGGGCATTGTGCTGTTCCTCGGAGGGTTCGCCTGGGGAGCGGTGGTCTACCGCCCCTACACGGTTCCCACCAGTTCGATGTCGCCGACGATCGACGCCGGGGACCGGGTGCTGGCGCAGCGGATCGACGGCGGTGAGGTCCGCCGGGGCGACGTCGTCGTCTTCAAGGACAAGAGCTGGGTCACCAACGCCGCCGTGGTCAAGCGCGTGGTCGCGGTCGGCGGCGACAAGGTCTCCTGCTGCACGGACGGCAAGCTGACCGTCAACGGCAAGCAGATCGACGAGCCGTACCTGCCCGCGGGCAGCCTGGCCGAGATCAAGAACTTCCCCAGTGTCACCGTCCCCAAGGGCCGGCTGTTCCTGCTCGGCGACGAGCGGCAGGGCTCCCTCGACTCCACCGCCCACCTCACGGACGCCGCGGGCGGCACGGTCGCGCGTGGTGCCGTGACGGCCCGTGTCGACGCCGTGGTCTGGCCGATGGGCGGCATGCTGAAGAAGCCGACCGGGTTCGAGGCGCTCGGCGCGCTGTCCTCGCCGGGTCCGCTGCGCACGATCGTCACCATGATCGTCGTCGGCGCGGTGCTCGTCCTCGGCGGCGGCGCGTACGGGCCCGTCGCCAAGCGGCTGGGGGGCCGTCGCTCCCGTACCGGGACGGAGCCCGTGGGTGTCCGCTGAGGAATCCGGTCCGGACGGGCTGCGCAAGGTGGCCCGCGTGGTCCTGCTCGACCCGCACGACCGCATCCTGCTGCTGCACGGTCACGAGCCGGACGATCCGGCCGACGACTGGTGGTTCACGCCCGGCGGCGGTCTGGAGGGCGCCGAGACTCGTGAGGAGGCCGCTCTCAGGGAACTCGCCGAGGAGACCGGCATCACCGAGGTGGAACTCGGGCCGGTGCTGTGGCGGCGGACGTGCTCGTTCCCGTTCGCGGGCCGTCGCTGGGACCAGGACGAGTGGTACTACCTGGCCCGTACGAGCCAGACCGTGATCGAGGCCGCGGCCCTCACGGAGCTGGAGCGGCGCAGCGTCGCCGGAGCGCGCTGGTGGACGTGTCAGGAACTGACCCGGGCACATGAGACGGTGTATCCGACCAGACTCGCCGAGCTGCTGCGCAGGCTGCTCGACGAAGGTCCCCCGGCCGGGCCCGTGACCCTGGACACCGAAATCGTCTAGGGGCTGGCGGGACTGGCGCACAATGGTGGGATCGCACGGCTGAAGGGGAACATGCCATGAGCGCCGAGGACCTCGAGAAGTACGAGACCGAGATGGAGCTGAAGCTCTACCGGGAGTACCGCGATGTCGTCGGTCTGTTCAAATACGTGATCGAGACCGAGCGGCGCTTCTACCTGACCAACGACTACGAGATGCAGGTGCACTCGGTCCAGGGCGAGGTGTTCTTCGAGGTGTCGATGGCGGATGCCTGGGTGTGGGACATGTACCGGCCGGCTCGCTTCGTGAAGCAGGTCCGCGTCCTCACGTTCAAGGACGTGAACATCGAGGAGCTGAACAAGAGCGACCTGGAGCTTCCCGGCGGGTGACGGAGTTGTCCACAACCGGTGAGTAGTCCACCGGCCGCAACACGGTCGGGCCGGATGCGTGACGGTTGGCGCCGGAGGTGGTGCCGACATGAACGCACGAGGCGCGCTCGGCAGGTACGGCGAGGAACTCGCCGCGCGAAGGCTGGCCGAGGCCGGGATGACCGTTGTGGAACGCAACTGGCGGTGCGGCCGGACGGGTGAGATCGACATCGTGGCCCGGGACGGCGACGTCCTGGTGATCTGCGAGGTCAAGACCCGCCGGGCGGGCTCCTTCGAGCATCCGATGGCCGCGGTCACCGCGGCCAAGAGCGACCGGCTGCGCGGGCTGGCGGAGCGCTGGGCGCAGGAGCACGGAGGCGCCCCACCGGGAGGAGTCCGCATCGACCTGATCGGCGTCCTGCTCCCCGACCGCGGCGCCGCCGTGGTCGAGCACGCCCGGGGGGTGGCGTGATGGGGTTCGCCCGCACGTGCTCGGTGGCGCTGGTCGGCGTCGAGGGCGTGCTGGTAGAGGTCCAGGCCGATCTCGAACCGGGCGTGGCGGCGTTCACGCTGGTGGGCCTGCCGGACAAGAGCCTGTCGGAGAGCCGGGACCGGGTACGGGCGGCCGTGGTCAACTCGGGCGGCGAGTGGCCGCAGAAGAAACTCACGGTCGGACTCAGCCCGGCCTCGGTGCCCAAGGCCGGCAGCGGTTTCGACCTCGCCGTGGCGTGCGCGGTGCTCGGCGCCGCCGAGCGGATCGACCCGCGGGTGCTCGCCGACATCGTGATGATCGGGGAGCTGGGGCTCGACGGACGGGTACGACCGGTGCGGGGCATCCTCCCGGCGGTGCTGGCCGCGGCGGACGCCGGCTACGAGCAGGTGGTCGTGCCGGAGTGCGCCGCCGCCGAGGCGTCCCTGGTGCCCGGCGTGTCCGTCCTCGGAGTGCGCACCCTGCGGCAGCTGATCGCCGTCCTGGCCGACGAACCCGTGCCCGAGGAGGAACCGGACGAGCAGGGCCGCCCGGACCCGCTGCTCGCGGGTCTGCGGGTGCCGGGCGCCGGCGCGGCCACCGGGAGTCCCGGCGCGGGCGCCGCACCGCACGACCCGGGCCACGACCTGGCCGACGTGGTGGGGCAGCTCTCGGCGAGGACGGCGGTGGAGGTGGCCGCGGCGGGCGGCCACCACCTGTTCCTCGAAGGGCCGCCGGGCGCCGGGAAGACGATGCTGGCGGAGCGGCTGCCCGCCGTGCTGCCCCGGCTCACCCGCCAGGAGTCCCTGGAGGTCACCGCGGTGCACTCGGTGGCCGGGCTGCTGCCGCCGGGCAGACCCCTGATCGACGCGGCCCCCTACTGCGCCCCGCACCACTCGGCGACCATGCAGGCGCTGGTGGGAGGCGGCCCCAACACCGCCCGGCCCGGCGCCGTGTCGCTGTCCCACCGGGGCGTCCTGTTCCTGGACGAGACACCCGAGTTCAGCAGCAAGGCCCTCGACGCGCTGCGGCAGCCCCTGGAGGCCGGGCACGTGGTGATCGCCCGCAGCGCCGGTGTGGTGCGGTTCCCGGCGAAGTTCCTCATGGTGCTCGCGGCCAATCCCTGTCCGTGCGGCCGCTTCTCGCGGACCGACGACTTCTGCGAGTGTCCGCCCTCGGTGATCCGCCGCTACCAGGCCCGGCTGTCCGGACCGCTGCTCGACCGCGTCGACCTGCGGGTCGAGGTCGACCGCGTCACTCGCGCCGAGCTGACCGGGCACGGCGCCCGGGGCGAGACCACGGCGACGGTCGCCGACCGGGTGCGGGCGGCCAGGGAGCGGGCGGCGGCCCGGCTCGCGGGCACCCCGTGGCGCACCAACGGCGAGGTGCCCGGCCGTGAACTGCGCGGCCGCTGGCAGGCCGCGGCGGGCGCGATGGACGAGGCGGAACGCCACCTGGAGCGCGGCGTCCTGACCGCACGCGGCATCGACCGCGTGCTGCGGGTCGCCTGGACCGTCGCCGACCTGGCCGGCCGCGACCGGCCCGACGCGACGGATGTCGCCCTGGCACTGCAACTGCGCACCGGCGTGCCCCGAGGGGTGCCCATGGCGATCGGGGCACTGACATGAACAACAGCACCAGCGGCCCCGTCGCCCCCGTCGGCCCCGCCGGCCGCGACCGGCACGACGACCGGAACCGCGACGGCGACGACCGCGCCTGGGACCGCGACAGCGGCAACCGCGACGACCGCGACCGGGATCGCGACGATCGCGACCGGGATCGCGACGATCGCGACCGCGACGATCGCGTTGGGAACCGTGACAGCGGCGACCGCGACCGTGAGCTGCTCGCCCGTGTCTTCCTCGCCCGTGTCGCCGAGCCGGGCGACGAGGCCGTCGGACGCTCGGTGCGGGAGCACGGGGTGTGCGAGGTCGCCCGGCGCCTGGCGGGGGACCACGCGCCCCTGCCGGGGATCAGCCGGCGGCGGTGGGACGGGCTGCGGGCCCGGGCCGAGCGTGCCGACGCCCGGCGGGACCTCGCTCTGGCCGGTGACGCGGGGGCGCGGTTCGTGGCGCCCGGGGACGTGGAATGGCCGGGGCAGCTCGACGACCTGGGGGACGCGCGGCCCCTGGGCCTGTGGGTGCGGGGACGGCCCAGCCTGCGGATGTGGGCGCTCAGATCGGTCGCCCTCGTGGGCGCCCGCGCCTGCACCGAGTACGGCGCGCACATGGCCGCCGACCTCGCCGCGGGCCTCGCCGAACGCGGCTGGGTGGTGGTCTCCGGCGGCGCCTACGGAGTCGACGGCGCCGCCCACCGCGGCGCGCTCGGCGCCGGCGGCGCCACCGTCGCCGTACTCGCCTGCGGGGTCGACCGGCCCTACCCCCGCGGCCACACCGCGCTGATCACCAGGATCGCGGAGCAGGGACTCGTGATCGGGGAGCTGCCGCCCGGCGACCACCCGACGCCGAGCAGGTTCATCGTGCGCAACAGGGTGATCGCCGCGCTGACCCGGGGCACCGTGGTCGTCGAGGCCGCCTGCCGCAGCGGCTCGCTGGCCACGGCGCGGGCCGCGCTGCGCCTGGGCCGCCACACGATGGGCGTCCCGGGGCCGGCCACCAGCAGCCTCTCCGCGGGCGTGCACGAACTGCTGCGCTCGGAGGCGGTACTGGTCACCGATGCCGCGGAGGTCGTCGAACTGGTCGGCGACATGGGAGAACTGGCACCCGCGCGCCACGGCCCCGTGCTGCCCCGCGACCTCCTCGAACCCGCGGCCCGCCGTGTCCTCGCCGCGCTGCCCGGCCGCGGCGCCGCGCCGCCCGGCGAGATCGCGCGCGGCGCGCAGACCACGCAGGACGACGCCATCGCGAGACTGTACGAACTCCGATCACTCGGTTACGTCGAACGACACGGCGATGGCTGGAAGTTGACACGCCAGGCGATGATCTCGGTCCGCGCGGACCCCGGCCGGTGCTGACCGAGCGTGTTCGGCCGTCCGGGGGAGGCCGGACACCGGTGGAAATTCCCGCAGTTGGCCCGCCGTGCCGATCACGCAGAGCGATCAGTGTGACGCCGGGCGTGCCTCACGGAACGTATCTGCGGACGCGTGGCACTCCACCCTTCGCGCACCGCGACGCCGCAGTCACGCTACGCTCACGAGGATTCCGGCGCAGACCGGCCATGGCAGGCAATCTCGACACTCGACACCCAAGCGGCAGCTCCCCCAGGCATCCCCACTTCACGGCAGAACGGCACAAGGCGACGAATGCCCCAGCACACCTCCGGGTCCGACCGGGCGGCGATCCCCCCAGCCGCCCGCGACGGTGGCAGCGTGCGGCCGCCCGCTCCCTCGACGCTCGACGAGCTGTGGCGGTCGTACAAGGCGACGGGAGACGAGCGGCTGCGGGAGCAGCTGATCCTGCACTACTCGCCCCTGGTGAAGTACGTGGCGGGCCGGGTGAGCGTCGGTCTGCCGCCCAACGTGGAACAGGCCGACTTCGTCTCCTCCGGGGTCTTCGGGCTCATCGACGCGATCGAGAAGTTCGACGTCGACCGGGAGACCAAGTTCGAGACGTACGCGATCACCCGCATCAGGGGCGCGATGATCGACGAACTGCGGGCGCTCGACTGGATCCCGCGGTCGGTGCGGCAGAAGGCGCGGAACGTGGAGCGGGCGTACGCCGCGCTGGAGGCGCGGCTCAGGCGCACCCCGACCGAGGGGGAGGTGGCCGCCGAACTGGGCGTCACCGTGGAGGAACTCCATTCGGTGTTCAGCCAGTTGTCGCTGGCCAACGTGGTGGCACTGGAGGAGTTGCTGCACGTCGGGGGAGAGGGCGGGGACGGCCTCAGCGTCATGGACACGCTGGAGGACACCGCCGCCGACGACCCCGTGGAGGTCGCCGAGGACCGCGAGCTCAGACGGTTTCTGGCGCGGGCGATCAACACCCTGCCCGAACGTGAGAAGACCGTCGTCACGCTCTACTACTACGAGGGGCTGACGCTCGCCGAGATCGGCAACGTGCTCGGCGTCACCGAGAGCCGGGTCAGCCAGATCCACACCAAGTCGGTGCTGCAGCTGCGGGCGAAGCTGGCGTCCTTCGGCCGCTGAACGACGCGTCACTCCCGCCCGCGGCGGCGCGTCCGTAAAGTGGTCGACGTGCCAAGGATTCGAGCGGCCTCCGTGGCCGAGCACAGGTCGATGCAGCGAGCCGCCCTGCTGGACGCGGCCCGGTCGCTGCTGTCCGAGGGCGGGACGGAGGCGCTGACCTTCCCGGCCCTCGCCGAGCGCACCGGCCTCGCGCGGTCGTCGGTGTACGAGTACTTCCGCTCGCGCGCCGCGGTCGTCGAGGAGCTGTGCGAGGTCGACTTCCCCGTCTGGGCGGCCGAGGTCGCCGCGGCGATGGAGCTCGAGCGCACGCCCGAGGCCAAGGTCGAGGCGTATGTGCGTCGGCAGCTGGCGCTGGTGGGGGACCGGCGTCACCGGGCCGTGGTCGCGATCTCGGCGAGCGAACTCGACGCCGGCGCCCGGGAGAAGATCCGGGCCGCGCACGGCGGCCTCGTCGCGCTGATCGTCGAGGCCCTCGGCGAGATGGGCCACGCCGAGCCGCGGCTGGCCGCGATGCTGCTCCAGGGCGTCGTGGACGCGGCCGTACGGCGGATCGAGCTGGGGGCGGCCGAGGACCCGGCGGCGATCACGGAGGCGGCCGTGGCGATGGCACTGCGCGGCGTACGCGGCTGACCCGCATGCCCCGCGGCGACGGCGGCGGACGGAGCGCGGACGGCGCGGCGGGGCGGCACACGGTCGCCGCAGAGGGACGGTACGCGGTCGCGACGCCGGCGCGGCCCGGTCATGCCTTCACCGCGGTTTGCGATCATGGCGGCGGCTCGGCCACCTCGCGGCAACGGCACACCTCGCGGCATGCGACACAGGCACGCGGCGGCGCACGGGGCAAGCGGCGGGGCACGGGGCAAGCGGCGGGGCACGGGGCATGCGGCGGGGCACGGGGCATGCGGCGGCGCACGGGGCACGGTCGTGGCGCCCGGACAGCAGCGGCCCGGCCCGCGGCAGTGGTTACGTCGTCGGCTACGTCGTCGGCTACGGTCGGCTACGGCAGCGGTACGCCGAGTACCGGCAGCAGGCGGGATGGTCCCCTGCCCAGCAGCCACGGCGGCAGCAGCGACAGCGGGTCGAGATAGGTCCCGCCCCGCAGCAGCCCCCAGTGCACGCACACCACCGCGCAGTGCGCCGCCACCGGCTCCACCGTGCCCACCACCTCGCCCGCCGCCACGTCGTCCCCCGTCCGCACCGACGCCCGCACCGGCTCGTACGTCGTCCGCAGCCCGGTGCCCGCCAGCGCCACGGAGACCACTCCCCGGCCCGCCACCCGGCCCGCGAAGGACACCCGCCCCGCCGCCACCGCCCGTACCGGCGTCCCGGCCGGCGCCGCGAGATCCACGCCCCGGTGACCCGGGCCGTACACCGTGGCCGGGGGTTCCCAGCCGCGCAGCACCGCCGGCCGGTCGCCCACCGGCCATACCCGGGCGAGGGCGGGCACCGGAGGAACCGACCCGTTCGGCCCAACCGGGGCGTCCGCCCATGCCCAGGGCGCCAGGACGGCCGACACCACCCCCAGCAGCACCGCGCCCGCCCGGCCCGTGTCTCGTTTCGCTCGCATGCCGGAACCGTCCCGCACCCCCGTCGGCCGGGGCCGGGACCTGTGGACCACCGCCCGGTTGTGGACAACGGCGTCACCCGGCACCTCGCCGGTCCCGTACACTTCTTCTGGCGATCCGGGTCACCGGGTCGACTTCGCACGCCCCGACACCTGGTGATCACAAGCCGGAGTCAGCGCCCCTCGGTCCCTTGCGGCACGGCGCACGCGGGCGTCAGGCGCGGGAGCCGTCCGGCATCCGCGGCACAACCGAGAACTTCAAGGAGATACGGCCATGGCCGTCGTCACGATGCGGGAGCTGCTGGAGAGCGGCGTCCACTTCGGTCACCAGACCCGTCGCTGGAACCCGAAGATGAAGCGCTTCATCTTCACCGAGCGCAACGGCATCTACATCATCGACCTGCTCCAGTCGCTGTCGTACATCGACCGCGCCTACGAGTTCGTCAAGGAGACCGTCGCCCACGGCGGCACGGTCATGTTCGTCGGCACGAAGAAGCAGGCGCAGGAGGCCATCGCCGAGCAGGCCACCCGCGTCGGCATGCCCTTCGTCAACCAGCGCTGGCTGGGCGGCATGCTCACCAACTTCTCCACCGTCTACAAGCGTCTGCAGCGCCTGAAGGAGCTGGAGCAGATCGACTTCGAGGACGTCGCGTCCTCCGGTCTGACCAAGAAGGAGCTCCTGGTCCTCTCGCGTGAGAAGGCCAAGCTGGAGAAGACCCTCGGCGGTATCCGCGAGATGCAGAAGGTGCCCAGCGCCGTCTGGATCGTGGACACCAAGAAGGAGCACATCGCGGTCGGCGAGGCCCGGAAGCTCAACATCCCGGTCGTCGCGATCCTCGACACCAACTGCGACCCCGACGAGGTCGACTACAAGATCCCGGGCAACGACGACGCCATCCGCTCCGTCACCCTGCTCACCCGTGTGATCGCCGACGCCGTCGCCGAGGGCCTCATCGCCCGTTCCGGCGTCGCCACCGGCGACAAGGGCGAGAAGGCCGCGGGCGAGCCGCTCGCCGAGTGGGAGCGCGACCTGCTCGAGGGCGAGAAGAAGGCGGACGAGGCCGAGAAGCCGGCCGAGGCCGCCGCGGAGGCTCCGGCTGCCGAGGCCCCCGCCGCGGAGGCCGCCGAGGCCCCCGCCGCCGAGGCCGAGCAGGCCTGACCCGTCAGCGTCCGTGGTGACGGCGGGAGCGGTACTGCATCCGGTACGCCTCCGGCGCGGTGAAGACCGCTCCCGCCGTTCACCCGTGGATCAGCGGAGCGTCAGCGGCATCCCTCTTGATGGGTGCCGCGAACCCCGTAGATCTTCGATCTTCCAGACTTCGAGAAAGATTCAGACTCATGGCGAACTACACCGCCGCCGACGTCAAGAAGCTTCGTGAGCTCACCGGCGCCGGCATGATGGACTGCAAGAAGGCGCTGGACGAGGCCGAGGGCAACGTCGACAAGGCCGTCGAGGCGCTGCGCATCAAGGGCCAGAAGGGCGTCGCCAAGCGTGAGGGCCGCTCCGCCGAGAACGGCGCCGTGGTCTCCATCATCGCCGACGACAACTCCTCCGGCGTCCTGGTCGAGCTGAAGTGCGAGACGGACTTCGTCGCCAAGGGCGACAAGTTCCAGGCCGTGGCCAAGGCCATCGCCGAGCACGTGGCCCAGACCTCCCCGGCCGACATCGAGGCCCTGCTCGCCTCCGAGATCGAGGCCGGCAAGACCGTCCAGGCGTTCGTCGACGAGGCCAACGCCAACCTCGGTGAGAAGATCGTCCTGGACCGCTTCGCGCAGTTCGCGGACGGCTACGTGACGGCGTACATGCACCGCACGATGCCCGACCTGCCCCCGCAGATCGGTGTCCTCGTCGAGTTCGACAAGGAGAACGCCGAGGTCGCCAAGGGCGTAGCCCAGCACATCGCCGCCTTCGCGCCGAAGTACCTCTCCAAGGAGGACGTCCCGGCCGAGGTCGTCGAGTCCGAGCGCCGCATCGCCGAGGAGACCACCCGCGCCGAGGGCAAGCCCGAGGCCGCGATCGGCAAGATCGTCGAAGGCCGCCTCAACGGCTTCTTCAAGGACGCCACGCTCCTCGGTCAGCCGTACGCGCTCGACAACAAGAAGTCCGTCCAGAAGGTCCTGGACGAGGCCGGTGTCACCCTGAAGCGCTTCACGCGCATCAAGGTCGGCATCTGAGTCCGTGCCGCGACGGGTACTCGATCCCTATAGGGTCGGTAGCAGTCGTGCGCGTACAGCGTCGAGCACGCGTGCGTGACGGACAGCAGAACTGACGAGGAGGCCATTGCCGAGCAAGGGTTGCGAACCACCCCCACCGGCAGTGGCCTTCTTCGTATGTGCAACACGTGAAAGAGGCGGATCTCGATGACCACCAAGCCCGAGAAGAGCGACGACGGCAAAGTACGCGGCCGGTTTCTGCTGAAGCTGTCCGGAGAGGCCTTCTCCGGCGGCGGGGGCCTGGGCGTCGACCCCGACGTGGTGCACAAGATCGCCCGCGAGATCGCGGCCGTCGTGCGCGACGGCGCGCAGATCGCGGTCGTCATCGGCGGAGGCAACTTCTTCCGCGGCGCCGAACTCCAGCAGCGCGGCATGGACCGGGCCCGCTCGGACTACATGGGCATGCTCGGCACGGTGATGAACTGCCTCGCCCTCCAGGACTTCCTGGAGAAGGAGGGCATCGACAGCCGGGTGCAGACCGCCATCACCATGGGCCAGGTCGCCGAGCCGTACATCCCGCTGCGTGCCGTGCGCCACCTGGAGAAGGGCCGTGTGGTCATCTTCGGCGCCGGTATGGGCATGCCGTACTTCTCCACCGACACCACCGCCGCCCAGCGCGCCCTGGAGATCGACGCCGAGGCGCTGCTGATGGGCAAGAACGGCGTGGACGGGGTCTACGACTCCGACCCGAAGTCCAACCCGGACGCCGTAAAGTTCGACTCCCTCGGCTACGGCGAGGTCATCACGCGCGAGCTCAAGGTCGCCGACGCCACCGCCATCACGCTGTGCCGCGACAACAAGCTCCCCATCCTCGTCTTCGAGCTTCTGGCGGAGGGCAATATCGCCCGCGCCGTCAAGGGTGAGAAGATCGGCACGCTGGTGGGTGACCAAGGCAGCCAGGGCTGAGGAGCCTGACCGGGGGATGGACAATGTCCCGCCGGTCGGGAACCGTTCAGGAAGAAGACGCGACGAAGCCGGCCGCCGCCCCCACCAAGGACGCAGCCGGGCCTACTCAAGACACGCAGGAGCAAGTGGTGATCGAAGAGACCCTCCTCGAGGCCGAGGAGAAGATGGAGAAGGCCGTCGTGGTCGCCAAGGAGGACTTCGCCGCGATCCGCACCGGCCGTGCGCACCCGGCGATGTTCAACAAGATCGTGGCCGACTACTACGGCGCGCCGACGCCGATCAACCAGCTGGCTTCGTTCTCCGTGCCGGAGCCGCGCATGGCCGTGGTGACGCCGTTCGACAAGACCGCGCTGCGCAACATCGAGCAGGCGATCCGCGACTCCGACCTGGGCGTCAACCCGAGCAACGACGGCAACATCATCCGCGTGGTGTTCCCCGAGCTGACCGAGGAGCGCCGCCGCGACTACATCAAGGTCGCCAAGCACAAGGCGGAGGACGCGCGCGTGTCCATCCGCTCGGTGCGCCGCAAGGCCAAGGACGCCATCGACAAGCTGATCAAGGACGGCGAGATCGGCGAGGACGAGGGCCGGCGCGCGGAGAAGGAGCTCGACGACACCACGCACAAGTACGTCGCCCAGGTGGACGAGCTCCTCAAGCACAAGGAAGCAGAGCTGCTCGAGGTCTGATGAACGACTCTTCCTGGGGGGCGCCGCCACAAGCCGGGTACTGGGGGCCCTCCGAGCAGGGGGCTGCCCAGGGGGCTGCCCCGGCGGGTCCCGCGTACGATGCGCCTGAGACGCAGCAGACCCGCCCCATGCCCATCGTGCCCGACGTACCCGCCCATGGCGGACACCAGGATGACGACCGGGGGGCCGCTCGGCTGAGCGGCCCCTTGTTCCGCGACGAGACCACGTCGGCGCAGCCGCGAGCGGCGGCGCCGCAGAATCCGGAGCCCATGCCCGACGCCCCTCAGCCCGCACCCCGGCGGCAGAAGAAGAGCGCGGGGCGCGACCTGAGCGCGGCGATAGGCGTCGGCCTCGGGCTCGGCGTGGTGATCATCGCGTCGCTGTTCGTCGTCAAGGCCGCCTTCGTGGGTGTGATCGCGGCCGCCGTCGTGGTGGGCCTGTGGGAACTGACGAGCCGGCTGGCGGAACGCAAGCAGATCAAGGCGCCCCTGGTGCCGCTCGCGGTCGGCGGCGCGGCGATGGTCGTCGCCGGGTACCTCCGGGGCGCCGAGGGCGCGTGGGTGGCGATGGCGCTCACCTCGCTGGCGGTCCTGGTCTGGCGCATGGCCCAGCCGCCGGAGGGCTATCTCAAGGACGTCACGGCGGGCGTCTTCGCCGCCTTCTACGTGCCGTTCCTGGCGTCGTTCGTCGCGCTGCTGCTGACCGCCGCCGACGGGCCGTGGCGCGTCCTGACGTTCCTGGTGCTGACCGTCGTCAGCGACACCGGCGCCTATGCCGTCGGCTGGCGCTTCGGCACGCACAAGCTGGCCCCGCGCATCAGTCCCGGCAAGACCCGCGAGGGCCTGCTCGGGGCGGTGTCGTTCGCGATGGCGGCGGGCGCGCTGTGCATGCAGTTCCTGATCGACGACGGCACCTGGTGGCAGGGCCTGCTCCTCGGCCTCGCGGTCGCCGTCAGCGCGACCCTGGGCGACCTCGGCGAGTCGATGATCAAGCGGGACCTGGGCATCAAGGACATGGGCACGCTGCTGCCGGGGCACGGCGGCATCATGGACCGGCTGGACTCCCTGCTTCCGACGGCGCCTGTGGTGTGGCTGCTGATGGTGGCCTTCGTCGGGTCCGGCTGACGAGGGCCGGGCGGGTCAGCCTGACAGGGGACCCGTCGGGCCCGCCGCCGCGGGAGTCCGACGGCGTGCTCGCGGGACGGCCGGCCGCCGGCTCGGGCGCCGGGGTGCGCTGGAGGACCACCATGGCCACGTCGTCGGTGAGCGGGCCGTCCACGTGCCGGCGGAGGTCGGCGCGGACCGCGGCCAGCAGGGCGTCCGGAGGCAGGCGGGTCCAGTTCCGCAACCGGTCGGCGAGCGGGTAGAAGTCGCCGGCCGGGCTCCGTGCCTCGGTCACGCCGTCGGTGTAGAGCACCAGGGTGGCGCCCATCGGGAAGTCGGTGGTGTCCACCACCACCTCCCCGCCGTTGAGGTCTTCGAGGCCCAACGGGGGCACCGGCACCGTCGGCTCCAGCGCGGTGACCTCCCCGTCGTGCAGCAGCAGGGGCTCGGGATGCCCCAGGTTCACCAGGCGCATCGGCCCCTCGTCGGGCAGTTCGCACAGGACGGCGGTCACGAACGACTCGTCCGAGTACGCACCGGGACCGCAGGGAGACGCCTCGGCCACGGCGGACATCTCCCGCACGTCCTCCTGGAACCCCGCCGCCAGCTCCCGTACCACCGTCGTGAGCGGGCTGCCGTGCCGGACCGACTGCCGGAAGCCGTTCAGCACCGAACTGACCATGTCCAGCGAGGCCAGTCCCTTGCCCTGCACGTCGCCGAGCAGGAGCCGGGAGCAGTTCCCGTGCCGGGCTATCGCGTACAGGTCCCCGCCGACGGCGGCCTCCTCGTCCGCCGACTCGTACAGCGAGGCCACGTCGAAGGACCCGATCCGGCGCGGCAGCGGATGCAGCAGCACCCGCTGGGTGACCTCCGCGACCCAGCGGGCCTGTGCCAGCTGGCGCTCCCTTTGCACCCGCACGGAGGTGGCGGCCACGGAGGCCGCGATGATCAGGGCGGTGGTGACCAACTGGACCAGGAAGTTCTCGGTGCCCAGCTGCTGGTTGGACCAGGAGGCCAGGACCACGCACGGCAGCGTCATCGCGGACACTCCGAGCACCCCCGCCGGAGCGCAGAACGCCGCCGCGAACGCGGGCGCCGCCACCATCAGCGGTCCCAGACGGATGGAGGGCGTGTTGATCACGTCGATCACCAGGAGAACCAAGGGGAAGAGCGAGATCCCCACCGCGGGGGGCACGAGCCACCGACGGGTGCCGCCGCGTGACCGCCTGCCGAGGACCTTCCGCATTACGCCCACCTCCGGCCCCCACGCCCTGGTTGCCATCACGTCCGCCATCACCACGAACCGTCACTTCAAGAAAACGGGCACCGCCCGCAGGAGAAAAGGGGCTTTTGGTCCCCTAAATAGGAAAATGCCCCGCAGCACTTGCCTTTCTCCGCGCACGGGCCGCACGGATGCACGGACGCCGCAGGGATCACGCACCTCCGGACCGGACGGGGGTCCGGCTCCGATCTGCGACACTGGACGCACCATGCCCAAGCCCGGAGAACTCACTTTCGTCGCCCCCCGCGGAGCCAAGAAGCCGCCGCGGCATCTTGCCGATCTCACGCCTGCCGAGCGCAAGGAGGCGGTGGCCGAGATCGGGGAGAAGCCGTTTCGCGCCAAGCAGCTCTCGCAGCACTACTTCGCGCGGTACGCGCACGATCCGGCCGAGTGGACCGACATCCCCGCGGGGTCGCGGGACAGGCTGCGGGAGGCGCTGCTTCCCGAGCTGATGACCGTGGTCCGGCATCTGTCGACCGACCAGGGCACCACCCGGAAGACGCTGTGGCGGCTGTTCGACGGCACGCTCGTGGAGTCGGTGCTGATGCGCTACCCGGACCGGGTGACCATGTGCATCAGCTCGCAGGCGGGGTGCGGGATGAACTGCCCGTTCTGCGCGACCGGGCAGGCGGGGCTGGACCGGAACCTGTCGACCGCCGAGATCGTGCACCAGATCGTCGACGGGATGCGGGCGCTCAGGGACGGGGAGGTCCCCGGCGGGCCGGCGCGGCTGTCCAACATCGTCTTCATGGGCATGGGCGAGCCCCTCGCCAACTACAAGCGGGTCGTCCAGGCGATCCGGGCGCTCACCGACCCCGCCCCGGACGGGCTAGGACTGTCGCAGCGCGGGATCACCGTCTCCACGGTCGGTCTGGTGCCCGCCATCCACCGGTTCGCCGACGAGGGCTTCAAGTGCCGCCTCGCGATCTCGCTGCACGCCCCCGACGACGAACTGCGCGACACCCTCGTCCCCGTCAACACGCGGTGGAAGGTGCGCGAGGTGCTCGACGCCGGGTTCGAGTACGCGGAGAAGTCGGGGCGCCGGCTGTCCATCGAGTACGCGCTGATCCGCGACATCAACGACCAGGCCTGGCGCGGCGACCGGCTCGGGCGGCTGCTCAAGGGCAGGCCGGTGCACGTCAACCTGATCCCGCTCAACCCGACGCCGGGCTCGAAGTGGACCGCCTCCCGGCCCGCGGACGAGAAGGCGTTCGTCGAGGCCATCGCGGCGCACGGGGTGCCGGTGACCATCCGGGACACCCGCGGGCAGGAGATCGACGGGGCGTGCGGTCAGCTGGCCGCCACCGAACGGTAGTCTGACCCCCGTAAGGACTCGTAAGAACATCTTCATATTCCGACAGGGGAGCGCCACAGCGCTGAGAGTGCGGCAACCGGGCCGCAGACCCTCTGAACCTCGCCCAGGTCATTCTGGGTAGGAAGTTCGGTCACCACTCAAGCTGTTGCGCCCTGCCCGGGCACCCCTCACGGGTCCCGGGCAGGGCCGCGTCTCTTCCTGGTCAACCCCAGGAGGAATCCAGTGCACCACAAGACCCTCGTGGCCGTCGCCGCCGGGCTCGGTCTCGTCGCGTTGTCGGCGTGCGGATCGTCCGGCGGCTCCGGCGCGACGGACTCCAGGACCGTCACCCTCGTCAGCCATGACTCGTGGGCCGTCTCCAAGAGCGTGCTCAAGGACTTCGAGAAGTCCTCCGGCTACAAGGTCAAGGTCCTCAAGGACGGCGACGCCGGCCAGGCCGTCAACAAGGCCATCCTGACCAAGGACAACCCGCAGGGCGACGTCTTCTTCGGCGTGGACAACACCCTGCTCTCCCGGGCCCTCGACAACGGGCTGTTCCAGCCGTACCGGGCCAAGGGCTCCGACCAGGTCCTGCCCGAGCACCGGGTCGACCAGGACAAGCACCGGGTCACGCCGGTCGACTACGGCGACATCTGCGTCAACTACGACAAGGCGTACTTCAGCAAGCACAAGCTGGCCCCGCCGGCGTCGTTCGGCGACCTGGTCAAGCCCGCGTACAAGAACCTCCTGGTCACCGAGAACGCCGCCACCTCCTCGCCCGGCCTCGGCTTCCTGCTCGGCACCGCCGCGAAGTACGGCGACGGGGGTACCTCCCGCTCGAGCGCAGCCGAGAGTGGGGGAGGCTGGCAGGGCTACTGGAAGAAGCTCAAGGCCAACGGCGTGAAGGTCGTCGACGGCTGGGAGCAGGCCTACAACGAGGAGTTCTCCGGTTCCGCCGGCGGCCGGAAGGCGGGCGGCGACCGTCCGCTCGTCGTGTCGTACGCCTCCTCGCCGCCCGCCGAGGTCGTCTTCGCCGACCCGAAGCCGACGACCGCGCCGACCGGGGTGTCGTACGGGACCTGCTTCCGGCAGACCGAGTACGCGGGGCTGCTGAGCAACGCGCGGAACGCCGCGGGCGGCAAGGCCCTCATCGACTTCCTGCTCACCGAGAAGTTCCAGCAGGACATGCCGCTGAACATGTTCGTCTACCCGGTGCGCGAGGGCGCGCAGGTGCCGCCGGAGTTCGCCGAGTACGGCAAGCCGGCCGCGGACCCGCAGACCCTGGCCCCCGGCAAGATCGCCGCCGACCGTGACCAGTGGGTCAAGTCGTGGACGTCGCTCGTACTGAAGTAGCGGTCCGCTCCGAGGCAGCGGTCCGCCGCACCCGTGCGGGGAACGCGGCGCGGCTCGCGCTGATGGCCGGGCCGGCCGCGTTCTTCGCGCTGTTCTTCGCCTACCCCGTCGCCGCGATCGTCGCCCGCGGGCTGAAGACGGACGGGGTGTGGCACCTCGGCCGGATCGCGGACGTGCTCGGGCAGGACGGCATCCGGCACGTGCTGTGGTTCACCACCTGGCAGGCGTGCGCCTCCACCGCGCTGACGCTGGCGGTCGCGCTCCCCGGCGCCTACGTCTTCGCCCGGCTCGACTTCCCCGGCAAGCAGGTGCTGCGGGCCGTGGTGACGGTGCCGTTCGTGCTGCCGACGGTCGTCGTCGGCACGGCGTTCCTCGCGCTCGTCGGACGCGGCGGACTGCTCGACGCTTGGTGGGGCGTGCGGCTGGACACCACCGTGTGGGCCATCCTGCTCGCGCACGTCTTCTTCAACTACGCGGTCGTCGTCCGCACGGTGGGCGGGCTGTGGGCCCAGCTCGACCCCCGGCAGGAGGAGGCGGCGCGGGTGCTCGGCGCCTCCCCGTTCGCGGCCTGGCGGCGGGTCACCCTGCCGGCGCTGGCGCCCGCGGTGGCCGCCGCCGCGCTGATGGTGTTCCTGTTCACCTTCACCTCCTTCGGCGTGGTGCAGATCCTGGGCGGCCCGGCCTTCTCCACCCTCGAAGTGGAGATCTACCGGCAGACGTCCGAGATCTTCGACCTGCCGACGGCCGCCGTCCTCACCATCGTCCAGTTCGCGACGGTGGGCGCGATCCTCGCCGTGCACGCCTGGACCGTACGGCGGCGGGAGACCGCGCTGCGGCTGGTGGACGCCGCCGTGACCGCGCGGCGGCCGCGCGGCGCCGGGCAGTGGGCGCTGCTGGCCGGGGTCCTCACCACGATCGCGGTCCTGCTCGTGCTGCCGCCGGCCGTCCTGGTGCAGCGGTCCCTCACCGCGCCCGGCTTCGGCTACTACCGGGCGCTGACCGGTCAGGCCGGCAACGTCTTCCTGGTCCCGCCCATCGACGCGGTCGGCAACTCTCTTGAGTACGCTCTCGCCGCCGCCGGGATCGCCGTGCTGATCGGCGGCCTGGCCGCCGCCGCGCTCGCCCGCCGGGACGCCGGCCGGCTGGTCCGCGGCTTCGACGCGCTGCTGATGCTGCCGCTCGGGGTGTCCGCGGTGACCGTCGGGTTCGGGTTCCTGATCGCGCTCGACGAGCCGCCGCTGGACCTGCGCGGCTCGTGGATCCTGGTGCCGCTGGCGCAGGCGCTGGTCGGCGTCCCCTTCGTGGTGCGGACCATGCTGCCGGTGCTGCGGGCCGTGGACGCGCGGCTGCGGGAGGCGGCGGCCGTGCTCGGGGCGTCGCCGTGGCGGGTGTGGCGGGAGGTCGACCTGCCGATGGTGCGGCGGGCGCTGCTGGTCGCCGCCGGGTTCGCGTTCGCGGTGTCGCTGGGGGAGTTCGGGGCGACCGTGTTCATCGCCCGGCCGGACAACCCGACGCTGCCGGTCGCCGTGGCACGCCTGCTGGGCCGGCCGGGCGACCTCAACTACGGGCAGGCGATGGCCCTGTCGACGATTCTGATGGTGGTGTGCGCGGTGGCGCTGCTGGTGCTGGAACGTCTCCGCATCGACCGGACCGGGGAGTTGTAGATGCTGCTCAGCCTGCGGGGCGCGACCGTGCGGTTCGGGGGGCGGGCCGTGCTCGACGCGGTCGACCTGGACGTCGCCGAGCACGAGACCGTGTGTGTGCTCGGGCCGAGCGGCAGCGGCAAGTCGACGCTGCTGCGGGCGGTGGCGGGGCTGCAACTCCTGGACGCCGGACGGGTCCTGCTCGGCGGCCGGGACCAGGCGGGCGTGCCCGCGCACCGGCGCGGGGTCGGGCTGATGTTCCAGGACCACCAGCTGTTCCCGCAGCGGGACGTGGGCGGCAACGTCGCCTTCGGGCTGCGGATGCGCGGGGCCGCGAAGCGGGAACAGGCCGAGCGGGTGAGGGAGCTGCTCGACCTGGTGGGCCTGCCGGGGGCCGCCGGACGGGCCGTGGCCTCGCTCTCCGGCGGGGAGCAGCAGCGGGTGGCGCTGGCCCGCGCGCTCGCGCCCCGGCCGAGCCTGCTGATGCTCGACGAGCCGCTCGGCCAGCTCGACCGCTCGCTGCGGGAGCGCCTGGTCGTCGAACTGCGGGAGTTGTTCGGCGCGTTGGGCACGACCGTGCTCGCCGTGACGCATGACCAGGGCGAGGCGTTCGCGCTGGCCGACCGGGTGGTGGTGATGCGTGACGGGCGCATCGCGCAGTCCGGTACGCCGCTGGAGGTGTGGCAGCGGCCGGCGGACGCCTTCGTGGCACGCTTCCTCGGCTTCGAGAACGTCGTCGAGGCCACCGTGAGCGGCCAGGCCGCGGACACGCCGTGGGGCAAGGTGCCGGTGGCCGAGGACGCCCCGCAGGGCACCCGGACCCTGCTGGTGCGGCCCGCCGGGGTGCGCCTGGTGCCGGCCGACGAGGGGCTGCGCTGCACGGTCGCCGGCCGCACCTTCAAGGGCACCCATGTCGCCCTGCACCTGCAGCCGCGGGACGCCCCGCGCCTGGAGGCGGCGTGCGCGCTGCGGGAGGCGCCGGAGGCCGGGGCGAGGGTGGGAGTGCGGTTCGACGCGGCGGAAGTCGTCGTGCTCGGGTGATCCGGCACCGTGGGCCTGGCCACGGCCGAGGACGTGAACCGCGCCGCGGCCCGGGCCGCCGACGCGCGGGCCGTCGAGCCCACGCAGGAGGCCCGTCCGGATGGACGACCGTGGCCCGCCCCCGGATACGGGGACGGGCCACAGCGGTGGTACCGGGCGGGGCGTCAGCGGTTGCTGTTGGCTCCGCGGCGGCGCATGCCGAAGAAGACGGCACCGCCGCCGACGACGACCAGCGCGCCCGCGATGCCGGCGATCAGGCCGGTGTTGGAGTTCGCACCGGTCTCGGCGAGGTTGGAGTCACCGGCGGCCGGGGACGGCTCGTTGCCGGCGGTGTCGGCCGGAGCGGTGCTGCTCTCCGAGGCCGACGGGGTCGAGGTCGGGGTGGGAGACTCCTCGGCCGGGGTCGAGGCGGACTCCGACGGCGACGGGGTGGCCGGCGGCGTCGACTCGTCCTTCGAGCAACCCTCGGACGGAGTCGTCAGGTTCGGCTGGATGTCCTCGTCGACGATCGGGCGTTCGCCGGTGCCGGCGGTGACGTGGATGCGGTACTCGGCGTTCGGCTTCCAGTCCTCGTCGAACGTGATGACGGTGCCTTCGCGGGAGCCCTTGACCTCCTGCTCACCGATCTTCTGCTCGTCGGCGCCGTTGTTCTCCAGGAACACGGTGATGACGGCCGGCACCCCGGAGGGGTCCTTGTCGGTGACGGTGATGACGCCCTTGGCGCCGTCGCACTTGGCTTCGGCCGAGAACTCACTGATGTTGCAGGCGAGCGCGTTGCCTGCGACACCCAGCGCGAGCGCGGTCGTCGCGGCGGCGACACCCAGGACTCGCGCGGAACGACGGGCGGTACGGCGGGTTATGGACACGTTTGCCCTTCACGGGGATGCACAACTGCGGGGGGGTGGCGGAGACAATGACGCCCCAGTGACTGAGGCTTCAGGATCCCCAGGAGGCTCACAGGTCTATAAGCGCTCCATAAGGAGTGTCAATCCGTAAGCCCATCCTACGCGTTGGCTTTGCCGTCTTATTAACCGCAGAGACGTTTCAACGCCTCCGGAGCCTCCTCGATCCGGTCAACGAGGGCGATACGGGACTGCATCGAACGTTCCCGGGCGAGTGCCTGCAAGAGAGGCCAGGCCGGCAGCCGCTCGGTCCAGTGGGCGCGGTCGACGAGCACCATCGGCGTCGGTTCGCCGCGGGACTCGTAGTAGTTGGGGGTCGCGTTGTCGAAGATCTCCTGTACGGTCCCCGCGGCGCCCGGCAGGAAGACCACGCCCGCGTTGCAGCGGGCCAGCAGCCCGTCCTCGCGGGTGGCGTTGGCGAAGTACTTGGCGATGTGGGTCGCGAAGGGGTTCGGCGGCTCGTGGCCGTAGAACCAGGTCGGGATGCCGATCGAGTGGTTGCCCTTCGGCCAGCGGGTGCGCACCTCGAAGGCGCAGCGGGCCCAGTCGGTGATCGAGGGGGTGAACGACGGCACCTTGCCGAGCAGCCGGCATGCCTCGTCCAGCATGTCGTCCTCGTACGGCGCCGCGTACGCGCCCAGGTTCGCCGCCTCCATCGCACCCGGGCCGCCGCCCGTCGCGACGGTGAACCCGATGCGGCTCAGCTCGCGGCCCAGCCGGGCGGCACCGGCGTACTCCCGTGTCCCGCGCGCCATGGCGTGGCCGCCCATCACGCCCACCACCCGGGCGCCGCGCAGGAGTTCGTCGAGGGCGTCGGAGACGGAGTCGTCGTGCACGGCGCGCAGCATCGAGGCGAAGATGTCGCCGTCGGCCCTGGTCCGCTGGAACCAGGCGTAGGACAGTGCGTCGGGCGTCCGCTCGTATCCCCGCTCCAGCGAGGCGAACAGCTCGTCGGCCGTGTAGAGGCGCCCGCGGTAGGGGTCGAAGGGCAGATCCGGGACCGGCGGGAAGACCAGGGCGCCGTCCGCGCGGACCTTGGCCTCGGCCTCGTGCCGCATCGGGCAGCCGAGGAAGACGGCCCCCGCCGTGTCCGTGGTGAGCAACTCCCGCGTACGGTCCGTCAGGTCGACGCCCTGCAGGCGGTGTCCGGCGAGGGTGCCGCCGGCCGAGACGGCCGCGTCGAAGTCCTCGAGCGTCTCTATCTCGTGTCGGTCGTGGTGGGCCGCATGGGCCGGGCTCGTCTGCACCGGCCCATGCTAGGGGGTGTCCGACAAATGCCCGCGGCGTCGCGGCGCCTGGCACGCACGCTCGCAGCGTTGCCGAAACGCCCACCTGGCTCCGCCACGAGGACGCTCCGGCGCCTTGCGGTCGCACGCACCAGACGCCGCTCCTTCTCCCACGCTCATTTGTCAGACACCCCCTAGGCATGCCCGTCCCTCAGCCCTGCACCGCCGCCGGGTCCATCCACACGACCTCCCAGGTGTGGCCGTCGAGGTCGTCGAAGGAACGGCCGTACATGAAGCCGTGGTCCTGCGTCTCCCCGGCGATGCTGCCGCCCGCGGCGATCGCCCGGTCGACCAGCTCGTCGACCTTCTCGCGGCTCTCGGCGCTCAGGCACACCAGCACCTCGCTGGTCTTCCTGGAGTCGGCGATCTCCTTCTTCGTGAACGTGGCGTAGTGCTGCTTGCTGAGCAGCATCGCGATGATCGTGTCGCTGATCACGACGGAGGCGCAGTCGTCCGTGCTGAACTGCGGGTTGATGGTGTAGCCGAGCTCCGTGAAGAACTTCTTCGACGCCTCGACGTCGTCGGTGGCCAGGTTCACGAAGATCATCTGCTGGTACATGGGGCCTCTTCCGTGGGTGTCGTGCCGTTCGCCGGGTAGACCGGGGGCCGTCGCGGAACTCATCGGCGTTCCCGGATCTTTTTCGCGGGATTTTTCAGCGGGCCAGCGGGAGCGCCGCCAGCTCGGCGACGACCAGGGTCAGCGGGCCGAAGAGGGCGAGCAGGGCGCCGGTGCGCAGCGCCGCCGCGCCGCGCAGCAGTGTGGCCGGGGCGCCCAGACGCAGGAGGGCGGCGGTGATCTCGGCGCGGGCGTGCCTGGCCTCGGCCGCGGCGGTGAGCAGCGTGGCGCAGGCGCAGCCGGCCACGAGCAGCGTGCCGAGGGTGGTGAGCGGGCCGAAGGCGAGGGGCCCGGTGCCGCCGTACAGGGCCGTCATGGCGTACGAGCCCGAGACGACGGCGCAGACGATGCCGAGGGGACGGCCGATGCGGGTGGCCTCCGCCATCAGGACCCGGCCGGCCAGGAGACGCAGGGCGCCGGGGCGGACGGCCTGGACGAGCAGGCCGGTGAGGTGGGTGAGCGCGGGGGCGGCGAGCGCCAGACCGAGGGCGGTGAGGGCCCAGCCGGCGAGCACGGCGGGGGCCGAGCCGGTCACGGCGCCGGTGAGGGAGGCGGCGGTGGACTCGGTGCGGCTCGCGTACGCCTCCACGGCCAGGCCCGCGGCGAGGACCGCGATGCCCCAGGGCAGGCCGGTGGGCGGCTGTTTCGGCGCGGGGACGACGGCGTGGATGCCCGGTGCCGGTGACCCCGCCGCGCCGCCCGGCCCCTGCGGGGCGCCGTCGGCCGCCGGGCCGGCCGCCGTGTGGAGCTCCGCCCGGAGTTCCGCGTCGAGGTCGGCGTCGAGTCTCGTGTCGAGGTCGGCGTCGAGGTCGGCGTCGAGTCTCGTGTCGGGTCCCGCGTCGAGACCCGCCTCGAGTCCCGCGTCCGGTTCCGGGGCGGGCGCCGTCGGTGCGGTGCGCCGGCCGGCGGCCGCGCGGGCGGGCCGGCCGCCGGCCTTCGTACCGGACGCGCGTGCGCCGAACCAGTCGTACGCACCGAGGGCGGCCGGCCTGCCCCGCCCCGTGCGTGCGCCGGACCGGCCGGACGCCCGCGCGGCCCCGCGGGCCGCCGCCGGCCGCAGGTCCCGTGGCCTGAGCACCACCGCCACGGCCACCGAGGCGATCCCCGGCACCAGCGCCAGCAGGGTCAGCGTCGCCGGCAGCGGCAGCGGCCGGTCCGCGGCCAGGGACCGCGCCGCCGCGCCGTCGAAGGGCAGGCCGGTGAGGTCGCCGCGCAGGTGGAGGAAGACCAGCAGCGCCAGCATCGAGCCGAGGGCGGTGGACAGGGCCGTGGTGGTCGCCGAGACCGCCATCAGGCGGGCCGGACCCAGACCGATCGCCGAGAGGCCGGGGCGGGGCCGGGTGCCCGGGTCGGTACGGGCCGCCGCGACCGCGAAGTGCACGGTCGCCGCCAGCGGTGTCAGGCACCAGGCGAGGCGCAGCAGCGAGGTGCCGGGCGTGTCCGGGTGGCCCAGCGCGTGGCCGAGGGTGCACAGCAGCAGGAAGCCCGTGCCCGCCGAGGCCACCGCCACCAGCAGCCGGCGCAGCTGGACGGCGGGGTGGGCGCCGCGGGTCAGACGGAGAGCGAGCACGCGGCCCGGCCTTCCGCCTCGGTGACCGGCGGCAGGTGCACGGTCTTCACGCGCCGTCCGTCCAGCAGCGACACCGTGCGGTCGGCCTGGGCCGCGGTCCGCGGGTCGTCGGTGGCCAGCACCACGGTGATGCCGTGCGAGCGGGCCGCCGTGGTGAGCGTGCGCAGCACGTGGACGCGGTCGGCGCGGTGCAGGGGAGCGGTCGGCTCATCGGCGAACAGCACCGTCGGTTCGGGGGCCAGCGACCGCGCGATGCACACGCGCTGCCGTTCCGCCTGGAGGAGCTCGTGCGGCCGTTTGCGCGCCTTGGCGCCGACGTCGAGGCGCTCCAGCCACTCCAGGGCGGCCGTCTTGGCGCGGCGGCGGCTCGTGCCGCGCAGCATCAGGGGCAGCGCGGCGTTCTCCCAGACGTTCAGCTCGGGCACGAGGACGGGGGCCGGATCGATCCAGCCGAAGCGGTCCCGGCGCAGTCGTTCCCGGCTCGGGGCGCCCATGGTGTGCACGGGCGTGCTGTTGAACCACACCTCGCCGCGCTGCGCGGGCAGCAGTCCGCACAGGCAGCGCAGCAGGGTCGTCTTGCCGCTGCCCCGCGGGCCGCTGACGGCGAGGATCTCGCCCTCCCGGACGCCCAGCGAGACACCGCTGAGCGCGGGCGAGCCGTCGTTGTGCTGGTAGTGCAGGGCGCGGGCCCAGAGCACGTCGTTGTCCGGCGGGGCCACCATGGGCGTACACCTCGGTTCAGATCCGTGATTGCCGTGCCAATCCCCCGTCCGGGGGAACGAAGACAGCGCCTATCGGTCACTGGGCACGCTAGGCAGCTCGCCGGGGGAGGCCGGACAGCACGCGGCCCCGGGCGCCCGTTTCTCACTCGAACGGGCGGCACCGGGGCCGTAGATGATCTTCTTGGCGGACGATCAGAGCTTCGTCCACGCCTCCGTCAGCGTCGCGCGCAGGATCTGCTCGATCTCGTCGAACGTCTCCTGGTTGGAGATCAGCGGCGGGGCGAGCTGGATGACCGGGTCGCCACGGTCGTCGGCACGGCAGTACAGGCCGTTGTCGAAGAGGGCCTTCGACAGGAAGCCGTACAGCACCCGCTCGGTCTCCTCGTCGTTGAAGGACTCCTTGGTGGCCTTGTCCTTCACGAGCTCGATGCCGTAGAAGAAGCCGTTGCCGCGGACGTCGCCGACGATCGGCAGGTCGTGCAGCTTCTGCAGGGTGGACAGGAACGCGCCCTCGTTGTCGAGCACGTGCTGGTTGAGGTTCTCGCGCTCGAACAGGTCGAGGTTGGCGAGGCCGACCGCGGCGGAGACCGGGTGGCCGCCGAAGGTGTAGCCGTGCAGGAAGGTGTTGTCGCCCTTGTAGAACGGCTCGGCCAGCCGGTCGGAGACGATGCACGCGCCGATCGGGGAGTAGCCCGACGTCATGCCCTTGGCGCAGGTGATCATGTCCGGGACGTAGTCGAACTTGTCGCAGGCGAACATCGTGCCCAGGCGGCCGAAGGCGCAGATGACCTCGTCCGACACCAGCAGCACGTCGTACTGGTCGCAGATCTCGCGCACGCGCTGGAAGTAGCCGGGCGGCGGCGGGAAGCAGCCGCCGGCGTTCTGCACCGGCTCCAGGAAGACCGCGGCGACGGTGTCCGGGCCCTCGAAGAGGATCTGCTGCTCGATCTGGTCGGCGGCCCAGCGGCCGAACGCCTCCGGGTCGTCGCCGAAGATCGGGGCGCGGTAGATGTTGGTGTTCGGGACCTTGTGCGCGCCCGGGACGAGGGGCTCGAAGGGGGCCTTCAGGCCCGGCAGGCCGGTGATGGACAGGGCGCCCTGCGGGGTGCCGTGGTAGGCGACCGCGCGGGAGATGACCTTGTACTTGGTCGGCTTGCCGACGAGCTTGAAGTACTGCTTGGCGAGCTTCCAGGCGGTCTCGACGGCCTCGCCGCCGCCGGTGGTGAAGAACACCTTGTTCAGGTCGCCCGGGGCGTGGTCGGCGAGGCGCTCGGCCAGCTCGACGGCCTTCGGGTGGGCGTAGGACCACACCGGGAAGAACGCCAGTTCCTGGGCCTGCTTGAAGGCGGTCTCGGCGAGCTCCGTGCGGCCGTGACCGGCCTGCACCACGAACAGGCCCGCGAGACCGTCGAGGTAGCGCTTGCCCTTGTCGTCGTAGATGTAGGTGCCCTCGCCGCGCACGATGGTGGGCACGGGCGAGTTCTCGTACGAGGACATGCGGGTGAAGTGCATCCACAGGTGGTCGTACGCGGTGCGGCTGAGGTCCTTTGAGCTCACGGTTATCGGGTTCCCCACATATAGGTCTGCTTCTTGAGCTTGAGGTAGACGAAGCTCTCGGTGGAGCGCACGCCGGGCAGGGCCCGGATGCGTTTGTTGATGACGTCCAGCAGGTGGTCGTCGTCCTCGCAGACGATCTCGGCGAGGATGTCGAACGAGCCCGCGGTCATCACCACGTACTCGACTTCCGACATGTCGGTCAGCGCGTCGGCCACAGGATCGAGGTCGCCTTCGACGTTGACGCCGACCATCGCCTGCCGCCGGAATCCCACGGTGAGCGGGTCCGTGACGGCGACGATCTGCATCACGCCCTGGTCGAGCAGCTTCTGGACGCGCTGGCGCACGGCCGCCTCGGACAGGCCGACGGCCTTGCCGATCGCGGCGTACGGCCGGCGGCCGTCCTCCTGGAGCTGCTCGATGATGGCGAGCGAGACGGCATCCAGATGAGGGGTGCCGTTCCTGGACTCGCGGGAGTCCCTCTGGTCTGCGCTTCGACTGGCCACCAGGTCACTGTGCACGACGTCTCGACAGTTCCGCAAGGGTGAGGCGATGAAATTCGTTGTTTACGTGACTGAGACCTGCGGATTTCGCAGCGATGACGCGATCGGGGGTGTTGAAAACGTCGGCTCGCCGATTAGTGTGTGGGTCTCAGCAATCGGACACCAGAAACCCGACAGGAGGCCGGCAGTGAGCACCGAGCTGCGTCGTCTGCGCAACTACATCGACGGTGAGTTCCGGGACGCCGCCGACGGACGGACCACCGAGGTGGTCAACCCCGCGACGGGCGAGGCGTACGCGACCGCCCCGCTGTCCGGTCAGGCGGACGTGGACGCCGCCATGGCGGCCGCCGCCGCGGCCTTCCCGGGCTGGCGCGACACGACCCCGGCCGAGCGCCAGAAGGCTCTGCTGAAGATCGCGGACGCGTTCGAGGAGCGTGCCGAGGAACTGATCGCGGCCGAGGTGGAGAACACGGGCAAGCCGATCGGGCTCACGCGGTCCGAGGAGATCCCGCCGATGGTCGACCAGATCCGCTTCTTCGCGGGCGCGGCCCGGATGCTCGAGGGCCGCTCGGCCGGCGAGTACATGGAGGGGATGACCTCGATCATCCGCCGCGAGCCGGTCGGCGTCTGCGCGCAGGTCGCGCCGTGGAACTACCCGATGATGATGGCCGTGTGGAAGTTCGCCCCGGCGATCGCCGCCGGCAACACGGTCGTGCTGAAGCCGTCGGACACCACCCCGGCCTCGACCGTCCTGATCGCCGACATCCTCGGCTCGATCCTGCCCAAGGGCGTCTTCAACGTCGTCTGCGGCGACCGCGAGACCGGCCGCATGATGGTCGAGCACCCGACCCCGGCGATGGCCTCCATCACCGGCTCCGTCCGCGCGGGCATCCAGGTCGCCGAGTCCGCCTCCAAGGACGTCAAGCGCGTCCACCTGGAGCTGGGCGGCAAGGCGCCGGTCGTGGTGTTCGAGGACACCGACATCGCCAAGGCCGTCGAGGACATCTCGGTGGCGGGCTTCTTCAACGCCGGCCAGGACTGTACGGCGGCCACCCGCGTCCTCGTCCACGAGTCCGTCCACGACGAGTTCGTCGCCGCGCTCGCCAAGGCCGCGTCCGAGACGAAGACCGGTCAGCCGGACGACGAGGACGTCCTCTTCGGCCCGCTGAACAACCCCAACCAGCTCAAGCAGGTCTCCGGCTTCATCGAGCGGCTGCCCGCCCACGCCAAGGTCGAGGCCGGCGGTCACCAGGTCGGCGACAAGGGCTACTTCTACGCCCCGACCGTCGTCTCCGGCCTGAAGCAGGACGACGAGATCATCCAGAAGGAGGTCTTCGGCCCGGTCATCACCGTCCAGTCCTTCCGGGACGAGGACCAGGCGGTGGAGTGGGCCAACGGCGTCCAGTACGCGCTGGCCTCCTCCGTGTGGACCAAGGACCACGGCCGCGCGATGCGCATGTCGAAGAAGCTGGACTTCGGCTGCGTGTGGATCAACACGCACATCCCGCTGGTGGCCGAGATGCCGCACGGCGGCTTCAAGCAGTCCGGCTACGGCAAGGACCTGTCGGCGTACGGCTTCGAGGACTACACGCGGATCAAGCACGTGATGACGTCGCTGGACGCGTAAGGCCTTCGGCGCCTCGGCGTCCGCCCACGGCCCCTGGACGGGACCTGTCACCGGGACTTCTCACCGGGACTTGTCCCGTCCGGGGGCCGTGCTGTTTCCGGAGGGCCTCCTCCAGGGGTCCTCACGCCCGTCGGCTTTGCCTTCTCTTTACAACCCCTTCGGGGGCTGCCTCGTCTCTCCGCTCGATCCGTGACCATCCCGCCGGTCCACCGGCGGGCGGACCGACGAAAGAGAGCGATCCATGCGCCGAACCGGCCTCAGTGCCCTGGTACTCGCGTGCACCGCCGTCCTGGCGGGCGCGGTGCCCGCGTTCGCCGACGGGGCGACGGCGGCCTCCTCGCCCACACCCCGCCAGCCCACCACCGCCCCCTCGACCGGGCCCACCGACGCCCCCTCGACCCGGCCCACCGTCGCCCCCTCGACCCGGCCCACCGACGACCCCACCCCGGTGCCGAGCGCCACCGACCGCACGCGGACGAGCCCGGCTCCGTCCCAGCGGCCCTCGGACCAGGTCACCGTCGTGCCCAGCGGGGCGCCGGACACCGGCCGGGCGCCCGCCTCGCCCGAGTCCGGCGGCGTGGCCGGGCTGATCGGCGGTGGCGCCGCCGCGGCGGTCGTCGCGGGCGGGGGCGCGGTCCTCCTGGTACGGCGTCGGCGGGCGACGGGGGAGTGACCCCGCTCGCCAGGCGCGCCTTCCTCACCTCGGCGGCGGCCGTGCTGCTCGCGGGCTGCGGTGGCCCCGGGCCGGCGAAGGTCTCGCCGGAAAGGACGCTGGGAACCGAGAGGACCGGTTCCGCCGCAGCGGGCGCAGCGGGGCACGCCTCCGCGCGCTCGGCTCCGGTACGGCTGCGCATTCCCGCCATCGGGGTCGACACCCCCGTCCTGCGGCTGGGACTGGCCGCCGACGGCACCGTGCAGGTCCCCCCGATCACGGCGCACGACCGGGCGGGCTGGTACCGCCACTCGCCGGCGCCGGGACAGACCGGTCCCTCGGTGATTCTCGGTCATGTCACCGTCGGCGCCTACGGGGACGGGGTGTTCCGGCACCTCGCGGAACTGCGCCGCGGCGACCGGATCGCGGTGCGCCTGGCCGACGGCGGGACGGTGCGGTTCGCCGTCACCGCCGTGCGCACCGTCGCCAAGGCGGACTTCCCGACCGACGACGTCTACGGGAACGTGGACCGGCCGGAGTTGCGTCTCGTCACGTGCGGCGGACCGCGCAGCGGCGACGGCTACCGCGACAACGTGATCGTCTTCGCCGCACCGGCACCGAGTGCTGCGGGAGAACGGTGAAACGGTCCCGTGAGAGGGCGGCGTCCGAGCTGTTCGCCGCCCTCTATCCGCGCCTCGCCGGCTGGTGCCGCCGTCTCGTCGACGACGACGAGACGGCCCACGAGATCGCCTCGGAGGCGTTCACCCGGCTCTGGGCCCGCTGGACGGCCGTGGCCGAACCCCAGGGCTTCCTCTACGTGACCGCCGCCAACCTGGTCCGCGACCACTGGCGCAAGCTGGAGCGCGAGCGCCGGGCGGTGCGCCGGGCCACCGTCGAGGCCGCGGTGCGCCCGCCCGCCGAACCGGCCGACCCGTCGGTGCGCCTGCTCGTGCAGTCCCTGCCGGACCGGCTGCGGGTGCCGATCCTGCTGCACTACTACGCTGACATGCCGATCCGGGAGGTGGCCGTGCTGACCGGGCGCAAGGAAGGGACCGTCAAGGCCGATCTGCACACGGCTCGCGAGCTGCTCCGCGCCCACCTGAGGAGAAGCCTTGATCACACACGCTGACGACGGCCCGGACTTCGACCCCGACGACCCCCTGACCGTCCTGCTGCGCCCCCCGGCCGGCCATCTCGGTCCGCCTCCGGGCCGCTACGAGGCGATCCGCCGCGGTGCGGCGCGCCGCCGGCTGCTGCGTGCCGCGGCCGGAGCCGGCGCCGTCTGCGCCGTCGCCGTGCTCGTCGCGCTGCCGCTGCGGTCGTTCGGCCCCGGGACGCCCGCGCCCCCGGCGGTCCCGCTCGCCCCGCCGCCCGCGAGCGGCCCCGCGACCGGGCCGAGCCCGTCGACCTCGCCGCCGACCGTGACCGGCCCCACCCGCCCCGCAACCGTCGTCCCTACCCCGGCCGACGGGACCGACCGGACCGGCCGGAGCGGCCGCACCGGCCAGACCGGTCGGCCGGAGCCCACCGGCCCGACCTCCCGTACGCCCTCGACGGGCTCGACCAGCTCGACGGGCTCGCGCAAGGCCGCGCCGTCGACGTCCCCCAGCCGGGGCCCCGTCCCGTCCTCCACCGCGGAATCACGGGGATGAGCGAAGCGAGGCACGACCCGCCGGGCGGCGAACGTGCCTGCGGCGCGGATGCCTTGGGGCCGCCGACGGCCTGGTTCCCGTGCGACGCCGGTGAGTCGGCCGCGCTGACGGATTGCCGCAGCGCGAACTGCCCGCGTCGCACGAGCGGTTCCCGGCCGCGCCGGATGCGGTGTGGCGGCGCGCGGAGCGGATCGACGCGCGTCTCTTCCGGAGGGGCACTTTTGAACACGTTCAAATGCAGGGCTACGCTGCCGTCATGAGCGACAGAGCCGCCCTGCTGAAGGGCATACGCGCCTGGTTGGTCCTCTTCGTCGTCTGCCTGGTGCTCAGTGGTGCCACGGCCTTCCCCCTCGTCCACGAACTCCGCTGGACCGAGGACCTGTTGCGGTCGCTGTCCGGGTCCGACCAGCTGCCCGCGCTCACCGACTGGATCGAGCGCGTGCGGCGCGGAGTCGACACCGCCGACGCCGACTACCCCTTCCTGCTCTATGGCACGGACTGGCTGGCCTTCGCCCACCTGGTGATCGCGGTGGCCTTCTACGGCCCCTACCGCGACCCCGTCCGCAACATCTGGGTGGTCGAGTTCGGAATGATCGCCTGCGCCGGGATCGTCCCGCTGGCGCTGGTGTGCGGGCCGATCCGCGGCATCCCCTTCTGGTGGACGGTGATCGACATGTCGTTCGGCGTCTTCGGGGTGATCCCGCTGTACGTCGTGCGCCAGAAGATCAAGCGGCTGGCGGCGCTCGCCCCGGACACCGCCCCCGTACCGGCTACTTGAGCGCCGCCGCGGCGATCCGCTGCGCGACCGGGTTCAGGTCGCGGGTCGCGGCGATCACGGTGCCGCAGCCGTACCGCGCCCCCGACTTGAGCCGGCGGACCCGGCCACGCGGCTGCGTGCCGCACCTGCGGTCTGTCGCCGTCCGGAGCACGTCCGGAGCGCGTCCGGAGCGCGTCTAGAGCCAATGCCGGTGACTTAAGTGGTTGTGTCTCGTTGTTGTTCGTGTGGCGAGGGCGGGGCAGGCCAGGACGCCTGCGGGTGAGCGGTTGTCGGACCGGATTGCGGTCGGGGTGCTGACGCAGGCGTTTCCGCCTCATCTGGTGGATGAGGTGATCGCCGGGACCGGCCGCGTTGAGCAGCGCAACCGTCT
>NZ_JBFADM010000018.1:0-122015 GCF_040641355.1 Streptomyces sp. NPDC020996
GGCCGTCGTACGGCTGCTGCGCAAGGCCGGCAAGCCCGTCGTGCTGTGCGCCAACAAGGTCGACGGCCCCAGCGGCGAGGCCGACGCGGCCTACCCCACCGCACGCAGGTCTTCGCCGTGATCAAGCCCGGCAGCCGTCGGCCACGTCCGGGACCGAAGAACTAGCCGAGCGCCTTGCCCGGCAGTTCCACCTTCGCGCCGAGCTCGACGAGCTTCTCCATGAAGTTCTCGTAGCCGCGGTTGATCAGGTCGATGCCGTGGACGCGGGAGGTGCCCTGGGCCGCGAGCGCGGCGATCAGGTACGAGAACCCGCCGCGCAGGTCGGGGATGACCAGGTCGGCGCCCTGGAGCTTGGTGGGGCCCGAAACGACCGCGGAGTGCAGGAAGTTGCGCTGCCCGAAGCGGCAGTCGGAGCCGCCCAGGCACTCCCGGTAGAGCTGGATGTGCGCGCCCATCTGGTTGAGCGCGGAGGTGAAGCCGAGCCGGGACTCGTAGACCGTCTCGTGGATGATGGACAGGCCGGTCGCCTGGGTGAGGGCCACCACCAGCGGCTGCTGCCAGTCCGTCTGGAAACCGGGGTGCACGTCCGTCTCCAGGGCGATGGACTTCAACTGCCCGCCCGGGTGCCAGAAACGGATGCCCTCGTCGTCGATCTCGAAGGCGCCGCCCACCTTGCGGTAGGTGTTGAGGAACGTCATCATCGACCGCTGCTGGGCGCCGCGGACGTAGATGTCGCCCTCGGTCGCGAGTGCCGCGGACGCCCAGGAGGCGGCCTCCAGGCGGTCGGGCAGGGCGCCGTGGTTGTAGCCGCCGAGCCGGTCCACACCCGTGATGCGGATCGTGCGGTCGGTGTCCATCGCGATGATGGCGCCCATCTTCTGCAGGACGCAGATCAGGTCCTCGATCTCCGGCTCGACCGCGGCGTTCGACAGCTCCGTCACGCCCTCGGCGAGGACGGCCGTCAGCAGCACCTGCTCGGTCGTGCCGACGGACGGGTACGGCAGCCGGATCTTCGTGCCGCGCAGCCGCTGCGGCGCCTCCAGGTACTGCCCGTCGGCCCGCTTCTCGATCTTCGCGCCGAACTGCCGCAGCACGTCGAAGTGGAAGTCGATGGGCCGGCCGCCGATGTCGCAGCCGCCGAGGCCGGGGATGAACGCGTGCCCGAGCCGGTGCAGCAGCGGGCCGCAGAACAGGATCGGGATGCGGCTCGACCCCGCGTGGGCGTCGATGTCGGCCACGTTGGCGCTCTCGACGTGGGTCGGGTCGAGCACCAGCTCGCCCGGCTCCTCACCCGGACGGACCGTCACCCCGTGCAGCTGCAGCAGGCCGCGTACGACACGCACGTCACGGATGTCCGGCACGTTGCGCAGTCGACTCGGCCCACTGCCCAGCAGGGCGGCGACCATGGCCTTCGGCACGAGGTTCTTCGCACCGCGGACACGGATCTCGCCCTCCAGCGGGGTTCCGCCGTGGACAAGCAGGACATCGTCGTTGACGGTCATGTATCTCGCGTTCCGATGAGTGGGGCAGGGCCAGAAGGGAAAGGGTAATCGCCGCCCACCCCCCTTCAGTAAGCCCGAGAACGCCCCAGCCTTGTCATAGCTGTGTCACAACACGAACCGTTCCCCGCCGGGCACGCGCGGTCACCGCCCCGTTCGTGCGCCCGGCGTGCTCCGAACCGTCCTGAGGTGCGCTCACCCCCTTACCCGCATTGCCTCCCCACTCCGGCGGAAGATGCGGGATCATGTCTGGCATGACCGAGGTGTCCTCGCTCACAGGGCGGCTGCTCGTGGCAACGCCCGCCCTGGCGGACCCGAACTTCGACCGTGCGGTGGTGCTCCTTCTCGACCACGACGAGGAGGGCTCCCTCGGCGTCGTCCTCAACCGTCCGACCCCGGTGGACGTGGGCGACATCCTGGAGGGCTGGGCGGACCTCGCCGGCGAGCCCGGCGTCGTCTTCCAGGGCGGCCCGGTGTCGCTGGACTCGGCTCTCGGCGTGGCCGTCATCCCGGGCGGGGCGGCCGGGGAGCGGGCCCCGCTGGGCTGGCGCCGGGTGCACGGCGCGATCGGCCTGGTCGACCTGGAGGCGCCGCCGGAGCTGCTCGCCTCGGCCCTCGGCTCCCTGCGGATCTTCGCCGGGTACGCCGGCTGGGGCCCGGGCCAGCTGAAGGACGAGCTGGCGGAGGGCGCCTGGTACGTCGTCGAGTCCGAGCCCGGCGACGTCTCCTCGCCGTTCCCGGAGCGGCTCTGGCGCGAGGTGCTGCGCCGCCAGCGCAGCGAACTGGCGATGGTGGCCACGTACCCGGACGACCCTTCGCTCAACTGATGGGTGTGAGCTTCAGTACTCTTGGCGGCATGAGCACTCTCGAGCCCGAGCGCGGGACTGGTACGGGGACCCTCGTAGAGCCGACGCCGCAGGTGTCGCACGGCGACGGCGACCACGAGCGCTTCGCCCACTACGTCCAGAAGGACAAGATCATGGCGAGCGCTCTCGACGGCACCCCCGTCGTGGCGCTGTGCGGCAAGGTCTGGGTGCCGGGCCGTGACCCGAAGAAGTACCCCGTGTGCCCCATGTGCAAGGAGATCTACGAGTCCATGGGCAGCGGCGGCGACGACAAGGGCGACGGCGGCAAGTAGCCCGTACCGCCGGACGTTCGCGAGCCCCCCGGGGCGCGGTTCCGCGCGACCCGGGGGGCTTTCGCGTCTTCCGGCCATGAAGTGGTCGAGACCTCTTGTGGGCGCGTCGCCGGACTCCGTAGCCTCCGTTGAGCCTCCGTCGCGCAGAGCAGGCCTCGGTGGTGCCGAGCGAGCCTCCGTCGCGCGCAGCGAGCCTCCGTCGTACGCGGCGAGCCCCCGTCGCGCGCGGCGGCACGACGACGGCCGGTCTCCGGGCCGGGCGACAGCGGTGAAGGGCTGACGTGGTGGACCTGATTCCCGAACCCCGGCAGGCGACGGCCCGTGCGGACCGCTTCCTCGAACTCGGCCCGCGAACCGCGCTGGCCGCCGGGACCGGCACGGAGCGCACGGAACGCTGGCTGCGCGCGACGCTGGGCGCGGCCACCGGCCTGCCGCTTCCCCCCGGGGACCCGGGCGGGCCCGGCGTGCTCCGCCTGTCCGTCGACCCGCGGGTCACCGAGGACCTCGGCGCCGAGGGCTACCGGCTCGCCGTCACGCCGGACGGCGCGCACCTCGCGGGCGGCGGCCCCGCCGGAGTCTTCTGGGGCGCCCAGACGCTGCGGCAGCTGCTGGGTCCGGACGCCTTCCGGCGCGCCCCCCTCCCCGGCCGGCGGTGGCGCATCCCGCTCACCCGCGTCGAGGACTCGCCCCGTTTCGGCTGGCGCGGCCTCCTGCTCGACGTCGCCCGGCACTTCATGCCCAAGGACGACGTCCTGCGCTACCTCGACCTGATGGCCGCGCACAAACTCAACGTGCTGCACCTCCACCTGACGGACGACCAGGGCTGGCGCGTCGAGATCCTGCGGTACCCGAAGCTGACCGAGACCGGCGCCTGGCGGGCGCGCACGAGATTCGGCCACCGTGCCTCGCCGTTGTGGGAGCCGAAGCCGCACGGCGGTTTCTACTCGCAGGACGACATCCGGGAGATCGTCGCCTACGCGGCCGAGCGGCACATCACCGTCGTCCCCGAGATCGACGTGCCCGGCCACTCGCAGGCCGCCATCGCCGCGTACCCGGAACTCGGCAACACCGACGTCGTCGACACCGCCGCCCTCTCCGTCTGGGACGACTGGGGGATCTCCCCGAACGTACTCGCCCCCACCGACGACACCATCCGCTTCTACGAGGGCGTCTTCGAAGAACTGCTCGACCTCTTCCCCTCGCGGTTCGTCCACGTCGGAGGCGACGAATGCCTCAAGGACCAGTGGCGGCGGTCCCCGGCCGCGCAGGCGCGCATCAGGGAACTCGGACTCGCCGGCGAGGACGGGCTGCAGGCGTGGTTCATCGGGCACTTCGACGCGTGGCTGTCCGCGCGCGGGCGGCGGCTCATCGGCTGGGACGAGATCCTCCAGGGCGGCCTCGCCGAGGGCGCGGCGGTGTCGTCGTGGCGCGGCTACGCGGGCGGGGTGGCCGCCGCGCGGGCCGGCCACGACGTCGTCATGTGCCCCGAGCAGTACGTGTACCTGGATTACCGTCAGGCGCCGGGCGAGGACGAGCCGGTGCCGATCGGGTACGTGCGCACCCTGGAGGACGTCTACCGCTTCGAGCCGGTCCCGCCGCAGCTCACCGAGGAGGAGGCCCGCCATGTGCTGGGCGCCCAGGCGAACGTGTGGACCGAGGTGATGGAGGACCGCGCCCGCGTGGACTACCAGACGTTCCCGCGGCTCGCGGCCTTCGCCGAGGTGGCCTGGAGTCGCCTGCCGGCCCCCGGGCAGCGGGACCTGGCCGGCTTCGAGCGGCGAATGGCCGCGCATTATCGGCGACTTGACGCCCTGGGGGTCGCCTACCGGCCGCCCGCCGGACCACGGCCGTGGCAGCGGCGCCCCGGCGTGCCCGGGCGTCCGGTCGAGGGCACGCCCCCGAACAGGTAGCCGACCTCCCGAACGGAGGCGGGAAAAACATCGCAAGCATCACCGAAGGGCGCCAACCGGATTGCCCAGGTGATGCCGTGTGAAAACGGACCATCTCCCTGGTGAGGCGGGCGAATGCCTCCTAGCGGACCCCCGTCTTCGGGCCCTGCGAAGATGTGCCAGAGTTGCCACGTCCGCCCTGTCGGCACGTACCGTACGGCGCAACAGGCGGGACCAGCTGGGACCAGGTGGGGCAGCGGGAAGGGGCAGCCGGGTTGACCATGCACGCACCGCAGGCGGCGCAGGCCGTGACGCTGCCCGCGACGCTGGACGAGGCCGTGGCGGCGCTGACCGCCATGCCAGCCGCCGTGCCCGTCGCGGGTGGCACCGATCTCATGGCCGCCGTCAACTCCGGGCAGCTCAGACCCGCCGCGCTGGTCGGCCTCGGCCGGATCAGCGAGATCCGCGGCTGGCAGTACCAGGACGGCCACGCCCTGCTCGGCGCGGGCCTCACCCACGCGCGCATGGGCCGCCCCGACTTCGCCGCGCTCATCCCGGCGCTCGCCGCGTCCGCGCGCGCGGCGGGCCCGCCGCAGATCCGCAACGCCGGCACCCTCGGGGGCAACATCGCCTCCGCCGCGCCCACCGGGGACGCGCTTCCGGTGCTGGCCGCCCTGGAGGCGACGCTGATCATCGCGGGCCCGGGCGGAGCCCGCCGGGAGCTGCCGGTCTCGCACCTGCTGGCCGGCGTCGACATGCTGCGCGGCGGCGAACTCATCGGCTACGTACGGGTGCCGCTGCTGCACGCCCCGCAGGTCTTCCTCAAGGCCACCGGACGCACCGGCCCCGGGCGCGCCGTCGCGTCCGTCGCCCTGGTCCTCGACCCGGCCCGGCGCGGCGTCCGGTGCGCCGTCGGCGCCATAGCGCCGATGCCGCTGCGGCCCCTCGAGGCCGAGCACTGGGTCGCCCGGCTGATCGACTGGGACAACAACCGCGCGATCGTCCCGGAGGCGTTGGGCGCCTTCGGCGAGTACGTCGCCGCGGCCTGCATCCCCGACCCGGCCCCGGAGGCGGACGGCTCGGTGCCGCAGCTTCCGCCCGCCGTACTGCACCTGCGGCGCACCGTCGCCGCGCTGGCCCGACGAGCACTGGGGAGGGCGCTGTCGTGACCGACGACCAGCACGGACAGGACGCGCCCCAGGGCGGCGCGGGACGCTGGGACCCGCTGCCCCAGGGCGACTACGACGACGGCGCCACCGCCTTCGTGAAGCTCCCCGAGGGCGGCATCGACGAGCTGCTCGCCGCCTACGACACCCCCCTCGCCGCGCCGGGCCACGGCTACGTGCCCCCGCAGATAACGGCCACCCCCGCCCCCGGCGCCGGGGACCCCGCGGCGCCGGGCGCGTGGGCGGCGCCGGCCGACGGCGCCCCGTGGCCCGACCCGAACGCCGCCGCCCAGGGCGCGCCGGACGACCGGTTCACGTACCACCCGGGTGCCACGCAGCAGTGGAACTTCGGCGACAACGCCGGCCACGAGGCCCCGCCCGCCCCGCAGCCCGCGCCGGCGCCCGCGCCCGGCCAGGACGTGACCGGGGAGTGGTCGATCCCCGTCGCCGGGGGCGACCTGCCGGACGAGTCGGGCGAGTTCACCACGTCGTCGCTGGTCCAGCAGTGGGGCGGCACGCCCCCCGCCACCCTGCCCGGCGGCGCGCCCGCGCCGTGGGCGACCGAGGGGGCGGGCCAGGCGTGGGGCGCCGCCGTCGAGGGCGCGACGGACGAGCGGACGGCCCCGCACGCCGACCCCCGACGGCCGCACGAGCCGTACGAGCCGCACCGGCATCCGGGCCACGCACAACCGCCGGGCGCCGGGTACGCGCAGCCACCGGTGGACGCCGGGTACGCCTACGGGACGCCCGCACCGGGCCACGACGCCCAGCCGGCCGCGGACAGCCCGGCCGGGCACACTCCCGCCGGGCACGACTCCGCCGGGCACGACTCCGCCGGGCACGCTCCCGCCGGGCACGACGCCGCGGCGCCGGAGCACCCGGCGCACGAGCACCCGGCCGCGTCCGGCGAGCAGGAGCAGGACCCCGGGTCGCACGCGGCGGCGGAGGCGGCGCGTGCCGCCCAGGTCGCGGAGGCGGTCCAGAAAGCCGCACAGCGGGCTCAGGAGGCCGGCGAGGCCGCTGGGGCGGCTGAGGCCGCACAAGGCGCCGCCGCGGCCTCTGAAGGGGCCGTAGAGCCCTTCACGGAGCCCGCCGGAGAACAGCCGGCCGAGGAACCGCCGGCCGAGGAGCCGACGCCCGGAGAGCAGCCGGCCGAGGAACCGTCGGCCGGAGAGCAGGCCGGGCCGGCGGACGAACCCGCCGCGACCGCGCAGGAGAACCCGGAGGCCGACGGCCCCCCGCAGGCCCCCTCCGACCCCCGCCAGGCCGACTCCACGGACCAAGCGGACCAAGCGGACCACGCGGACGGCACGGTCGGCCCGGCCGGCCCGGCGGACGCCGCCGCCACGGACGACGGCCCGGCGCCCGTGCCCACCGGCGAGGAACACCCCCTCGCGTCCTACGTCCTTCGGGTGAACGGCGCCGACCGCCCCGTCGCCGACGCCTGGATCGGCGAGTCGCTGCTGTACGTGCTGCGCGAGCGGCTCGGTCTCGCGGGCGCCAAGGACGGCTGCTCGCAGGGCGAGTGCGGCGCGTGCAGCGTCCAGGTCGACGGACGGCTCGTCGCGTCCTGCCTGGTGCCCGCCGTGACGGCCGCCGGCAGCGAGGTCCGCACGGTCGAGGGGCTCGCCGTCGACGGGCAGCCCTCCGACGTGCAGCGGGCGCTGGCCCGGTGCGGCGCGGTGCAGTGCGGCTTCTGCGTGCCCGGCATGGCGATGACGGTGCACGACCTGCTGGAGGGCAACCCCGCGCCGACCGAGCTGGAGACGCGCCAGGCGCTGTGCGGCAACCTGTGCCGCTGCTCCGGCTACCGGGGCGTCGTCGACGCGGTCCAGGAGGTCGTCGCCGAACGCGAGGCGCACTCCGCGGCCGACGACGCGACGGACCACCAGGCGAAAGCCGAAACGCATGCCGGGACGCACGCCGACGAGGCGCGCATCCCGCACCAGGCGGGACCGGGCGCCGGCGGCGTCAACCCGTCGGCGTTCGAGTCACCCGGATCACCCGGATCACCCGGAACGCACGACCAGGCGTACGGACAGGACGGAGGCCAGGCGTGAGCAACGAAGCCGCCACCGCGACCACCGCCGCGGAGGCAGCACCCGCCCCGGAGCCGATCCCGCACGGCCTCGGCGCCTCCCTGCCGGCCGCCGACGCCCGGGCCAAGACCGAGGGCACGTTCCCCTACGCGGCCGACCTGTGGGCCGAGGGCCTGCTGTGGGCCGCCGTCCTGCGCTCACCGCACGCGCACGCGCGCATCGTGTCCATCGACACCTCCCACGCGCGCGAGATGCCCGGCGTGCGGGCCGTCGTCACGCACGAGGACGTCCCCGGCGCCCCGCTGCACGGCCGCGGCAAGGCCGACCGCCCGGTCTTCGCCTCCGAGGTCGTACGCCACCACGGCGAGCCCATCGCCGCCGTCGCCGCCGACCACCCCGACACCGCGCGCATGGCCGCCGCCGCCGTCATCGTCGAGTACGAGGTGCTCGACCCGGTGACCGACCCCGAGCAGGCCTTCGAGGCGGAGCCGCTGCACCCCGACGGCAACCTGATCCGGCACATCCCGCTGCGCCACGGCGACCCGGAGGCGGTCGGCGAGGTCGTCGCCGAGGGCCTGTACCGCATCGGCCGCCAGGATCCCGCCCCGATCGGCGCCGAGGCCGGCCTCGCCGTGCCGCGCCCCGACGGCGGCGTCGAGCTGTACCTGGCCTCCACCGACCCGCACGCCGACCGCGACGCGCTCGCCGCCTGCTACGGCCTGGCACCCGAACGCGTGAAGATCGTCGTCACCGGCGTGCCCGGCGCGACGGCCGACCGCGAGGACCAGGGCTTCCAACTCCCGCTGGGCCTGCTCGCCCTGAAGACCGGCTGCCCGGTGAAGCTGACGGCGACCCGCGAGGAGTCGTTCCTCGGCCACGCCCACCGGCACCCCACCCTGCTGCGCTACCGCCACCACGCCGACGCCGAGGGCCGGCTGGTGAAGGTCGAGGCGCAGATCCTGCTCGACGCGGGCGCGTACGCGGACACGTCGTCCGAGGCGCTGGCCGCCGCGGTGGCGTTCGCCTGCGGCCCGTACGTCGTGCCGAACGCCTTCATCGAGGGCTGGGCGGTACGCACCAACAACCCGCCCTCCGGGCACGTGCGCGGCGAGGGCGCGATGCAGGTGTGCGCCGCGTACGAGGCGCAGATGGACAAGCTGGCGAAGAAGCTCGGCGTCGACCCGGCGGAGCTGCGGATGCGCAACGTGCTGGCCACCGGGGACGTGCTCCCCACCGGCCAGACGGTGACCTGCCCGGCCCCCGTCGCCGAACTCCTCCAGGCGGTACGGGACTTCCCGCTGCCGCCGCTGCCCAAGGACACGCCGGAGGACGAGTGGCTGCTGCCCGGCGGCCCCGAGGGCGCCGGCGACCCGGGCGCGGTGCGCCGGGGCGTGGGCTACGGCCTGGGCATGGTGCACATGCTCGGCGCGGAGGGCGCCGACGAGGTCTCCACGGCGACCGTCCGCGTCCAGGACGGCGTAGCGACCGTGCTGTGCGCGGCCGTCGAGACCGGCCAGGGCTTCACCACGCTGGCCCGGCAGATCGTGCAGGAGACCCTGGGCGTCGACGAGGTGCACGTGGCTCCGGTGGACACCGACCAGCCCCCCGCGGGCGCCGGTTGCCGCGGCCGCCACACGTGGGTGTCCGGCGGCGCGGTGGAACGCGCGGCGAAGATGGTCCGCACCCAGCTCCTGCAGCCCCTGGCGCACAAGTTCGGCATGTCCACCGAACTGCTGCAGATCACCGACGGCAAGATCACGTCGTACGACGGCGTCCTGTCGACCACCGTCACCGAGGCCCTGGACGGCAAGGAGCTGTGGGCGACCGCCCAGTGCCGCCCGCACCCCACGGAGCCGCTGGACGACTCCGGCCAGGGCGACGCCTTCGTGGGCCTGGCGTTCTGCGCGATCCGCGCGGTCGTCGACGTCGACGTCGAGCTGGGCTCGGTGCGGGTGGTGGAGCTGGCGCTGGCGCAGGACGTGGGCCGGGTGCTGAATCCGGCGCAGTTGCACGCGCGCATCGAGGCGGGCGTCACCCAGGGCGTGGGCATCGCGCTCACCGAGAACCTCCGCACCGGCCGCGGCCTGATCCGCCACCCCGACCTGACCGGATACGCGCTCCCGACGGCCCTGGACGCGCCCGACATCCGCATCGTCAAGCTCGTCGAGGAGCGTGACGTGGTCGCGCCCTTCGGCGCGAAGGCGGTCAGCGCGGTCCCGGTCGTCACGTCCCCGGCGGCGATCGCCTCCGCGGTCCGCGCCGCCACGGGCCGCCCGGTCAACCGCCTCCCCATCCGCCCCCAGGCGGCGGTGGTGACGGGCCAGTGACCGCACCGGATCCCCACGAGCACGAACCGCCGCAGGCCCGGATCCTCGTCCGGATCCTCGCCGGTGCGGGACGCGCGCGGGTCGCCTGACGTCCTCCCCGGGCGCCGCACGGAACCCGAAGCCCGGTTGCCCCCGAGGATGATCGGGGCAACCGGGCTTCGTCGGACTCACAGGGGTCAACCGGAGACCGTTCAGGCCTCCTTGACCACCACGGTCTTCGCCGCCTTGTCATGGAAGCACTGCTGCAGCGGCTTGTCCCAGAGCAGCGACAGCACGTTCACCAGGGAGAACAACGAGCCAACCAGGTAGACCGCCTGGGGCAGGCCGAAGACCGCGCTGCGGATCCAGAGCTCGTTGTCGGAGGGACGGCCACCGTGCGCCGCTGAGACCACCCGCAGCTTCATCACCTTCTTGCCGATCGACTGCTGGTTCTGGGTGAGCATCATCACACCCTCGTAGCCGAAGACGAGTGCGGCGCCGATGACGCCGGCCACGATCGAGCCGACCGCGACCGCGATGGTGAATTGGACCAAGATCAACGGAATCAGCAGGATGCCGAAGTCGATCAGGCGGGCCAGGAAGCGGTCGCCGGGACTGGCCAGGGTAGGGGTGCCGGGCGGCGGCGGGCCGTACGGGCCGGCCTGGCCGAGCCACGGCGGGAGCTGGCCGGCGCCCTGCGGGTAACCGGGCGGCGGCGGGGGCGGGTAGCCCGGGCCGGGCTGCGAGTCGTACGGGCCCTGCGGGGCGCCGTAGCCGGGCGCAGGCTGCTGGCCATAGGGGTTCTGGTTCTGGTCTGACGGGTAGCCGTAGCCGGGAGGTTGGTTCGTCATCGTCCTGCTTGTCTCGTGTGTGACTTACCCCTGAGGTTTACGGCCCCGGCGATCGTTTAGGAATACTTTGAGACCGACTGTTACGTGAATACTGATGATTCGCGATCTCGTCACGACCGCTCCAGGCCGGCGATCGCACCGAGGCCGACAGCCGGCAGTGATCTCGGAGGTGCGTCCTCACGATGCACACCGCTCAATGGGCCGTTGGTCAATGGACCGTAAGTCGGTGGGGCGTTGTCAGTGGGGCGGCGTAGTGTTCTGGCAGTGGGGACGGCGGCCTCCGGCCGGAGACCGGACGGCGACGTGGCCGTTCCCCGCACGGGGACGAGCAAGCACATCCGGGGGAACCATGAGCACGACCGACACCGCCGTCGCGGCGACCGCGTCGATCGACGACCATACGAATCCGCAGGCGTTCGACGACCGCCTGAACCCGCAGGCGTTCGGGGGCCTGCTGCGCCCGGCCGGCCTGCGCGGCCGGCCCGGCGACGCGGACGCGCCCCGCCCGCTGACCCGGTCCGCCGTCACCCCCACCGTCTCCGGCCTCGCCCTCGACCTGCCCGCCCGTCTGCTGGACCGCGAGTTCGGCCCCGGCAGGCTGGTCCGCTTCGAGGACATCGACTTCCCGTCCACGCTCACCCACGAGCCGACCCGCCGCTTCCTGTGCGAGACCGGCCTGCCCGAGGACACGGCCCTCTTCCACCTGGACACGGACATCCCGCTGCCGACGCTGGCCGAGTACTACGCGGACGACCACCGCCCCGACGCGGGCCCCTCGCCCGACCGGCTTCCGCCGCGCCCGGCCCACCTGATACGCCTCGGCGACCTGGACGAGCAGCACGCCGTGCTGCTGGACGGCGCCACCGGCACGATCCTGACCTGGCGCGGCCCCGGCACGCCCCCGCACCCGCTGTCCACGGACGTCTCCACCTTCGCCTTCACCCTCTGCCTGCTCCACCACGACGGAGCCTGCCCGGAGTGAAGCGGACCCGCTCCAACTCCCTGCGGACGTGCGCAGGGCCCTGGGCGAGCACGCGCCGGCCCAGGGCCCTGCCTTGTCAGAGTGCCGCGAACTCGACGAACGCGGTCCACGCCGTGGGCTCCACGGCGAGTGCGGCGCGGGTCGTGTCCTTCGAGTCGCGGACGTGGACCCTGCCGGGGCGCGTAGTCTTCCGTCTGCAAGAGCCCTGGTACGGCCTTGGTGGCGTACACATGCAGGGCTGCTGCCTTGGCCTCCAGCCGCGCCGCATCGCGAAAGAAGGCGGGATACTGCGCGCGAGCCACTTCCTCCTTGCTCGCGCTCAACACCCGGCCCGCACCCAGCACTTCATCCGCCTGGTCGATGAATCTCGGCGGCGGGATACGCCTCCCCTGCTCGAACGACGCGATCGTCGACGCCGAGTAGCCGGTCAGCGACCCGGACGTCGCGCGGTCCATCCCCGCCCGCTCCCGGAACAGCTTCAAGTGCCGTCCGAACAGGCAGACAATGCCCGCCCCGACCTCGTACTCCGGCTGCTGAACCTCGTCGCCCACGTCGTGGCTCCTCCCGTACGACCCTCGCAGTCACCGGACTCCGCCCGCCCAACGCGCCGCCCGGGAACCGGTCACGCTCCGCGTCACAGACAAGCGCATCGCCTGCGCGTACAGCTCGCATCCGTCAGCGCGTCACTCCTGGTGAACGCTACGCAGAGTCCGCGCCCGTCGACCGCATGAAGTCGGCAGCTCCCCCGAACGGGTACTTGCCACAGCACCCCGCATGACCGGAGGGCGGCACCCCGCCTGGGGTGCCGCCCTCTCGTTCTGCCTGGTCGGGCAGGTGGAGGCCGTGGCGGGAATTGAACCCGCGTAACTCGCTTTGCAGGCGAGTCCCTGAACCACTCGGGCACACGGCCGTGTCGATGAGAAGACCGTAGGACGGGGCGGGGAAGGGACTCAAGGGAATCGCGGGGGCCGCAACGGGACTGCCATACGCCGTTCATGAACGGGCCGGAAGCGCGGGGGCGTAGGACCAAGGTCCCGGAGTCCGGGCGACCTTGGACAGGGGTCAAAGCGGGCTGCGGACCTTACCCTGGCGACCATGGCCGTCCATGAGCCGCGGGACACCGCGACCGAAACCGAACCCGCAGACAGAGCCGACAGAGCCGACAGAGCCGACGAGAGCGTGCTGGGGCGGTCCCATCGCGCGCTCAGCATCGGGATCGTGTCCGTCGTCCTGCTGATCGCCTTCGAGGCCACGGCGGTGGCCACGGCGATGCCGGTCGCGGCGCGGGAACTGCACGGGGTGTCGCTGTACGCGTTCGCGTTCTCCGGGTACTTCACCACCAGCCTGTTCGGGATGGTGCTCGCCGGGCAGTGGTCCGACCGGCGGGGGCCGCTCGGGTCGCTGACGACCGGCATCGCCGCCTTCGCCGCCGGGCTGCTGCTCGCCGGGACGGCCCAAGCGATGTGGGTGTTCGTCCTCGGGCGGGCCGTGCAGGGGTTCGGCGGCGGGCTGGTGATCGTCGCGCTGTACGTCGTCGTCGGCCGCGCCTATCCCGAGCGGCTGCGACCGGCGATCATGGCGGCGTTCGCGGCGGGCTGGGTGGTGCCGTCCGTGGTCGGCCCGCTCGCCGCGGGCGCGGTGACCGAACACCTCGGCTGGCGCTGGGTGTTCGTCGGCATCCCGGTGCTGGTGGTCTTCCCGCTGGCGCTCGCGCTGCCGCAGATACGGCGCCGGGCGTCCGGCCCGGTGGAGCGGGCGGCCGACGCCTCCCTCGACCGCCGCCGCATCCGGCTCGCCCTCGGCATCTCCCTCGGCGCCGGGCTGCTCCAGTACGCCGCCCAGGACCTGCGCTGGATCTCGCTGCTGCCCGGCGCCGCCGGCGCCGCGCTGCTCGTACCGGCCGTGCTCGGGCTGCTGCCGCGCGGCACGTACCGGGCGGCGCGCGGGCTGCCGTCCGTGGTGCTGCTGCGCGGCATCGCCGCCGGGTCGTTCATCGCCGCGGAGTCGTTCGTGCCGCTGATGCTCGTCACCCAGCGGGGGCTGTCCCCGACGCTCGCCGGGCTCTCGCTCGCGGCGGGCGGCGTGACGTGGGCGCTGGGATCGTGGGTGCAGTCGCGGGCGCGCGTGGAGCCGTACCGGGAGCGGCTGATGACGGTGGGGATGCTGCTGGCCGCGGCCGCCGTCGCGGCCGCGCCGAGCGTGCTGATCGACGCCGTGCCCGCCTGGACCGTGGCCGTCGCCTGGGGGTTCGGCTGCTTCGGGATGGGCCTGGTGATCTCCTCCACCAGCGTGCTCCTGCTCCAGCTCTCCGCCCCCGAGGAGGCCGGCGCCAACTCCGCCGCCCTGCAGATCTCCGACGCCCTGGCCAACGTGATCCTGCTCGCCGCCGGCGGCGCCGCCTTCGCGGCCCTCGGCGGCGGCTCGGTGACCCACGCGGCGACCCAGGCCACGGCGTCCCGTCCGGCCGCCTTCGCGGCGGTGTTCCTGCCGATGGCGGCGGTGGCGCTGGTGGGAGCGTGGGTGACGACGCGGCTACGGACGACACCGCGTGGTACCGGGTAGTACCATCGGTGCATGGCCGGACTGAACCTGCGATTCACGGACGAAGAGCTCGACGCCCTGCGTGAGCGTGCGGCGGCGGAAGGGCGCAGCATGCAGGCATTCGCTCACGACGCGGTCATCGCTGCCGTAAACGAGCGCTCGCGACTGTTCAACGAGGCGGCAGAGCATGTGCTCCAGGCCAGCGCCGAGTTGAACCGGAGGCTCGCCTGATGTACTACCTCACTCTGCCCGAGCTGCTGAACCTCGCGAAGCGGCTCGGGGCGGACGAGGTGCGCGACTACGGGCTGCTGGACTCGGCTCTGGCGCGTCCGCAGTCGAGCGTGTTCGGGCAGGACGCCTACCCGGACGTGTGGCAGAAGGCCGCAGCGCTGATGGAGTCCCTCGCCCGCAACCACGGCCTGGTGGACGGCAACAAGCGCCTCGCCTGGTATGCGACCTGGGTTTACCTGCACATCAACGGGCACCCCCTCGACGCGGAGTTCGACGTGGACGAGGCCGAGCGATTCGTGCTGGACGTCTGCCAGGGTGCCCTGGACGTACCCAAGATCGCGGCGCAACTGCCGCGCTTCGCGCGCTGACGGGCTGCGGCGAGCGACGCGTGTGACGTGAATCCCACCCGTGGCCGACCCGCGCTCGTCCGCGCATGGGCACCGCCGCGCCGCCGGTAGGGTGGCCCGGTCGTCGTACGCAGCCGAGCCGTCCCAACCCTCTCCGGAGACCGTGACTACCACCGCCGCTTCTGCCTCGCACGCCCACTCGCACCATCTGTCGCCCGCCTTCCCCGGCCGCGCCCCCTGGGGCACCGCCGGCAAGCTGCGCGCCTGGCAGCAGGCGGCGATGGACAAGTACATCCAGCAGCAGCCGCGCGACTTCCTCGCGGTCGCCACACCCGGCGCCGGAAAGACTACCTTCGCGCTGACGCTGGCCTCCTGGCTGCTGCACCACCACGTCGTGCAGCAGGTGACCGTGGTCGCGCCGACCGAGCACCTGAAGAAGCAGTGGGCGGAGGCCGCCGCCCGGATAGGGATCAAGCTCGATCCCGAGTACAGCGCGGGCCCGCTCGGCAAGGAGTACGACGGCGTCGCCGTGACGTACGCGGGCGTCGGCGTGCGGCCCATGCTGCACCGCAACCGCGTCGAGCAGCGCAAGACCCTCGTCATCCTCGACGAGATCCACCACGCCGGCGACTCCAAGTCCTGGGGCGAGGCGTGTCTGGAGGCCTTCGAACCGGCCACCCGGCGCCTCGCGCTCACCGGCACGCCGTTCCGGTCCGACACCAACCCCATCCCCTTCGTGACGTACGAGGAGGGCCAGGACGGGATCCGCCGGTCCGCCGCCGACTACACCTACGGCTACGGCAACGCGCTCGCCGACCACGTCGTGCGGCCCGTCATCTTCCTCTCCTACAGCGGCAACATGCGCTGGCGCACCAAGGCCGGCGACGAGGTGGCCGCCCGGCTCGGCGAGCCGATGACCAAGGACGCGATCAGCCAGGCCTGGCGTACCGCCCTGGACCCGCGCGGCGACTGGATGCCCAGCGTGCTGCGCGCCGCCGACCAGCGGCTGACCGAGGTCAGGAAGGCCATCCCGGACGCGGGCGCCCTCGTCATCGCCTCCGACCAGGACTCCGCGCGCGCCTACGCCAAGCTCATCCGGGAGATCACCGGCAGCAAGGCCACCCTCGTGCTGTCCGACGACGCCGGCGCGTCCGGCAGGATCGACGAGTTCAGCGGCAACCAGGACCGGTGGATGGTCGCCGTCCGCATGGTGTCCGAGGGCGTCGACGTGCCCCGGCTCGCCGTCGGGGTCTACGCCACCACCATCTCCACCCCCCTCTTCTTCGCGCAGGCCGTCGGCCGCTTCGTGCGTTCCCGGCGCCGCGGCGAGACCGCCTCCGTCTTCCTGCCGACCATCCCGGACCTGCTCACCTTCGCCAACGAGATGGAGGTCGAGCGCGACCACGCCCTCGACAAGCCGAAGAAGGAGGGCGAGGAGGACCCCTACGCCGAGTCCGAGAAGGAGATGGAGGAGGCGAACAAGGAGCAGGACGAGGACACCGGCGAACAGGACATGCTGCCCTTCGAGGCGCTGGAGTCCGACGCCGTCTTCGACCGGGTCCTCTACGACGGCGCCGAGTTCGGCATGCAGGCCCACCCGGGCAGCGAGGAGGAGCAGGACTACCTCGGCATCCCCGGGCTCCTCGAACCCGAGCAGGTGCAGCTGCTGCTGCAGAAGCGGCAGGCCCGGCAGATCGCGCACAGCCGCAAGAAGCCGGACGCCGAGGCCGACCTGCTGGAGCTGCCCGCCGAGCGGCGGCCCGTCGTCTCCCACAAGGAGATGATGGAGCTGCGCAAGAAGCTCAACACGATGGTCAGCGCCTACGTCCACCAGAGCGGCAAGCCGCACGGCGTGATCCACACCGAGCTGCGGCGCGTGTGCGGCGGCCCGCCGAGCGCCGAGGCCACGGCTGGGCAGCTGCGCCAGCGCATCGCCAAGGTGCAGGAGTGGGCCACCCGGATGCGGTGACGCCGGCCGCGTCGGCGTGGGCGTTCTCAGGGCGTGTGCGCAGCGCGGAGGTGGTGCGTGCCGGTTGCTGGCCCCCGTACAAATCAGGGCATAAGGGGGCAATCATTCCTTATCGGTGCCCGGATTCTGGACGGAGCCTTCCGCTGAGCGAACCTGCTTCGCTACTGTCCCGCTACGCACACGCCCCGTGGCAGCGCCGCCGCGGAGCGCAGCCGTGAAGCGACGCGGTCCGGGACATGCCGGGCCGCCGGCCGATCGGCGGCCTCTGAAGCGCGTCGCCGACGGGACTCGGTGACGCACGCCGCGAGAGGGCCGCCGACCTCACCACCTGGAGGAGTGGGCGTCGTGACCGCGGAGACCTCTCAGACGCTCGACCGGGGACTGCGCGTCCTCAAACTGCTGGCCGATACGGACCACGGGCTGACCGTCACCGAGCTGTCCAACCGACTCGGCGTGAACCGGACCGTCGTGTACCGGTTGCTCGCCACCCTCGAACAGCATGCGCTCGTACGGCGCGACCTGGGCGGACGTGCCCGGGTCGGGCTCGGTGTGCTGCGCCTGGGCCGGCAGGTGCATCCCCTGGTACGGGAGGCCGCGCTGCCCGCGCTCAGGTCGCTGGCCGAGGACATCGGGGCGACGGCGCACCTGACGCTGGTCGACGGGGCGGAAGCGCTGGCGGTGGCCGTCGTCGAGCCGACGTGGACGGACTATCACGTCGCCTACCGTGCCGGGTTCCGCCACCCGCTGGACCGCGGCGCCGCAGGCAAGGCGATCCTCTCCGCCCGGCGGCAGCCGTCGAAGGACCCCGGGTACGTCCTGACACACGGTGAACTCGAAACGGGCGCGTGCGGAGCCGCCGCACCGCTGATCGGTGTCACGGGGGTCGAGGGCAGCGTCGGTGTGGTCATGCTGGCCGACGTGGTGCCGGAGCGGGTGGGCCCCCGGGTGGTGGACGCGGCCCGCGAGGTGGCCGAGGCGCTGCGCTGACCCTCGCCGGAACACCCACCGGAACACCCACCACCGGAACACCCACCGCCGGAACACCCACCGCCGGAACACCACCGACGGAGCACCCTCGACGGAACACCCGTTGGAACCCGGCTCCCGGCCGCTCCCGGCCGCTCCCGGCCCCGCCTGGCGCCCCCGCGGCAGGCCGGTCGCCCCGGTCCACCGGCATCCGGCCGGAAGTCGCCGTCCCGTAGATTGATCCCGTGCTCTCTCGCCTCACGCGTCCTCAGGCCCTCGCCGTCTGTGCCCTGCCCGCGGCGGCTCTGGTCGCCACGGCCGTCTTCGCGCCGCTGCCGTTCTCGCTCGCGCAGCCCGGGATGACGGCCGACGTGCTCGGTCAGAACAAGGGCACCGCGGTGATCACGGTCTCCGGCGCGCCCACCCGCAGGACCAGCGGTCAGCTGCGGATGACGACGATCGAGGCGACCAACCCGGACACGCACGTCTCGCTCGGCCAGGTGATCGACGCGTGGTTCGCCACGGACCGCGCGGTCATGCCGCGCGACTCGGTCTACCCCAGCGGCGAGAGCACCGAGGAGATCCAGAAGCACAACACCGAGCAGATGAAGCAGTCCCAGGACGCGGCGACCGAGGCCGCGCTGGACTACCTGCACATGAACGACAAGGGCGTCAAGGTCACCCTGCGGCTCGCCGACGTCGGCGGCCCCAGCGCCGGGCTCCTGTTCACCCTCGGCATCATCGACAAGCTGCACGGCGACGGCAGCGGCGGCGACCTCACGGGCGGCCGCACCGTCGCCGGCACGGGCACCATCGCCGCCGACGGGACCGTCGGCGCGGTCGGCGGGGTCGCGCTGAAGACGCAGGCCGCGCGCCGGGACGGGGCGACGGTGTTCCTCGTCCCGAAGGCCGAGTGCTCCGACGCCCGGGCGCAGCTGCCCAAGGGGCTGCGGCTGATCCCGGTGACCACCCTGAAGGGCGCGGTGAACGCCCTGACCGCGCTGCGCAAGGGCACGGGGGCCGTCCCCGCCTGCTGAGCACTCCGTCGGACGTGCCCCTGCTGAGCGCTCGGCCGGACGTGCCCCTGCTGAGCGCTCGGCCGGACGTGCCCCTGCTGAGCGCTCGGCCGGACGTGCCCCTGCTGCGCGCTGCGCCGGACCTGCCGCGCCATGCCGCCGACCGGCTGCGGCGCCGTCGTGGCCGGTCGCGCAGTTCCCCGCGCCCCTTTCGGGGCGCCGAGGCGGTCACTCGTCCCGTGCCGCCTGCTCCACCAGGGGTATGGTCCGCAGCGGGACGGGGTTCTCCATCACGATCGCGGTCGAGGCCCGCACGATGCCGTCGAAACCGACGACCAGGTCGATCACCCGTTGCAGGTCGGCGTTGGAGCGGGCCACCAGCCGGCACAGCATGTCCCCGCTGCCGGTGGTGGTGTGCAGCTCCAGCACCTCCGGGACGGACGCCAGGTGCGCCCGCACGTCGGCCCCCTGCCCCTGGCGGATCTGGAGCGTGGCGAAGGCGGTGACCGGATAGCCGAGGGCCGCCGGATCCACCTGCGGCCCGAACCCGCGGACGACCCCGCTCGACTGGAGCCGGTCCAGCCGTGCCTGCACCGTCCCCCGGGCCACCCCCAGCCGCCGGGACATCTCCAGCACCCCGATCCGCGGCTCCCGCGCCAGCAGCACGATGATCCGTCCGTCCAGCTGGTCGATCGCCACGGCAGCCTCCCGCGTGAAGTGGTCATCCTGTACAGAAAGCCTGGAGGAATGGGCATCCGGCTGGGCAGATTGCCCAGCGAATACGCAAACTATTGCGCACCTTGCCGTCCGCCACCAGGCTTCCGGTATGACCCAGACCACACACCACGTTCCCGACACCGCCCGGCAGGCCGACCCCTTCCCGGTCAAGGGGATGGACGCGGTCGTCTTCGCCGTGGGCAACGCCAAGCAGGCGGCGCACTACTACTCCACCGCCTTCGGCATGCGGCTGGTCGCCTACTCCGGACCGGAGAACGGCAGCCGCGAGACCGCCAGCTACGTGCTGGAGAGCGGCTCGGCGCGGTTCGTCCTCACCTCGGTGATCAAGCCCGTCACCACCTGGGGCCACTTCCTCGACCGGCACGTGGCCGAGCACGGCGACGGCGTCGTCGACCTCGCCATCGAGGTCCCGGACGCGCGCGCCGCGTACGCCTACGCGATCGAGCACGGCGCCCGCTCCGTCGCCGAGCCGTACGAGCTGAAGGACGAGCACGGCACGGTCGTCCTCGCCGCGATCGCCACCTACGGCGAGACCCGCCACACCCTCGTCGAACGCACCGGCTACGACGGCCCGTACCTCCCCGGCTACGTCGCCGCGAAGCCGATCGTCGAACCGCCCGCCGACCGTACCTTCCAGGCGGTCGACCACTGCGTCGGCAACGTCGAACTCGGCCGCATGAACGAGTGGGTGGAGTTCTACAACAAGGTCATGGGCTTCACGAACATGAAGGAGTTCGTGGGCGACGACATCGCCACCGAGTACAGCGCGCTGATGTCGAAGGTCGTGGCCGACGGCACGCTCAAGGTCAAGTTCCCGATCAACGAGCCCGCCGTCGCGAAGAAGAAGTCCCAGATCGACGAGTACCTGGAGTTCTACGGCGGCGCCGGTGTCCAGCACATCGCGCTCAACACCAACGACATCGTGCGGACCGTACGGACCATGCGCGCGGCCGGTGTCGAGTTCCTCGACACCCCCGACTCCTACTACGACACCCTCGGCGAGTGGGTCGGCGACACCCGCGTCCCCGTTGACACCCTGCGCGAGCTGAAGATCCTCGCCGACCGCGACGAGGACGGCTACCTGCTGCAGATCTTCACCAAGCCGGTCCAGGACCGCCCGACCGTCTTCTTCGAACTCATCGAGCGGCACGGCTCGATGGGCTTCGGCAAGGGCAACTTCAAGGCGCTGTTCGAGGCGATCGAGCGGGAGCAGGCCAAGCGCGGCAACCTGTGAGCCTGTGAGCCTGTGAGTCTGTGAGCCGAAATCCTTGCGACCGGTGAACGGCAGTTGACACCCTCGAGTCCCGCGGCCGCCGTACGGGCGTCCGCAGGACTCGCGGGAGCCCGTGTGGAGACACGCATCGACCTGGCCGTACCGTCCGCTGGTTGGCTGTCGCGGAAGGCGACGCTGAAGGAGCCGACGGTGCTCCAGTCGTTCGCCTTCGACGACGTGCGCGGGCACCTGTACGTCCTCCAGGTCACCGCCCACGGCCACGCGGCCGGCGACCTGTGCCTGAACCGGCTCGACCACCAGGGCAAGCGGCTGGGCCACATGTACCTCAAGGGCTTCGGCCACGGCGTCAGCATGGGCGTGCAGCACGACGCCTCCGACGGCTCCACCTGGATCTGGACCGAGGCCGACGCGAAGAACGGCTACGGCCAGGGCGTCACCCGCTTCCACTTCGCCGCCGGAGCGGTCCGCACCGCCGCGAACGTCAAGGTGCGCCACCCCGTACCCGGCTCCGCCAACAACCAGCCGTCCGTCTGCCCGGAGTCCGGCCGCATCGCCGTCCGCTACCGGGACAAGGCAGGCCGGCCCCGCTACCGCGTCTGGGACCTCGACGCCTTCGTCGCCCGCGACTACGCGAACCCGGTCGCGGACATCGCGCAGACCGGTGCCCACCCCGACCCGAAGGTCCCCTTCCAGGGCTACGCCCTCTACCGGGACGGCATCTACCAGCTGGCCGGCTCCCCCTACGACGAGCGCACCAACCCCCGCGCCTCCCGCGGCAACACCTACGTCTCCTGCCTCGACATCCGCACCGGCGAACTGCTCCAGCAGGAGCGCACCGTCGCCGGGTACGGCCTGGAGCACCGCGAGCCGGAGGGCCTCGCCGTGCGCGGCGGGACCGACCCGCGGATCTACATCGGCTTCGCCTCCGGCCCCCTCGGCGCCCGCCGCTTCTCCCTCTACGTCAAGGACGGCGCGGCGGCATAGCGCCTCAGCCGTCCTGCTCCTGCTCCCGCTGGCTGGGCGGGGGAGCGTCCGGGGCCCGGGCATCCGACGGCTGCCGTACTCGGGGTTCACACCGATGGCCGCCGGTGCGACGCTGTGATCATGAGCCGTATCGAAGCGCCCCGCGACGAGGTCACCGGCAACCTGATCGACCGGCTGCGCGGCGGGCTGCCCGCCGACGCGGTCCTCACCGACCCCGACGTCACGGCGTCCTACGCCAACGACATGGCCAGCTTCTGCCCGGCCGGCGCCCCCGCGGCCGTCGTGCTGCCGCGCACCGTCGAACAGGTCCAGCACGTCATGCGCACCGCCACCGAGCTGCGCGTCCCGGTCGTCCCGCAGGGCGCCCGCACCGGCCTGTCGGGCGCCGCCAACGCCACCGACGGCTGCATCGTGCTGTCGCTGACCAGGATGGACCGCATCCTGGAGATCAACCCGGTCGACCGCATCGCGGTGGTCGAGCCGGGCGTGGTCAACGCCGCCCTCTCCCGCGCGGTGGGCGAGCACGGCCTCCACTACCCGCCGGACCCCTCCAGCTGGGAGACGTGCACGATCGGCGGCAACATCGGCACCGCCTCCGGCGGCCTGTGCTGCGTGAAGTACGGGGTGACCGCCGAGTACGTCCTGGGCCTCGACGTCGTCCTCGCCGACGGCCGCCTGATGACCACCGGCCGCCGCACCGCGAAGGGCGTCGCCGGGTACGACCTCACCCGCCTGTTCGTCGGCTCCGAGGGCTCGCTCGGCGTGGTCGTACGGGCGGTCCTGGCGCTGCGGCCGAAGCCGCCGCGGCAGCTGGTGCTGGCGGCCGAGTTCGCCTCCACGGCCGCCGCCTGCGACGCGGTGTGCCGGATCATGGCGGGAGGGCATGTGCCGGCCCTGCTGGAACTGATGGACCGCACGACGGTGAAGGCGGTCAACGACCTGGCCCACATGGGCCTGCCGGAGACCACCGAGGCCCTCCTGCTGGCCGCCTTCGACACCCCCGACCCGGCCGCCGACCTCGCCGCCCTCGGCGCGCTGTGCGAGGCGGCCGGCGCCACCGCGGTCGTCCCGGCCGACGACGTGGCCGAGTCGGAGCTGCTGCTGCAGGCGCGGCGGCTGTCGCTCCCCGCGCTGGACGCGGTCAGGGGCACGACGATGATCGACGACGTGTGCGTGCCCCGCTCCCGGCTCGGCGACCTGATCGACGGGGTCGAGCGGATCGCCGGCAAGCACGGACTGACCATCGGCGTCGTCGCCCACGCCGGCGACGGCAACACCCACCCGACGGTCTGCTTCGACGCGCAGGACGCCGACGAGTGCCGGCGCGCCCGTGAGTCCTTCGACGAGATCATGGCCCTCGGCCTGGAGCTGGGCGGCACGATCACCGGCGAGCACGGCGTGGGGGTGCTGAAGAAGGAGTGGCTGGCGCGCGAGATCGGCCCGGTGGGGCTGGAGATGCAGCGGCAGATCAAGCAGGTCTTCGATCCGCTGGGCATCCTGAACCCGGGCAAGCTCTTCTGACGCCCGCGGCCCGTCAACGGGCGGGTGACTGGTCGGATCCTGCCGTCCGTCACGGGGCGGGTGACTGGTCGGATCCTGCCGTCCGTCACCGGGCGGGCAGGTGGTCGGGCCCCGGCGTCCGCCACCGGGCGGGTAGGCGGTAGGCCCCTGCCGTCCGTCCGTCACCGGGCGAGCAGTTCGTCGAGCGCGTCGTCGAGGCCGAGCTGGTCCGCCTCCGTCCCCGGGGGCACCGCCCGCAGCGTCCGCTCCAGCCAGGCGGACACGATGTCGGCCGGCGCCTGGAGCAGGGCGTCGCCGGCGGGGGAGTCCAGCGCCACCAGCACGACGCCGCGCCCGTCGGCCTTGCTCGGCCACACCCGCACGTCCCCGTGCCCGCACGGCCGGAACACCCCCTCCACCAGCAGGTCGCGGGAGAACGTCCAGTCCACCTGGTGCTCGGAGCCGACGTGAAAACTGACATGGACGGCGTACGGGTCGTCGGTGCGGTAGCCGAGCCTGGCCGGGACCGGAATGCTGCGCTCCGGCGACAGGATCAGCCTCAGTTCCAGTTCGCGTTCCACCACGGTGTGGCGCATGGCGTGCGTTCCTCTCTCTGGCAGGTGTACGGGGCCCGATGGGCGAGCCCGTACGGGTGAGAGGGGGGTGACAGTCATTCCTTACGCGAGTCGGACGGATTTTTTTACGAAACGTGCGAACCCGGTGCCCGTCATTGCCCGGAAAGTGGTGGGTCCGGCGGGACTTGCCGTGCCGGGGCGGCCGGTCTGGTAGATGTGGAGCCCCCCATACCCACCCCCGAGCAGATACGGGACGACGGACATGAGCGCCCCAACGCCGGCACCCGGTGACGACAGGCCCCGCGAAGGGTATTACCCGGACCCGTCCATTCCTGGATACGTCCGGTACTGGAACGGTGCCGCCTGGGTGCCGGGCACCAGCCGTCCGGCGCCGACGGACGGCGAGCGGCTCGTCCCGCCGCCCGGCGCGGGCCCCGCGCCCGCCCCGGTCGAGGAGACCGGCCCGCACTTCTTCGACGAGGACCCCCAGCCGCAGGCGTCCCCGGCCGACGCGGGGCACGGCAGCCGTCCCGAACCCGCCTCCGCGTGGGGCGCCGACAGCTCGCACCAGACCGGCTTCGGCGGCGGCCAGGACCGACGGGTCTCCTGGGGCGCTCCGCAGGGCGCCGACCCGCGCCTACCCGCCGGGCCCGCGCCCCAGCCCGCCGGGCCCCAGTCCCAGTCGGCCGGGTTCTCCGCCTCCACGGACGGTACGGCGACGATCCCGCCGACGGACGAGACCTCCGGGCAGGCGCCCGCCGGGCAGCACGCCGCCGGTGAGGTGTCCTCGGACGGCACGTTCGTCTTCCGCCGCCCGACCGGGACGGCCCAGGGAAGCCCCCACGGGGCGGGCACGCCCGGGGGCCCCGGCGTGGGGACGGCGCCTTCCGCGGGGCCTGCCGCTCCCGGCGCCCAGGGCCCAGGAGGCCCTGTCGGCGACGACGGCACCATGATCTTCCGTACGCCGTCCCAGCGCGCGCAGCGGCAGGGCTCGGGTCCCGGCTTCGGCGCCGGCAAGGCCGCCGCCGAGCGGGCGGCCGCGGCGCAGGCGCAGGGGCAGGGGCCGGCGCAGGCGCGGGCAGCCGCCCCGCAGGCGGCTCCCGGGACTCCGGCTCCCGCTGCCCCGGCGGCTCCCGTGCCCCCTGCGGCCCCCTCGGCCCCGGCACCCGTGACACCGTCTCCGGCCGCCCCTTCCGGCCCCCAGCAGGTCCCTACGGCGGCCGCTCAGCCGCCCGCGGCTCAGCCCGCCCCGGCCCCCGCCGCCCCGGTCCCTTCCCCCGCCCCCGCTCCTGCCCCCGCCCCCGCCCCGGTGACCACGGGCCCCGGCGGCGGGCAGCCCTCCTGGGCGCAGCAGGTGCACCGGCTCGCCGGGGCCACCGGCGACGAACAGCCCGTGGCGCCCTGGAAGCCGCCGGTCGAGGACGTTTTCCAGGCCGCCGCCCGGCGTCAGGCCGCCGCCCGCCCCGCGGGCCTCGGCAAGCGGCTCGTCGCCCGGCTGCTGGACACCGTCGTGGTCGCGGGTGTCACCGCCGTGGCCGCCGTACCCCTCGGCACCAGGGCGCTCGACCACGTCGACGACAAGATCGACGCGGCCAAGCTGTCCGGAGAGACCGTCACCGTCTGGCTGCTCGACGGGACGACGTCGGCCTGCCTCGGCGCCGTCCTCGCCGTGCTGCTCCTGACCGGCGTGCTGTACGAGGCGCTGCCCACCGCCAAGTGGGGCCGCACGCTGGGCAAGAAGCTGCTGGGCCTGGAGGTGCGCGACATCGAGGCGCACGAGCCCCCGTCCTTCGGCGCGGCGCTGCGCCGCTGGCTCGTCTACAGCGTGCCCGGCGTCCTGGTGATCGGGGTCGTGGGCGTCCTGTGGTGCCTGTTCGACCGTCCGTGGCGCCAGTGCTGGCACGACAAGGCCGCGCACACGTTCGTGGCGGGCTGACCGCACACGCCGACCGCGTTCGTCGAACGGACGCCCGGATCCCGTACTCCGGACGGCCGCTCGCCGGATGCGGACGGCGGGCGTTCGCGGTCGACTCGGGCCATGAGCACCGAACCGCCCCCCGGCTCCGGCCGGCAACCGGATGACGACCCGTTCAGGAAGCAGCCTCCGCCCGGAGAGCCCGGGGCGGGCTCGGGCTCCCCGTACGACGCCCCGCACGGCGGCGGCGACCAGCCGCCTCCCCACGGCGGCGGTCCCACCGGCGGTGGCCCCTACGGCGGCGGTCCTGCGGGCGGTGGCCCGTACCCCGGCGATCCGCTGGCCGGCATGCCCCCGCTCGCCGACAGCGGCCGGCGCACGCTGGCCCGGATCATCGACATGATCCTCGTCGGCATCGTGGTCTGGCTGATCACCTGGGCGCTCGGCACGCACCGGTACACCGTCGCGGCGGCCGACGTGCAGTCCGCCAGGTCGTTCATCCAGGCCCTGGTCGCCGCCGTGCTCTACATGGGCTACGACACCGTCATGATCAGCAGGTCGGGCCAGACGCTCGGCAAGAAGTGGCTGAAGATGCGGGTGGCCAACCTCGCCGACGGCGCCACGCCGTCCGTGCAGACGTCCCTGATCCGCGCGGCGGTGCTGTGGATCCCGTTCGCGTTCTGCTGCGCCTGCGCCTGGACCGCGATCGCGGGCGGCTGGAGCTTCTTCGACAAGCCCTACAAGCAGGGCCTGCACGACAAGGCGGCCAAGACGGTGGTGGTCAGCACAGCCGGCTGACCAGGATCAGGGCCGGCCGAAGCGGATCAAGGTCGGCTGAAGCGGATCAGGACCGGCTGCCGGGCGTCAGGCGGAAGCCGACCGGCCGGAGGCCGCGACCGGCACGGGCTGCCCGCCCTGCCCGCCCTGCCCGCCCTGTCCGCCCTTTCCGGCCTGCCCCGCAGGCTGCTCGCCCTGGCGCTCGGCCCGTGCCGCGGGTTCGGGCGCCGGCACGGTCCTGGGCCTGGACGGCGTGACCGTCAGGGCGACGAGGAGCCCCAGCGCGATCGCCGAGACGGCGATGACCGCGATGCCCGTGACCGAACTCGTCCCGGACAGCAGCAGCATGGCGAGCGTCGAGAAGATCACGGTGCACGAACCGTAGGCGAGTTGTGCGACGGTCGGACGAGGCATGGCAATCGTGTCCTCGGAAGTGGGGGTCCACGGGGGTGTCGGCCTGGCTTTCCGCCGTATTCAGGGCGTTCCGCAGCCGACTCTAACCGCGTGCATGCCCGAGTGGAACGAAGAGTAAGCGTGACCTAACCAACAGTGCAGGTGCACGGGGGGCGCACGGAGTCATGACGTCCACCAAGTGGACGGACTCGCGCGCCTGTCGGACGGCCGAGCGGACGTTCGCAAAACGAACTCCAGGTCCGCATAGTGCAGTTGACCTGTCCAAGTCAAGGTCTGTTTTTTCTTACCAACCTCTAGTCAAATGACGTCACTTGACAACACGCGTACCCCACGCGCGCGGCCCTCCCCTGTCCGGGACCACTTTCCGCGCGTGTCCCGGACGCGGGGGAGGAACTCAAGTGACCCACAGATCATGGACGTTCAGAGCGGCCGCGGTCGGTGTCGCGCTCGCGGCGGCGACCGCCACGTTCTCGACGTCCGCCGTGGCGCAGGCCGACAAGGCCGCGGGCGCCACCGTCGACCGGCACGACCCGGCGGCGGTCAAGAGCATGGAGCAGCACGACCTCGACGGCCCGCTGTCCAAGACGCAGGACGCGCAGCGGCAGGAGGCCCTCGACCAGGTCATCTCCGGCAAGGCCAAGGTCAAGGACCGCAACGGTTCGCAGGTCGTCCAGCTCAAGAGCAAGAAGGGCGACAGCAAGTACGTCGAACTCGGCCGCGAGAAGACCGACAAGATCTTCACGATCCTGGTCGAGTTCGGCGACCAGGTCGACAGCACCTACGGCGGCACGGCCGGCCCGGCGCACAACCAGATAGCCGCGCCCGACCGCACCAAGGACAACTCGACCGACTGGCAGGCCGATTACAACCAGCAGCACTACCAGGACCTCTACTTCGGCACCGGCGCCGGCGTCGAGTCGCTGAAGAAGTACTACGAGAAGCAGTCCTCGGGCCGCTACTCGGTCGACGGCGAGGTCACCGACTGGGTCAAGGTCCCCTACAACGAGGCCCGTTACGGCTCCAACAGCTGCGGCAACTGCGCCTGGTACGCGGTGCGCGACGGGGTCACCGCCTGGGTCGCCCAGCGCGAGGCGGCCGGCGAGACCGCCGCCCAGATCCGCGCCGAACTCGCCGAGTTCGACCAGTGGGACCGCTACGACCACGACGGCGACGGCGACTTCAACGAGCCCGACGGCTACATCGACCACTTCCAGATCGTGCACGCCGGCGAGGACGAGTCCGCGGGCGGCGGCGCGCAGGGCGAGGACGCCATCTGGGCGCACCGCTGGTACGCCTTCGGCACCGACGCCGGCGCCACCGGCCCCGAGGACAACAAGCTCGGCGGCACGCAGATCGGCGACACGGGCATCTGGGTCGGCGACTACACCATCCAGCCGGAGAACGGCGGCCTGGGCGTCTTCGCCCACGAGTACGGCCACGACCTCGGCCTGCCGGACGAGTACGACACCAACGGCGGCGAGAACTCCACCGGTTTCTGGACCCTGATGTCGTCCGGTTCCTGGCTCGGCACCGGCAAGGACGCCATCGGCGACCTGCCCGGCGACATGAACGCCTGGGACAAGCTCCAGCTGGGCTGGCTCGACTACGACGTGGCCCGGGCGGCCACCCGCTCCACGCACAAGCTGGGCGTCGCCGAGTACAACACGAAGAACGCGCAGGCGCTCGTCGTCGAGCTGCCGCGCAAGGAGGTCACCACCGAGGTCGTCGCCCCGGCCCAGGGCGCGAGCCAGTGGTGGAGCGGCAGCGGCAACGACCTGCGGAACACGCTGACCCGTTCCGTGGACCTCACCGGCAGGACGTCGGCCGCGCTGACCCTCGACGGCTGGTACGACATCGAGGCCGACTACGACTACCTCTACACCGAGGTCTCGACCGACGGCGGCGCCAACTGGACCGCCCTGGACGGCACCGTGGACGGCCGGCCGATCCCGCGTGACGGCAGCGACAAGCCCGCGCTCACCGGCTCCGTCGACGCCTACGCGAAGCTCGCGTACCCGCTGGACGCCTACGCGGGCAAGAAGATCGACCTGCGCTTCCGCTACCAGACCGACGGCGGCGTGGCGTTGAAGGGCTTCGCGGCGGACGAGATCACGGTCACCGCCGACGGCGCCGCCGTCTTCTCGGACGACGCCGAGTCCGCGGACGCGGCCTGGACGGCGAACGGCTTCTCCCGCATCGGCGCCTCCATCACGGACGACTACGCGCAGTACTACGTCGCGGAGAACCGCCAGTACGTGTCGTACGACAAGACCCTGAAGGTCGGCCCGTACAACTTCGGCTTCTTGACGACCCGTCCGGACTGGGTGGAGCACTACCCGTACCAGAACGGCCTGTTGATCTGGAAGTGGGACACCTCCCAGCCGGACAACAACACCGGCGACCACCCGGGCACCGGTCTGATCCTCCCGATCGACGCGCACCCGACGCCGCTGAAGTGGTCCGACGGCACGCTGATGCGCAACCGCATCCAGGCCTACGACTCGCCGTTCAGCTGGTACCGCACGGACGGCGTCACGCTGCACAAGGCGGGCGTCGCGACGAAGATCCCGTCGTTGCGGGGCGTGCCGGTCTTCAACGACCACAAGCACACCTACTACGACGAGGCGAACCCGGCCGCGGGTGTCAAGATCACTGACACCAACACCAAGATCAGGATCGTCCAGGAGCCGCTGAGCGGCTCGACGATCTCGCTCGAGGTCGGCCCCGCGGTGAAGTAGTCCGCATTCTCGCAGGTCAGGCACGTACCGGCGGCGACCCCTTGGCGGGTCGCCGCCGCTCGTGCTTAGGTGCGTCCTATGGCTTTCTTATTGACACCGACGCGCACGGGGGTGTGACCGCATGGCCGCAGGAGGGTTCTGCAAGCTGCCGGACGGCAGGGTGGTGGTGGCGCTGAACCTGCCCAGTCCGACCACCGCGGACAGCCCGGCCGCGGTCCGGGTACTGGTCCACGCCCAGAACCGCGCCCGAGCCCTGACCAGGCTCCGCAACCTGGGCATGCGTGCGGTCTACCTGCGGGGCAACGCCGCCCCGCCGACCCCGGACGAGATCACGGCGGTACTGCACCACCCCGACGGCCTGATATGGCGCACTGTCCCCGACAACGCTGTCGCCTCCCTCGAGCTGTGGCGCCCGATCAGGGCCCTGCTGAGCCGCCCGGCGGCCCGGACCTGACGCACGGAGGCCCGCGCCGTACGCACGGCGCGGGCCTTCTGGGCGGCGGGTACCGCGGTCACTTCTTCCTGTTCTTGTGGGACGCGGCGCGCTCCTTGGCGGCGGCCACCGCGGCGGCCTTCCTGAGCCCCTTGACGGTGAACGACGGGCGCCGCGAGGGCGCATCCGAGTTCGCGTTGACCTTCTCGGCGTCCGCCGCGGTCAGCGCCACGATGTTGGCCGAGGCCGGCTGGACGCTGCCCTTGGCGAGAACGAAGATGCCCTGGTTGCCGCCGACCGGGATCCAGAACTCGGGCACCGAGGTGATGCCGGGGTGGTCGCCCGCGGCCAGCTGGGTGAGGTAGAGGGCGTACTGCTTGCCGACGGTGAGCGGCGTGGTCCCCTCCATCGACACGGCGTCCGTGTCGATGTTGCCGACGACGATCTCGTCGCCTTCGCTGACTCCGAAGCCGCGCTTCATCATTGTGTTGACGCGCACCTTCAGGAAGACCATCGGCATGCAGGTGGGGTCTCCTGGGCCGTCTCCGGCGACCCCGGACGGCGTCGACGTCGGGGCGGGTGAGCTGGTGGCAGACGGATCGGGGCTGGGGTCGGTGCTGTCAGGGGCGGTCGGGTCGACGGTCGGCTCGGTCGTGGGTTCGCCGCCCTCGTCGCACTCCTTGGTCTGCACGCTCAGGATCGGGCCGGTGACGGCGATGTCCGAGGCTGTGGTGACCTCCTCGGCGCTGGCGTACTGGGTGTAGTCCGCGTCCGCGTGGAGCCGGCCGTCGCCGCCCTCGGCGGACGAGCCGGGGCCCGAGCAGGCCGTGAGGCAGGCGAGGGCAACGCCGGCAGCGACGGGAAAACGCATGCTCTTCTTCACAACTGTCCTCCGCGTCGCTCAGTACTTGGCCTTGACGCCCTGGACGTCGTCGTACCAGGGCCCGTCGCTACCGCATCCGAACTTCCCCTCACCCTGACGCATGACGGCCGGGCCGGGGTTCGCGCACGTGTGGTACTCGTGATCGAGTCCGTAGGCGTGGCCCAGCTCGTGCTCGGCGACGATCTTCTTCTCCCGCGCGGTGAGGCCGCCCATGGTGCGGGTGTTGAAGGTGATGTAGACCTCGTCGTACGACCAGTAGCCGAAGGTGCAGCCCTGCCACGAGGTGCGCGCCCAGTCGCTCCAGCTGTAGGACCTGTCGCGGACCTCGATCTCGGGGTCGCCGTTGCTCTTCTCGTACCGGAAGTAGCCGGTCGCGCTGGTGGCGTCCCAGCGTCCCTGGGCGCCGTTGAAGGCGTTGTAGTACGAGGTGCCGATGTCGTAGTAGCGGTACGAGATGGGGTCGTTGCCGCTGACCCCGTAGAACTTCCCGCACAGGTGGTGGTATGCCTGGGCCGGCGGCGCGGTGGTGAGGTGTACCGCGACGAAGGCGACGCAGATCAGGAAGACCGGGACGACTCGTGTGAGGACGCTGGATCTGCGACGGCGCGGCGGTTCCGACATCGATGTGACTCCCCGGGAAAGACGATGTGCGCCCCGGGTCACGGGGCGCACAAGGGGAGCTCTCCACCCCCCTTGGCGTGAACATTACACAACGCGCGCACGGGGTGAAGGCTTGGTGATCAAATTCGGGATCTTCGGTTGTTCCGGCGAGCGCCCAGGTCAGGCGGAGACCACCGGCTTGCCGGTCAGCTCCACGCCCGCCTCGCGCATCTCCTCGACCGCCCGCTCGGTGGTCTCCGCGGCCACCCCGGCGGTCAGGTCGAGGAGGACCTGCGTGCGGAAGCCCTCCCGCACGGCGTCCAGGGCGGTGGCCCGCACGCAGTGGTCCGTCGCGATGCCCACCACGTCCACCTCGCCGACCTCCCTGGCGCGCAGCCAGTCGGCCAGCTTCACGCCGTTCTCGTCGGTCCCCTCGAAGCCGCTGTAGGCCGCCGCGTAGGCGCCCTTGTCGAAGACGGCGTCGATGGCGCCGGAGGCGACGGCGGGCGCGAAGTTCGGGTGGAAGCCGACCCCCTCCGTCCCGGCGACGCAGTGGGCGGGCCAGGAGCGGACGAAGTCGGGGTTGTCGGCGAAGTGGCCGCCGGGCGCGATGTGGTGGTCCCGGGTGGCCACCACGTGCTGGTAGCCGGAGCCGGCCGCCTGCCCGATCAGCTCGGTCACGGCGGCGGCCACGTCGGCACCCCCGGACACCGCGAGGCTGCCCCCCTCGCAGAAGTCGTTCTGCACGTCTACGACGATCAAGGCGCGGCGCATGGTGGTGTGTCCTTCGGCTAGGGGGTCGGGTAGGGGTGCGGGCCCGGCCGTTGAACTTCCGAGCCTAGAGACTTCGGGGGCGGGGCGGGAGGGGGGCGTCGCGGAACGTGACCGCGCGTCCCGCCGGCCGCCCCGGGACCTCAGCGCGGATGGACGTACTCCGTCGGGATGACGGCCTCTCCGCGGGAGAGCTGGGTCGCGGACAGCGGCAGCCCGGCCCGCGCCGCCGCGTGCCGGTCGCGCACCACGTCCAGCGGCTCCCGGGCGACCACCGCACCGCCCTTTATCAGCTCCACCAGCAGCTGCCGGTCGGCCAGCTCGGCCGGGACCGGCCCGGTGCCGACGACCTCGGCCTCGGCGACCCCGTCCGCGTCCAGCCGCCGCGCGGCCCACTTGCGGCCCCCGACCGACGTCTTGCCGCCGCTGGACCGCTTCGCCACCGGCACCAGCGGCGCCCTGGGGTCGTCGGACTCCGCGCGGGCGACCAGCTTGTAGACCATCGAAGCCGTCGGGTGCCCGGACCCGGTCACCAGCTGGGTGCCGACGCCGTACGCGTCCACCGGCGCGGCCGCCAGCGAGGCGATGGCGTACTCGTCCAGGTCCGAGGTCACGACGATCTTCGTGTCCCGGGCGCCCAGGGCGTCCAGCTGCTGCCGCACCCGGTGCGCGACGAGCAGCAGGTCGCCGGAGTCGATGCGCACCGCGCCCAGCTCGGGGCCGGCGATCTCGACGGCCGTGCGGACGGCCTCGGCGACGTCGTAGGTGTCGACGAGCAGCGTCGTGCCCCGGCCCAGCGAGACGACCTGGGCGCGGAAGGCGTCCCGCTCGCTGTCGTGCAGGAGGGTGAAGGCGTGCGCGGAGGTGCCCACGGTCGGGATGCCGTAGCGGAAGCCGGCCGCCAGGTCGGAGGTGGAGGCGAAACCGCCTATGTAGGCGGCGCGGGAGGCGGCGACGGCCGCCAGCTCGTGGGTGCGGCGGGCGCCCATCTCGATCAGCGGCCTGTCGCCCGCCGCCGAGGCCATGCGGGAGGCGGCCGCGGCGATCGCTGAGTCGTGGTTGAGGATGGACAGGATCACGGTCTCCAGCAGCACGCACTCGGCGAAGGAGCCCTCCACCCGCAGCACCGGCGAGCCCGGGAAGTACACCTCCCCCTCGGGGTAGCCCCAGATGTCGCCGGAGAAGCGGTAGCCGGCGAGCCACCGCAGCGTCTCCTCGTCGACGATCCGCCGCTCCCGCAGGAAGCCGAGGACGCCCGCGTCGAAGCGGAAGTTCTCGACGGCGTCCAGTACGCGTCCGGTGCCCGCCACGACGCCGTAGCGCCGCCCCTCGGGCAGCCGCCGGGTGAAGATCTCGAACACCGACCGCCGTCCGGCGGTGCCCGCCTCCAGGGCGGCCTGCAGCATCGTCAGCTCGTAGTGGTCCGTGAAGAGCGCCGTCGACGGGACGTCCACCGGCAGCCCAAGGTCCGCTGTGTTCATGGCAGGCGATGGTACCCCCATTTCGTCAGTTTGACGATTTACGGACGCGGCTCCGGGTCGTTTGTGCGACCACCCCCCTCGGGTGGCAGCATGGGCCTTGTGACGTCACCCGCTCCCGTAGAGATCGAACGCACCGAATCGGCGGAGGAGGTATTCGCCGTACCCGAGCCGGACGTCCCCTGGGTCACGATCGTCCACAACGACCCGGTCAACCTCATGAGCTACGTGACGTACGTCTTCCAGACGTACTTCGGCTACAGCAAGGACAAGGCCACCAAGCTCATGCTCGACGTCCACCACAAGGGCCGGGCGGTGGTCTCCAGCGGCTCGCGCGAGGAGATGGAGCGCGACGTGCAGGCCATGCACGGCTACGGCCTGTGGGCCACCCTCCAGCAGGACCGGAAATGACCCGCCCCCGGGCCGCAGCAGCGGCAATGACCCGCCCCCGGGCCGCAGGACCGGAAATGACCAGCCCCCGGGCCGCAGCAGCGGCAATGACCCGCCGACGGACCGCAGGACCCGAAACAGCCCGCCCGTCGGCCGCAGGACCGGACACGACCCGCCCCCGCCCGCAGGACCGGAAGTAGCGAATCGCCTTCATGCCCGGACACTTCGAACCGCTCCCCGGCGGCGGCGCGGCCGTCGCCCTCGACGACGTCGAGATCTCCATCATCCGGTCGCTGGCCGTCCAGCTCCTGGAGCTGATCGGCCCCGGCCCCGCCGAGGACGCCCCCGCCGACCCGCTCGCCGAGCTGTTCGCCGACGGCCCCAGCGAACCGCCGAAGGACCCCGTCCTCAAACGGCTGTTCCCCGACGCCTACAGCGACCCGGAACAGGCCCCCGGCACGGCGGCCGACGCGGAGGAACGGCGGGCGCACTCCGCCGAGTTCCGCCGCTACACCGAGAACGACCTGCGCGCCGGCAAGCGGGAGAACGCCCTCGCGGTGGTCCGCTCGCTGGACGCGCTCGCGCCGGCCGGCAGCGGGGCGGTGCTGAAACTGTCGGCCGGGGAGTCCCGGCAGTGGCTGGGCGCCCTCAACGACCTGCGCCTGGCGATCGGCGCCCGGCTGGAGATCACCGACGAGGACGACACCGACGCCCTCTACGGCCTGCCCGACGACGACCCGCGCAAGCCGATGGTGATGGCGTACCTGTGGCTGGGCGGCCTCCAGGAGACCCTCGTCGCCACCCTCATGCCCTGACCCGCCCGCACCGGCGGCGGCCCGGCGTTCGCTCAGACGACGCTCAAATCGGGATAACGATCACATAACCGCGGCGGCCGGGTATGCGCCTGACGGGTGTTCTTTGTCCGCTTCTCCCCGTGGCGTGCCTCACTTTCCGCGCCGGTGACGACCATTGCGGCCGTGATAAATCTTCACGACCGCCCGGCGAACACCACCCACGTTCGCCGGGTGCGCCACCGAGCCGGCGACCGCCGGCCAGGCACGAGCGGGCTGCGAAGCCCGCTCGACTCCATTCATCCGGGGGGATCGAGAGCCGGTCCGCGGCCGACGAGAGGCCGGGCTCGGCATGGAGAAAGGCGCACGACACATGACCTCCGCCCAGGTCGACACGGAGAACACCTCCGAAGAGGGGTACGAGCGCGGACTCGGCAGCCGCCAGGTCCAGATGATCGCCATCGGCGGCGCCATCGGCGTCGGACTGTTCCTGATGGCCGGAGCGAACATCGCCAAGGCCGGCCCCAGCCTCATCCTGATGTACGCCCTCGCCGGCGCCATCGTCTTCTTCATCATGCGAGCGCTCGGCGAACTGCTGCTGTACCGCCCGGTCTCGGGCTCCTTCGCCGAATACTCGCGCGAATTCCTCGGCCCGTTCTTCGGCTACTTCACCGGCTGGACGTACTGGCTGATGTGGGTCGTCACCGGCATGTCGGAGCTGACGGCCACCGCGATCTACGTCCACTACTGGTTCCCGGCCGTGCCGCAGTGGGTGACCGCCCTGGTCTTCCTGGTGATCCTCTTCGGGGTCAACCTCATCTCGGTGAAGGTCTTCGGCGAGCTCGAGTTCTGGTTCTCGATGGTCAAGGTCACCGCCCTGATCGGCATGATCGTCATCGGTCTCGGCGTGCTCACCTTCGGCGTCAGCTCGGCCGGCGACACCGCCGCGGTCTCCAACCTCTGGGCCTTCGACGGCTTCTTCCCCAAGGGCATCGGCTCGTCCCTGATGACGCTGCAGGGCGTGATGTTCGCCTACCTCGCCGTCGAACTGGTCGGCGTCACCGCCGGCGAGTCGGAGAACCCCGAGAAGACCCTGCCCAAGGCCATCAACACGCTGCCCTGGCGCATCGCGCTGTTCTACGTCGGCGCCCTCGCCGTCATCCTGTGCGTGGTGAAGTGGACCGAGTTCGCGCCGGGCGTGAGCCCCTTCGTCGCCGCCTTCGCGAAGATCGGCATCCCGGCGGGCGCCGGCATCGTCAACTTCGTCGTGCTGACCGCCGCCCTGTCCTCCTGCAACTCCGGCATGTACTCCACCGGCCGGATGCTGCGCACCCTGGCCGACAACGGCGAGGCGCCCAAGGGCTTCCAGCGGCTGTCCGCCGCCAAGGCCCCGGCGCTCGGCATCACCGTCTCCGTCCTGTTCATGGGCATCGGCGTGGTCCTGAACTACGTCGTCCCGGAGAAGGCGTTCGGCTACGTCACCTCGGTGGCCACCGCGGCCGGCATCTGGACCTGGCTGATGATCCTGATCAGCCACGTCCGCTACCGCCGCGCGGTCGTCGCGGGCCGGCTGCCCGCCTCCGCCTTCCCCGCCCCGGGCGGCTCGGTGTGCAGCTGGATCGCCATCGTCTTCCTGCTGTTCGTCACCGGCCTGATCGCCTACGACGCCGACTCCCGCGTCTGCCTGTACGTGATGGCCGGCTGGGCCGCCGCCCTCGGCGTCGGCTGGGCGGTGCTCAGGAGCCGCAACCCGCGGATCACCGAGCGCCGCGAGCCGGAGCTGGAAAAGGTGGGCTGACCCGCCAGGTCACCACACCGGCACCAGACCGTCCGGCATATGGGCCGCCCCGTACCACCCTCCGGTACGGTGCGGCCCACCCGTCGCCCACCACCGCCCTACCTGACGCGCTGCGCGCGACCCCTTCCGCCCTGCTTATCCTGGCCACCATGCTGACCATCACCCAGGCCCTGTACGACCAGATCGTCGCCCACGCGCGCGAGGACCACCCCGACGAGGCGTGCGGCGTCGTCGCGGGCCCGGTGGGCAGCGGCCGCCCCGAGCGCTTCGTCCCGATGCTGAACGCGGCCCGCTCGCCCACGTTCTACGAGTTCGACTCGCACGACCTGCTGAAGCTCTACCGCGAGATGGACGACCGCGACGAGGAGCCGGTGATCATCTACCACTCCCACACCGCGACCGAGGCCTACCCCTCCCGCACCGACATCTCCTACGCCAACGAACCCGGCGCCCACTACGTCCTGGTCTCCACGGCGGACACCGACGGCGCCGGCGACTTCCAGTTCCGCTCCTTCCGCATCGTGGAAGGAAAGATCACGGAAGAGGAAGTCAAGGTGGTGGAGGCCTACTGACCTCCCCATCTCAAACTCCGGATGAATTCCGTCCGCAATCTGAGATCACACTCGGGGTACCCGGCGGGGAATCGATACGATGAGTCCATGGTTTCCCATGACGTGAGCGAAAAGACGCCGGGCATGCTGCTCGTGGCGCGGCTGCACGTCGACCTGTGCAGGCTCGCCAGCGCCATCTGTTGACGCTGCCCTGCCGCCGTACGGCCGTGAGCCGCGGTGCCTCACACACGCACGACCTGCTGTACAGCGCTGCCGCGCGCCCACCGACCCGAACACCATCCGACAGGAGCCCGCAACCATGGCCATCGAGGTCCGCATCCCCACCATCCTCCGCCAGTACACCGACGGTCAGAAGGCGGTGGAGGGCCAGGGTGACACCCTCGCCGAACTCTTCGCCGACCTCGAGACCCGGCACACCGGCATCCAGGCCCGGATCGTCGACGGCGGCGAGCTGCGCCGGTTCGTCAACGTCTACCTCAACGACGAGGACGTGCGCTTCCTCGACGGCATCAACACCAAGGTCGCCGACGGCGACAACGTGACGATCCTGCCGGCCGTGGCCGGCGGTATGGCCTGATCCACATGCGCTACGACTCGCCGATCGCCGCGGTGGGCAACACGCCCCTGGTCCGTCTGCCGCGCCTGTCGCCGTCCGACGACGTCCGCATCTGGGCCAAGCTGGAGGACCGCAACCCCACCGGCTCGATCAAGGACCGCCCCGCGCTGTTCATGATCGAGCAGGCGGAGAAGGAGGGCCGGCTCACCCCGGGCTGCACCATCCTGGAGCCGACCTCCGGCAACACCGGCATCTCCCTGGCCATGGCGGCCAAGCTCAAGGGCTACCGCATGGTCTGCGTGATGCCCGAGAACACCTCGCAGGAGCGCCGGGACCTGCTCGGCATGTGGGGCGCGACGATCATCTCCTCCCCGGCAGCGGGCGGCTCCAACACCGCCGTGCGAGTCGCCAAGGAACTGGCCGCCGAGCACCCCGACTGGGTGATGCTCTACCAGTACGGAAACCCGGACAACGCGGGCGCCCACTACGCCACGACCGGCCCGGAGATCCTCGCCGACCTGCCCTCCATCACCCACTTCGTGGCGGGTCTGGGCACCACCGGCACGCTCATGGGCGTCGGCCGCTACCTGCGCGAGCACAAGCCGGACGTCAAGATCGTCGCCGCCGAGCCGCGCTACGACGACCTGGTCTACGGCCTGCGCAACCTCGACGAGGGCTTCGTCCCGGAGCTGTACGACGCCTCCGTCCTCACCACCCGCTTCTCGGTCGGCTCCGCCGACGCGGTCACCCGCACCCGCGAACTCCTCCAGCAGGAAGGCATCTTCGCGGGCGTCTCCACGGGCGCCGCGCTGCACGCGGCGATCGGCGTCGGCCGCAAGGCGCTGAAGGCCGGCGAGCACGCCGACATCGTCTTCGTGGTGGCCGACGGCGGCTGGAAGTACCTCTCCACCGGCGTCTACACGGCCGCCACCACCGAAGAGGCGATCGAGACCCTGCACGGCCAGCTCTGGGCGTGAGCCCCCGGTGAGGGACCCTCGGCGAGGGGCCCTCGGTGAGGGCTCAGCCGGCCAGATGACGGACCTGGTCCCACAGGACCGGGTCCACCACGCCCACCCGGCGCCGGAAGTCCCCCACCGGCACCTCGCGCAGCTCGGCCGTCTCCAGAAAGCTCGCGCGTCCCCGGGCGTCGCCCACGGCGCCCGGCGGCAGCGCGATCACTCCGGGCCGCCCGTCGCGGTACCGGCTGGTGATCTTCGCGACGGTCGCCCGCTCGCCGTGCACCACCAGCACCAGACAGGGCCGGTCCTTCGCCCGCCCGTCCCGCCCCTTCGCTCCGCCCGCCGCGCCGCGCGCGGCCCCTCCCGGTCCCGGACCGTCCTCGAACGGGACGTACGCCCACCAGATCTCCGCCGGCCTCGGCCGCACCCGAGGCCGCGCGCCCGGCCGCCCCGGCGGGCGCGTCCGCCGTCCTGCGGGCCGCCGCCCGGCCGGCCGCCGCCCGCGCCCCCACCCGTCGACGAGCGTCGCGACGAGCGCGAGGAGCACCACCGCGGCGAGGGCCGGCCACCAGGACGTGTCCATGAGGACGACGTTACCGGCGCGCACCCGGCGTCGCGCGCTGCCTCGCACCCCCTGTCCGCCCCGCTTCCAGCCGAACCGGTGACACCACAGGTGAGTTCGCCCACAACAGCCCTTGCCGGAGGAGCGACCGGGGGTTTTGCGTCTTACGCTCGACGGACCGCACGACCCCCGTCTTCACATCCCGCCAGCGGAGGTTTCTGCTCCATGAAGCTCACCGTCGTCGGCTGCTCGGGGTCGTTCCCGTCCGCGGAATCGGCCTGCTCGAGCTACCTCGTCGAGGCCGACGGCTTCCGGCTGCTTCTCGACATGGGCAACGGCGCCCTCGGTGAGTTGCAGCGCCACTGCGGTCTCTACGACCTCGACGCGATCTTCCTCAGCCATCTGCACGCCGACCACTGCATCGACATGTGCGCGTACTTCGTCGCGCGCTACTACCGCCACGACGGCGGCCGTTGCGAACCGATCCCCGTCTACGGCCCCGAGGGCACCGAACACCGGCTGACCACCGCCTACGCGGACACCCCCACCGCCTCCTCCATGAGCGAGGTCTTCGACTTCCACACGGTCAAGCCCTCCACGTTCGACCTCGGCCCCTTCACGGTGCACACGGAACGCGTCGCCCACCCGGTGGAGGCGTACGGCATCCGCATCGAGCACGGCGGGAAGGCCCTGACGTACTCCGGCGACACCGGCGTGACCCGGGTCCTGGACGAACTCGCCCGCGACAGCGACCTGTTCCTGTGCGAGGCCGCCTTCACGCACGGCAAGGAGGACATCCCCGACCTGCACCTCAACGGCCGCGAGGCCGGGGAGTCGGCGGCCCGGGCGGGCGCCCGGCGCCTGGTCCTCACCCACATCCCGCCGTGGACCGACCCGCAGATCAACCTGGCCGACGCGCGCGCGGTATTCGACGGCCCGGTGGAACTGGCGACGCCCGGGACGACGTACGAGATCTGACGCCCGGATCCGACGCCCGAATCCGACGCCCGGATCCGACGCCCGCATCCGACGCCCGCATCCGACGCCCGGATCCGACGCGCACGGCACGGCGAAGGCCCCCTCGCGCCGGAACTCAAGCTCAAGCTCAAGCTCGCCGCTCGGGGGCCTTCGTCGTGCCGTTCGGCTCACGCCTTCGTGAGGTCCTCGACCTCCTCCTCGGGCTCGCGGCCCGGCGTGGGCAGGTCGAACCTGGTGATGGCGAAGCGGAAGACCGTGTAGTAGACCGCCGCGAACACCAGGCCGACCGGGACGATCAGCCAGGGCTTGGTGGCCAGGCCCCAGTTGAGGAAGTAGTCGATGGCGCCGGCCGAGAAGCTGAAGCCGTGGTGCACGCCCAGCGACCAGGTGACCGCCATGGAGACCGCGGTCAGCAGCGCGTGGATGACGTACAGCAGCGGCGCGATGAACATGAACGCGAACTCGATCGGCTCGGTGATGCCGGTCACGAACGACGTCAGCGCCAGCGACAGCATCATTCCGCCGACGGCCTTGCGGCGCTCCGGACGGGCGCAGTGGGTGATCGCCAGGGCGGCGGCCGGCAGCGCGAACATCATGATCGGGAAGAAGCCGGTCATGAACTGGCCTGCGGTCGGGTCGCCGTGGAAGAAGCGCGGCAGGTCACCGTGCCAGACGGCGCCGGAGCCGTCCTTGAAGGAGCCGATCTCCTGCCAGGCCACCGTGTTGACGAACTGGTGCATGCCGACCGGCAGCAGCGCCCGGTTGATGGCGCCGAAGACGGCCGCGCCGAGGGAACCGAGGCCCGTCATCCACTCGCCGAAGTCCGTGATGACGCCGCCGACGGGCTCCCACACCAGGCCGAACACGACGCCGACGCCGGTGCCGATGAACGCCATCAGGATGGGGACCAGGCGGCGGCCGTTGAAGAAGCCCAGCCAGTCGGGCAGCTTGGTGCGGTGGAACCGCTGCCAGGTGACGGCGGCGATCAGACCCATGATGATGCCGCCGAGGACCTTGGGGTCGTTGTAGGTGGCGGCGACGTCCGCGCCCTTGGTCACCTTGGCCTCGGTGATCGGGAACGCGGTCAGCACGTTCTTGTACACCAGGAAGCCGACCAGCGCCGCCAGCGCGGTCGAGCCGTCGGACTTCTTGGCGAAACCGATGGCGATGCCGACGCAGAACAGCAGCGGCAGATTGCTGAAGACGGCGTCGCCGGCGGTGGCGAACACGGCCGCCACCTTGTTCCAGCCGAGGCCGTCCTTGCCGAACACGTCGTCCTGGCCGAGCCGCAGCAGGATGCCCGCCGCGGGCAGCACGGCGATCGGGAGCTGGAGGCTGCGGCCGACCTTCTGCAGGCCCTGCAACAGGCCCGATCCCCACTTCTTCGAGGGGGCCGCCGTCGGCGCGGTGGCGGTGCTCATAGACTTCCTCCATCGGGTGGTGGTCTACACCACTCAGTGGTGTAGACCTGTTGTAGCACGATGAAGGCAGCGCGAGGAACCCTCCGGAACCGGAACCGGAACGCAGCACTCCAGTACCGGGAACCGGCTGTAGGTTACTGCGACAAATCGGTCCACAGAACGGTCTGCGAAACGGTCCGAAAACGGTCCACGAGACAGTTCGAATCAGGGGAGAAGGACATGGCCAGCAAGGCTGAGAAGATCGTCGCCGGGCTCGGCGGCATCGACAACATCGAGGAGATCGAGGGCTGCATCACCCGGCTGCGCACCGAGGTGTCCGACGCCTCACTGGTCGACGAGGCCGCCCTCAAGGCCGCCGGCGCCCACGGCGTCGTCAGGATGGGAACCGCCATCCAGGTCGTCATCGGCACCGACGCCGACCCGATCGCGGCGGAGATCGAGGACATGATGTGAACCCCGCGCTCCACCGACCGGGCCCTTCCCGCCGGGGGAGGGCCCTTCGCGCCGGTACGGCTAGGCTCAGCGCCATGTCTCGAATCGACGGCCGTACCCCCCGACAGCTCCGCCCGGTCACCATCGAGCGCGGCTGGAGCAAGCACGCCGAGGGCTCCGTCCTCGTCTCCTTCGGCGACACGAAGGTCCTCTGCACCGCCTCCGTCACCGAAGGAGTCCCCCGCTGGCGCAAGGGCAGCGGCGAGGGCTGGGTCACCGCGGAGTACGCCATGCTGCCCCGCGCCACCAACACCCGCGGCGACCGCGAGTCCGTCCGGGGCCGGATCGGCGGCCGCACCCACGAGATCAGCCGCCTCATCGGCCGCTCCCTGCGCGCCGTCATCGACTACAAGGCACTCGGCGAGAACACCGTCGTCCTCGACTGCGACGTCCTCCAGGCCGACGGCGGCACCCGCACCGCCGCCATCACCGGCGCCTACGTCGCCCTCGCCGACGCCGTCGCCTGGGCCCAGGGCAGGAAACTCATCAAGGGCGGCCGCCAGCCGCTGACCGGCACCGTCTCCGCCGTCTCCGTCGGCATCGTCGGCGGCGTCCCGCTCCTCGACCTCTGCTACGAGGAGGACGTCAAGGCCGAGACCGACATGAACGTCGTCTGCACCGGCGACGGCCGCTTCGTCGAGGTCCAGGGCACCGCCGAGGCCGAACCCTTCGCCCGCGAGGAACTCGACGCCCTGCTCGACCTCGCCGTCGCCGGCTGCACGGAACTCGCCGCCCTCCAGCGCACCACCCTCGACACGGTCCTCGACAGGTGACGGGCGCACCAGGTAAAAGGACCAGGTAGAAGCACCGGGTAAAAGGAACGCCAAGGAAAGCGGGCGCCGGGGGCAACCCCCGACGCCCGCCCGCGCGTCCGTACGATTGCGGGCGCACGACACACCGTCGTGCGCCCGACCAGCACGGGGGGCCTACGGGCCTGGACACGGAGGGACACCCAGCATGGCCGCGAGCCGACGCCGGCACAGCCGTCGCACCGCCGCAGTCGCCGCCGCGGCGGCGGCCGTCGCGCTGACCGCCGCACTCACCACCGGCTGCGACGCCGTCAACAAGGCGCTGGACTGCGTCCAGACCGCGGACGCCATCGCCGACAGCGTCACCGACCTCCAGCAGGCCGTCGAGAACGCCGCCGACAACCCCGCCCAGCTCGACCAGTCCCTCGCCTCCATCGACAAGAACCTCGACAAGATCGGCGACAAGACCGACAACGCCGACGTCAACAAGGCCGTCGACGACCTGCAAAAGGCCGTGCAGAACGTCCGCACCGCCGTCCACAACGGCGACACCACCCCCGACATCAGCCCGGTCACCGACGCGGCAGGCGAACTGACCAAGGTCTGCACCTCGTAACCGGGGCGACCCGGCAACCCGGCAACCCGGCAACCCGGCAACGCGGCGACCCGGCGAACGCACGCCGCCGGGCCCGCGATACTGAGGGACATGACCCGCCTGATCCTCGCCACCCGCAACGCCGGAAAAATCGCCGAACTCAGGGCCATCCTCGCCGAAGCAGGCCTGCCCCACGACCTGATCGGCGCGGAGGCCTACCCCGACGTGCCCGACGTCAAGGAGACCGGCGTCACCTTCGCCGAGAACGCCCTCCTCAAGGCCTACGCCCTCGCCCAGGCGACAGGCCTGCCCGCGGTGGCCGACGACTCGGGCCTGTGCGTCGACGTCCTGGGCGGCGCCCCCGGCATCTTCTCGGCCCGCTGGTCCGGCCGCCACGGCGACGACAAGGCCAACCTCGACCTCCTCCTCGCCCAGCTCGCCGACATCGACGACACCCACCGCGCCGCCCACTTCGCCTGCGCTGCCGCCCTCGCCCTCCCGGACGGCCGCGAACGCGTGGTCGAGGGCCGGCTCCGCGGCACCCTCCGCCACGCCCCCACCGGCACGAACGGCTTCGGCTACGACCCGATCCTCCAGCCGGACGGCGAAACCCGCACCTGCGCCGAACTGACCCCGGCGGAGAAAAACGCCATCAGCCACCGAGGCAAGGCCTTCCGGGCCCTGGTACCGGCGGTACGCGAGCTGCTGGGCTGACCCAGAAGGGGGCCGTCCAGCCTGGACGGCCCCTCTGCATGTGTGCGGCCGGTGGGACTCGAACCCACACGGGTGTGAACCCACTGGGATCTAAACCCAGCATGTCTGCCTAATTCCATCACGGCCGCTCAAAAACGGTCATCGTGCTCAACCGGCAGCGCTCAGTGTACGGGTAGAGCGAGTCACGCGGCGAGGGGAGCCCTGACCTTCTGCCGACACCAGGTTGCTGTCAGCGCATGACAGTTGGGGCACAGGTATCGCAGGTTTTCTCGACGGTTGTCGCGCCAGTCCCCATTGATGTGGTCGATCTGCAGGGTGATGGGCCGCCCGAGCCACTCGCCTGTGTTACCGCAGGTTTCGCACGCGTATGGCACCCCGATCTCGGTCAGCGCCCGGTGAAGCTGAGATCTGTTGGTGCGTCCTGACTCCGGGGGCAGGACGTTCAGCACCCGCTGGGGGACGAACTCAGGGGCGGGGCGCTCCTGACGTGCCCACGACCGGCGTTTGAAGTGTTTAGTGTCCAGGCCGAGCCGATTCGCTGCGCGCCGGACTCGCCGGTGATTGGTGTCGTTCACCTCCAGGCCGAGGCCCCGCATCACCTCGGCGTAGCTCGTGGAGTGCGGTACGAGGTCGCGAAGCTTGTCCTCGGGGATGGGCAGGCGTTGGTGGGAGAAATGTGCTGTATCGATGCGGTCGGCGCGCAACATGCGGCTCAGGGTCGCGCGGGAGCGGCTGTCATCCGGTACGCCCAGAGCACGAGCCACGCCTCGCACGCTGGTCGCCGTTGCCACAGCCGCCCTGAGTTCGTCGGTGGTGAAGGGCAGATCCAGGTCGGGCCGGTCCATACCGGGGAAGTGGCTGATGTCAATGCCAGCCGCGTGAATGCGGCGGCGAATGTGCGACAGGGTGCCGGTGGCCGGAGTGGCGCCCAGTTTCAGTGCGACTTCGCGCAATGACGACGATGAGGCGGCGGCTTCGGCAATGGCGGAGTCCGGATACTTGCGCCACGGGCTGCGCTTGACGAAGTGGCTCGTGTCGAGGCCGTGCGCGGCCACTTTCTCCTGCAGCACGCGCCGTTGACCTCCGCTCGCCCTGAGCCCGAGCCGGCGCATCAGGTCGGCCCAGTTGCGGGCCTCCGCAACGGCCGGTGCGAGCTGTGCCCTGTCGTACGGGTCGACCCGCTGTGCGCTGGGCTTGCTGGTGCTGCTCGTCGCGGATTCCGGTGTGCTCTGCACGTCTCTCGCCCCTCCTGTATCGGCCGCGTGTTCGTGGCCTCGTACGGAGTAACGAAACGGTTGTCAGGTGGTTACGCCTGGTGACGTGAGAGCGGCCCGCGCCGGGGAATGCCGGCGCGGGCCGATGGGCGGCAGCCAACGGGCGTCAGATGCCGAGGTCCTTGATGATCTTGGCGACGTGGCCGGTGGCGCGGACGTTGTAGAGGGCGCGTTCCACCTTGCCCTCCTCGTCCACGACGATCGTGGAGCGGATGACGCCCAGGTAGGTCTTGCCGTAGTTCTTCTTCTCGCCGTAGGCGCCGTAGGCCTCGGTGGTGGTCTTCTCGGGGTCCGCGAGCAGGGTGACCTTCAGGTTCTCCTTCTCGCGGAAGCGGGCCAGCTTCTCCGGGGCGTCCGGTGAGATGCCGATCACGTCGTAGCCCGCGCCGGCCAGGAGTTCCAGGTTGTCCGTGAAGTCGCAGGCCTGCTTGGTGCAGCCGGGGGTCAGGGCGGCCGGGTAGAAGTAGACGATGACCTTGCGGCCCCTGTGGTCCGACAGGGACACCTCGTTGCCGTCGGCGTCGGGCAGGGTGAAGTCGGGGGCAACGTCCCCGGGCTGGAGTCGCTCACTCATCGACCTAGCGTAACCGGGGGTCCTGACAGTGCGGCGGCACGCGGAGCTGACAGACTGTCTTGGACAGCATCAGCAGACTTCCGGAGGCCGTACGGTGGCGGACACGTCGGACACGAGAACGCCGGCGCAGATCGAGGCGGACATCAAGCGCCGCCGCGATGTGCTGGCCGAGACCCTCGACGAGATCGGGGTGCGGGTGCACCCGAAGACGATCGTCGGGGACGCCAAGGCCAAGGTGGCCGCCAACGTCGATCACACGCTCGGACGGGCCTACGTGGAGGTCAACCGGGTCGTCAGCGACGTGCGGGCCAAGTTCGTGGACGAGGAGGGCGCCCCCCGGCTCGAGCGGATCGTGCCCGTCGCCCTCGTCGCCGTCGGACTCGTGGGCCTGTTCGCCCTGAGCACCCGGCGGCGCAAGGGCTGACCAAGGGCTGACCCACCGGCGCACGGACGCGGCAAAGGCAGGTAGGTTCGAAGGCGTGAGCGCCAAGAGAAACGAGCAGAGCACCCAGCACGACAAGCTGCCCATCCGGATGCTGCACGACCGTGTGCTGGTGCGGCAGGAGACCGGTGAGGGCGAGCGGCGGTCGGGCGGGGGCATTCTGATCCCCGCCACCGCGGCGGTGGGGCGGCGGCTGGCCTGGGCCGAGGTCGTGGCCGTCGGGCAGAACGTCCGTACCGTGGAGCCGGGCGACCGGGTCCTGTTCGACCCGGAGGACCGGGCCGAGGTGGAGGTGCGGGGCGTGGCGTACGTGCTGATGCGCGAGCGTGACCTGCACGCCGTGGCCGCCGACCGTTTCGAGGGAGCCGAGGACTCGACCGGGCTCTACCTCTGAGGAAGACGTAGGACAGACAACGGCGAAGGGGGCCGGTGACAACCGTCACCGGCCCCCTTCGCCTTCTGTCGTCCGTCACTGTCTGCGGCTGGTGGTGAACAGGCCCGCGGTGGTTCCGCCGGTGTCGGTTCCGGTCGTGCCGCCGTTGGTGCCGCCGTTCGTGCCGCCGTTCGTGCCGCCGGTGGTTCCGCCGTTCGTCGTGCCGCCGGTGGTGGTGGTGCCGCCGTTGGTGCCGCCCGTGGTGGTCGTCCCGCCGCCGGTCGTGGTGGTGCCGCCGGTCGTGCCGTCCGTGGTGCCGCCGGTGGTGCCGCCGGTCGTGGTGCCGTCGGTCGGCGTGGCCGTGCCGCCGGTGGTGCCGCCGGTGTCCTGGCCGCCGTTGTCGGTGCCGCCGTCCTGGCCGCCCGTGTCCGGCTTCTGGGTGGGGGAGGCGCTGGGCGGCTGCTGGACCACGTCGGCGCCCGGCTGGAGCTGCAGGTGGAAGTCGGCGGCCGGCTTCCCCTTGAGGGCGGTCTTGGTGTACTGGGCCCAGATCTCGGCGGGCGGGCCGCCGCCGTTGACGCGGGGCAGGCCCATCGCGCCGTACAGCGACTTGTGCTGGGCGGTGACGGGGTCCTGGCCCATCACGGCGACGACGGTGGCGAGGTCGGGGGTGTAGCCGGCGAACCAGGCGGCCCGGTCCTCCTCGGCGGTGCCGGTCTTGCCTGCGGCGGGCCGGCCGGCGGCCTGCGCGGCGGTGGCGGTGCCGTTCTGGACGACGGACCGCAGGATCGACGTGGTGGTGTCGGCGGCCTCCCGGCTGACCGCCTGGGAGCTGGTGTTCTTCGGCAGGTCCATCACGTCCTTGCCGTCCTTGGTGATGGACTCGATGATCGTGTAGACGCCGTGCTTGCCGTGGTTGGCGAGGGTCGCGTACGCCTGTGTCATGTCCAGCACGCTGGCGGTGGCGGTGCCCAGCGCGATCGACGGGTAGGGGTTGAGGTCCTTGGTGTCGGACGGGATGCCGAGGGCGAGCGCGGTCTGCTTGACCTTGTCGGGGCCGACGTCCACGGCCATCTGCGCGTACACCGAGTTCACGGACTTGTCGGTGGCGGTGCGGACGGTGATGTCGCCGTAGGAGACGCTGTCCTCGTTCTCGGGGGCGTAGGTGCCGCCGCTCCAGCCCTGCACGGGGCGCCTGTTGGTGCCGTCGTAGTAGGTGTTGGGCGTGATGGGGTTGCCGCCCTGGGTCTCGGACTCGTTCTGGACGGCGGAGGTGAACACGAACGGCTTGAAGGTGGAGCCGACCTGGAAGTCACCGCGGGTCGCGCCGTTGGTGTACTGCTTGACGTAGTCGATGCCGCCGTACATCGCCACGACCTTGCCGGTCTTGGGGTCGATGGAGGCGCCGCCCGCGCGGACGTAGGTGTCGACCTTGCGGTGCTTCTTGTCGAGCCGGGAGATCACCTTGTCGTTCACCGCCTTCACGAAGGCGTCCTGCTTGCTCTTCTGCAGGGTGGTGGTGATGCGGTAGCCGCCGGCCTCCAGCTCGTCCTTGTCGACGATCTTGTTCTCGGTGAGGTAGTCCTTGACGGCCTCGACGAGGTAGCCGCGCTGCCCGGACATGCCGGTGGAGACGGTCTGCTCCCTCGGCATGGGGAACTTCAGCCCGGCGCGCACCGACTGGGTCAGCCAGCCCTTCTTGACCATGCCGTCGAGGACGTAGTTCCAGCGGGCGACGGCGGCGGGCCTGTTCTGCGGGTGGGCGACGACGTCGTACTCGCTGGGCGCGTTGACGAGCGCGGCGAGGTAGGCGGCGTGGGCCGGGTCGAGGTCGGCGGCGTCCTGGCCGTAGTAGGCCTGCGCGGCGGCCTGGATGCCGTAGGCGTTGCGGCCGAAGTAGCTGGTGTTGAGGTAGCCCTCGAGGATCTGGTCCTTGGACTGGGTGCGGTCCAGTTTGATCGAGATGAAGAACTCCTTCACCTTGCGGGTGACGGTCTGCTCCTGGGCCAGGTAGTAGTTCTTCACGTACTGCTGGGTGATCGTCGAGCCGGACTGCTTGCCCTTGCCGGTGGCGGTGTTCCAGCCGGCCCGCAGCATCGCCTTGGGGTCGATGGCGGACTCGGTGTAGAAGTCGCGGTCCTCGGCGGCCAGCACCGCGTGCTGGGCGTCCTTGGAGACCTGCGCGAGGGTGACGTTCTCCCGGTTGATCTCGCCGTCGCGGGCGAGCTGGGAGCCGTCGGCATACAGGTAGACGTTCGCCTGCTTGGTGGCGAGCGCGTTGGCCGGCGGGATCTTCACCATCGAGTAGCCGAGGAAGAACAGGCCGACGAGCAGCAGGACGCCGATCACGAAGGTGCCGAGCATCATGCGCCAGGTCGGGATCAGCCGGCGCCAGCCGGTGCGCCGGGGCCGCTTGGGTTTCGTCCCCTCGCCCTGTTCACCCCCTTGCTGACTGCCCTGGTCGGCCGGCTGCTGCGCCTCGTCACTCATGTGTTGCACGGACTCCTGTTTCGCGTCGTACGTTCCCGTACGACCTCGTTCGCCTTCTGCGCCCCCTGTTGAAGACTCTCGCACCCGTCGTTCCGTTCCCGGATCCTGGCACGCGTCCGGTCCGGAAAACCCGTGGCGTGCGTCACGGTCCGCGCACTAGGCTCCTGCGCTTCGGTGCCGGTCGGCTGAGGAGGTCTGTGGCGTGGGTTCGGGGCGGTTGTACGCGGCCGTCGCGGCAGGGGGGTTCAGACGGTACGCGACGTACCGGACGGCCACGGCGGCCGGGGTGTTCACGAACACCGTCTTCGGGGTGATCCTCGTCTACACCTACCTGGCGCTGTGGGACGTGAAGCCGCATCTGGGCGGTTACGACCGGGCGCAGGCGGTCACCTACGTGTGGCTGGGGCAGGCGATGTTCTCCACGCTGGCCATCCAGGGCGGGGGTGTGGAGCGGGAGTTGATGGACCGCATCCGCACGGGTGCGATCGCCGTCGACCTGTACCGGCCGGCCGATCTGCAACTGTGGTGGCTGGCGAGCGACATGGGGCGGGCGGTGTTCCAGTTGCTGGGGAGGGGCGTGGTGCCGTTCGCGTTCGGGGCGCTGTTCTTCCCGTTGGCGTTGCCGGGTGACGTCGTCACCTGGGCGTCTTTCGGTGTCGCGCTGGTGCTGGCGATGGCGGTCAGTTTCGGGATCCGCTACCTGGCGGCGCTGAGCGTGTTCTGGCTGCTGGACGGCATCGGCGTCGGGCAGGCCCTGATGGTGACGGGGGTGTTCTGCTCGGGTCTGACGCTGCCGTTGAACGTCTTCCCGGGCGGCCTCGGCGATGTGGTGCGGGTGCTGCCGTGGGCGGCGCAGTTGCAGGTGCCGGCGGACGTGCTGATGGGGGAGACCGCGCCGCTGTCGGCGTTCGCCTTCCAGGCGGCGTGGGCGGTGGTGCTGCTGGCGGCGGGGCGGCTGGTGCAGTCGGCGGCGACGCGGCGGGTGGTGGTGCAGGGTGGGTGAGGTCTCCGGGGCGGGGGAGGCGGCCGGAGCAGCCGTCGGGGCTGGCGTGACCTGTGAGGCCGGCGGGGCCACAGGGCTGGGGGAGGCTCGCGGGGCGGCTTCCCGGGTGGTGGACGGCCTGCGGGCCTACCGGCTGATCGCGGGCATGTGGATCCGTTCCACGATGACCTACCGCACGTCCTTCGCGCTGACGGTGGTGGGCAATCTGCTGCTGACCGGGATGGACTTCGTCGCGATCCTGCTGATGTTCTCCCGGGTGGATTCGCTGGCCGGCTGGACGCTGCCCGAGGTCGCCTTCCTGTACGGGCTGTCGGTGACGGCGTTCGGGATCGCGGATCTGCTGCTCGGTTCGGCGGAAGCGCTGGGTGCCCGGATGCGTGACGGTTCCTTCGACACGCTGTTGGTGCGGCCGGTTCCGGTGCTCGCCCAGGTCGGCGCGGACCGTTTCGCGCTGCGGCGGCTGGGCCGGATCACGCAGGGCGTGCTGGTGCTGGGGTGGGCGCTGGCTTCCGTGGACGTCGCCTGGAGCGTGGGGAAGGTGCTGCTGGTGCCGGTGACGGTGGTCAGCGGGGCGGCGGTGTTCGGCGCGGTGTTCGTGGCGGGCGCTGCGTTCCAGTTCGTGGCGCAGGACGCGGCGGAGGTGCAGAACGCGTTCACCTACGGCGGCACCACGCTGTTGCAGTATCCGCCGACGGTGTTCGGCCGGGACCTGGTGCGGGGGGTGACGTTCGTGCTGCCGCTCGCCTTCGTCAACTGGGTGCCTGCCGCTCATGTGCTGGGGCGGCCGTATCCGCTGGGCCTGCCCGGGTGGACGGCGTTCGCGTCGCCGCTGGTGGCGGTGGTGTGCTGTGCGGCTGCGGGTCTGGTCTGGCGGGCCGGGCTGCGGTCCTATCGGAGTACGGGGAGTTGACGGTGGACGGTGCCCTGATCGAACTCGACGGCGTCGAGAAGGTCTTCGACGTGCGCAGGAAGACCGGTTTCCTGAAACGGGAGCGGCGGCGGGTGCGGGCGGTCGACGCGCTGTCCTTCACCGTGGCGCGCGGTGAGATGGTCGGCTACATCGGGCCGAACGGCGCCGGCAAGTCGACGACGGTCAAGATGCTGACGGGCATCCTGACGCCGAGCGGCGGCCGGCTGAGGGTGGCGGGTCTCGACCCGTCGCGGGAGCGGACCCGGCTGGCGCACCGGATCGGGGTGGTGTTCGGGCAGCGTACGACGCTGTGGTGGGACCTGCCGCTGATCGAGTCGTACCGGCTGATGCACCGCATGTACCGCATCCCGGACGCCCGTTACCGGGAGAACCTCGACCGCTGTGTCGAACTGCTGGAGCTGGGCCAGCTGTTGGACGTGCCGGTGCGGCAGCTGTCGCTGGGGCAGCGGATGCGCGGTGACATCGCGGCGGCGCTGCTGCACGATCCGGAGGTGCTGTACCTGGACGAGCCGACGATCGGCCTGGACGTGATCTCCAAGACCAAGGTGCGGGGTTTCCTGCGGGAGCTGAACGCCGAGCGCGGCACGACGGTGCTGCTGACCACACACGACCTCCAGGACATCGAGCAGTTGTGCTCGCGGGTGATGGTCATCGACCACGGCCGTCTGATGTACGACGGTCCGCTCGCGGGGCTGCACGAGGCGGGGGAGAGCGAGCGGACCCTGGTGGTGGACCTGGAGCGGGAGCTCGCGCCGATCGAGGTGCCGGGCGCGCGGGCGGTGCGGGTGGAGGGGCCGCGGCAGTGGCTGGCGTTCCCGGCGGGGCAGTCGGCGGCGCCGCTGGTGGCGCGGATCGCGGCGGAGTACCCGCTGGTGGACCTGTCGGTGCGGGAGCCGGACATCGAGGCCGTCATCGCGAAGATGTACGCCGGGAAAGCGGTCTCGTAGGCTGCTGTCATGACCGACGACGCAGTCCCGGATCTCCGCGCGTCCGATGCCGACCGTGAACGGGTCGCCGAGGCCCTGCGGGACGCCCTCGCGGAGGGCCGCCTCGACATGACGGAGTTCGAGGAGCGCCTGGAGGCGACGTACCGGGCGCGGACGTACGGCGAACTCGCGCCGATCACCCGGGACCTGCCGGTGCCGGGCGTGACCCCGCCGGCGCCCGTCTCCTTCGCCAAGGAGGGCGCCGGGAGCGGGGAGTGGGCCGGGCGGATCGTCGGCGGCGAGGGGTCGTCGACGTGGGCGGTGGCGGTGATGTCCGGCTTCCAGCGCAAGGGCCGCTGGACCGTGCCCCGGCGGTTCACCTGCTTCGCCTTCTGGGGCGGCGGCGAGCTGGACCTGCGCGAGGCGGACTTCGCCGACCGCGAGGTCGTGATCAACTGCGTCGCGATCATGGGCGGGGTGAACGTGATCGTGCCGCCCGGCGTCGAGGTCGTCGTGCGCGGGATCGGCGTCATGGGCGGGTTCGACCAGCGTGCGGAGGGTGCGCCCGGTCAGCCGGGGGCGCCGCGGGTGATCGTGACCGGCTTCGCCTTCTGGGGCGGCGTGGGCGTGGAGCGCAAGCCGACCCGGGCGGAGCGGCGCCGGCTGAAGGAGGAGCGCCGCCGGGAGCGGCTGGAGCGCGGCCGGCGGGAGTCCCTGCCGGAGGGGCGGGAGCGGGAGTCCCTGCCGGAGGGGCGGGACGAGGAGTACGACGAGTACGGGGCCCACCGCCGGATGTTCGACGACCACCACCGGATGCTCGACGCGCACCGCGAGCGGCGGCAGGAGCAGCGCGAGGAGCGCCGGGAGCGGCGCCGCTCCGACGACTACTGACCTCTTACCGGCCTTCTGAGCCCCCTGCCGCCCGGCTACAGCCGGCTACAGCTCGGCCGGCGCCGACCCGCTCAGGTCGTTCAGGTCGAAGACCTCCGCCATCCGGGCGTAGCCCTTGTCGCTGGGGTGGAGGTGGTCGCCGGAGTCGTAGTCCGAGCGCAGCCTGCGCGGGTTGTACGGGTCCCGGAGCGCCTTGTCGAAGTCGACGACGGCGTCGTAGAGCCGGCCCGCGCGGATCTCGGCGTTGACCTGCTGCCGTACCCCTTCGCGTGCGGGGGTGTAGCCGCGGTGGCCCTGGAAGGGCATGAGGGTGGCGCCGACGACCTTGATGCCGCGGGCGTGGGCCTGGCGGACCAGGGTGCGCAGGCCGTCGAGGATCTCGTCGGGGTCGGCGAGCCGGGGGTTGCGCAGGATGTCGTTGACGCCGAGGTCGATGACGACGACCTTGACGTTGGTCCGTGCCAGCGCGTCGCGGGAGAAGCGGAGCAGGCCGCTCTGGTTGTCGGCGGGGCGGCCCAGCCCGCTGGCCAGGACCTGGTTGCCGCTGATGCCCTCGTTGACGACGCTGTAGCGCGGCACCTTCCGGCCGGCGGCGAGCGCGGTGCGCAGCCGTCCGGACAGCACGTCCGGCCAGCGGTGGTTGGCGCCCTCGGTGGAGGTGATGCCGTCGGTGAGGGAGTCGCCGAAGGCGACGACCGTGCCGTCCGACTCGTTGCTCAGCACGTCCAGCGCGGTCAGGTAGCGCCAGTACGCCACCTGTTCGGTGTACGCCGTACCGGTGACGTCCTCGGTGGCGTCCCCGTCGGCGACGTAGGAGATCTGGCGGGCGTGCGGGTGGTAGGTGACCGGGCCGGAGGGGGTGGGCGAGTAGGTGGTGACCAGGACGTCGCTGTCGTGCGGGACGGCGACGCGGACGGCGTCGCTGAGCACCTGGCGGCCGGCCGGGACGACGACGGCGGTGCTGCCGTTGAACGTCAGCCGCCGCATGGTGCGGGCCGTGGCGGCCGCGGTGCCGTCGCCTGCGGCCACGGCGATCGAGGCGTGCGTGATCGTCAGCGGCGACTGGCCGTAGAGGTTGGACAGGGTGATGCGGGCGCTGGTGCCGCCCACGGAGACGTGGACGACGTTGCGCACCGAGCGGCCCGCCAGGCCTTCGGTCTCGGTGCCGGGCTCGGCGCCGGCCGGGGAGGCCGCCCAGGCGCCGACCCAGATGCCGGTGGAGGCGGGGGCGGCGGAGTTGTGCGGGCGGCTGCCCTTGGCCGGCGTGCTGTTGCCGGCGGTGGTGGTGCCGTCGTCGGCCGCGACACCGACGTAGAGGGCCGTCGCCAGGCCCACGATCAGGGCGATGATCGCGGAAAGCAGGGCATAACCGTGACGCCTGGTCATGCGGTGCGCGTCTCCTCGGGAGCGTGGGAGCCCGAGGCTCCGAAGTGATCATCCCAATGATGAGGCATGGGATGAGGGGTAGTTGAACAGGACCCCCCATTGGGCCGCCGGAGTTCTCCGTGAATTCCCCCTCCGGACAGACGCCGGGAACTTCAGTTCCGTTCCAGGAGTCGGTCAGGAAGGGACAATGTGTGCGAGGGATCACGAACGGGTGGAGCTGGTGGAACGGGTGGAGCGCGTGAAGCGGGTGGAACGGATGGAACCCACTGAACCGGACAATGCGACGGACGACGCGGTACGGCACGCCCGCCCGGACGCCGCCGGCCGGACCGTCCCCCCTGCGGCCGTACGCGCGATGACGACCTTCAGCGCCGCCGACGTGGAGAAGCAGCGCGGCGTGCGCCGGATGAAGCTCACCGCGACCGGCATGCTGCTGTTCGTCGCGCTCGTGTACGTCCTCGCCAAGTGGGCGGAGAACGCGGGCGCCGGCGCCTGGGCGGGCTACGTCGCCGCCGCCACCGAGGCCGGTATGGTCGGCGCGCTCGCCGACTGGTTCGCCGTCACCGCCCTCTTCCGCCGCCCCCTCGGCCTGCCCATCCCGCACACCGCGATCATCCCCACCAAGAAGGACCAGCTCGGCGTCTCCCTCGGCGAGTTCGTCGGCGAGAACTTCCTCTCCCAGGACGTCGTACGGCAGCGGCTGCGCGCCGTCGGCATCGCCGCCCGGCTCGGCCGCTGGCTGTCCGAGCCCGACCACGCCGACCGGGTCACCGCCGAGCTGTCGGCCGCGCTGCGGGGGGCGCTGACGGTGCTGCGCGACTCCGATGTGCAGGCCGTGGTCGGCGAGGCGATCACGCGTCGCGCCGAGGCCCAGGAGATCGCGCCCGGCATGGGGAAGATGCTGGAGAAGGTCGTCGCCGACGGCGGCCACAGACGGGTCGTCGACCTGGTCGTCGGGCGGGCGCACGACTGGCTGGTGCTGCACCGCGAGAACGTGATGGACGCCGTGCAGGGCGGCGCGCCCGGCTGGACCCCGAGGTTCGTCGACAAACGGGTCGGCGAGCGCGTCTACAAGGAACTGCTGCGCTTCGTCACCGAGATGCGCGACATGCCCTCCCACCCGGCGCGCGGCGCCCTCGACCGCTTCCTCACCGACTTCGCCTCCGACCTGCAGTCCGACACCGACACCCGGGCGCGGGTGGAGCGGCTCAAGAGCGAGGTGCTGGGCCGCGGCGAGGTCCAGGACCTGATCGCCTCCGCCTGGACCGCCGTACGCTCCATGATCGTGTCGGCGGCCGAGGACGAGCGCAGCGAACTGCGGCTGCGCGTGCGGGCGTCGCTGCTGTCGCTGGGCGCCCGGATGGCGGCCGAGCCCAAGCTGCGCGGCAAGATCGACGGCTGGGTGGAGGGCGCCGCGGTGTACGTCGTGGCGACGTACCGCACGGAGATCACCCTGCTCATCACGGACACGGTGGCGAGCTGGGACGCCGAGCACACCACGAAGAAGATCGAGGCGCACATCGGCCGCGACCTGCAGTTCATCCGCATCAACGGCACGGTGGTCGGCTCGCTGGCCGGCCTGCTGATCTACACCGTGTCGCGGGCGCTGGGGGCGTAACCGCGCCGGGCGGGGGCACCCGATCCGGGTTCCACTCGCTGAGGAGGGAGCCCATGACCACCGCGCAGGCCGAGACCGGCCGCACCATCACCACCGACATACCCGCTCGCCTGGACCGCCTCCCCTGGTCACGCTGGCACTGGACCATCGTGATCGGGCTCGGCACCGTCTGGATCCTCGACGGCCTGGAGGTCACGGTCGTCGGCAACATCGCCGGCCGGCTCTCCGAGCCCGGCAGCGGGCTGCCGATCACCTCCGGCGAGGTCACCGGTCTCGCGGCCGCGCTCTATGTCGCCGGCGCCTGCTTGGGCGCCCTGTTCTGGGGACGGCTGACCGACCGGTTCGGCCGTAAAAAACTCTTCATGATCACGCTGGCCGTCTATCTGGCGGCCACCGCTCTGACCGCGGTCTCCTTCGAGACCTGGTGGTTCTTCGCCTTCCGCTTCCTGACCGGCTTCGGCATCGGAGGCGAGTACGCGGCCATCAACTCCGCGATCGACGAGCTGATCCCGGCCCACTACCGCGGCCGCGTGGACCTCGCCATCAACGGCAGCTTCTGGGTCGGCGCGGTCTTCGGCTCCCTGCTGTCGATCCTCGTGCTGAACGAGAGCATCCTGCCCGCGAACGTGGGCTGGCGGCTGACCTTCGCGCTCGGCGCGGTCCTCGCCCTGGTGATCCTGCTGGTACGGCGGCACGTCCCGGAAAGTCCGCGCTGGCTGCTGATCCACGGCCGCGACGACGAGGCCGAGGAGATCGTCACCTCCATCGAACGCCAGGTCCAGGGCGGCCACCGCGCACCGCTGCCCGAGCCCGCCGGCGAGATCACCATCCACCAGCGCCGCAACGTCACCTTCCTGGAGATCGCCCGCACCGTCTTCGCCGACTACCGCAAGCGCTCGGTCCTCGGCTTCTCCCTCTTCATCGGCCAGGCGTTCCTGTACAACGCGATCACCTTCGGCTTCGGCGCGATCCTCACCAAGTTCTACGACGTCCCCGCCGACCACACCGGCTACTACTTCGCGGTCATCGCCGTAGGCAACTTCTTCGGCCCGCTGCTGCTCGGCCGCCTCTTCGACACCGTCGGCCGCCGCGTGATGATCTCCGGCACGTACCTGCTCTCCGGCCTGCTGCTGTTCGTCACGGCGTGGCTGTTCGGCCAGGGTTCGCTGAGCGCGGGCACCCTGACGGCGTGCTGGTGCCTGGTGCTGTTCTTCGCCTCGGCGGGCGCCTCCAGCGCCTACCTGACGGTCTCCGAGGTCTTCCCGATGGAGACCCGCGCGATGTCCATCGCCTTCTTCTACGCCCTCGGCACGGCCGCCGGCGGCATCAGCGGCCCGCTGCTGTTCGCCGACCTCACGGGCACCGGCAAGGTCGCCGACACGGTGCTCGCCTTCCAGATCGGCGCGACCCTGATGTGCCTGGCCGGCCTGGTGGCGGCGGCCCTCGCGGTCCGCGCGGAACGCCGCTCCCTGGAGGACATCGCCCAGCCGCTCACCGCGGTCCCGGCCCCGGCGGTGGCCCGCACCGGCCCGGAACCGGGGACGGCTACGGCGTGAGGCCGTGCCGTGCCGTGCCGGGGCCTGCGCCTGTCGCCTGACGGCGCGCGGCCCCGGCACGGCACGATCCCACCGGCGTCAGCCGCCCGCTCGGCAAGGGTCAGTAGGCGGCGAGTCCGCGGACGCCGGTGCTGCTGAACAGCAGCCAGAACCTGGTGCCGTCCTTGACGTCGGTGGCCGCCAGACCCCAGGTGTTGGCCTGGACCTGCCGGGGGTCGTTGCAGTAGTAGTCGCCGTTCGTGGGATCGAAGCACGTCTGGACGTAGACCGTCGTGGTCATCTTGACGTTGATGTCGTTGCAGTTGGACGTGGTGTAGGTGGCGCTGTAGGGCGGCCAGTGGCCGTTGTCGTCGGTGCCGTTGATGGTCTTGGCGCTGCCGTAGCACGACGTGGCCGCCGCGGACGCCGCGGGCGCCGGGACGAGGAACAGCCCGGCCATGGCGGTGGCAGCCGCCGCGAGCACCGCTGTCCGTCTTGCTGTCCGTTTCGCTGTCCGCCTCTTGCTTCGCATCACAACGCCTCCATACCGATTTCACGCCGGATAGGCCCGATATCAGCTTCTGCGCATGCGGCAGCCATGTCACTGTCATTCGAATCAGGTGAAGAGCCGCAGGTAGGAGAGCCGAGGGGGACCGGATGCTCCGCATCCATTTCACGGCTGGGGACCTGGCGAGAACCCGCGTCGCCACGGCACCGCACCCGTTGTGGGAGATAGCCGCCAGCCTGCACCGATTCCAGACCCGGGAGGGACGCTGGGCCTACGCGCACTGGTACCGGACCGCTCGCGTCCGGCTTCGGGAGGCCGGTCTCGACCGCGTGCTGCGGGGCATGCTCCTGCCTCTCTTCCCGCGCACGAGCTACTTCCCCGACTTCCTCACCCCGACGGAGGGCGCCGAAGGGCTGGACGCCGGTCTGCACGCCGTGCTCGCCGCCCCCCGCCGACAGGTGACCCTGGAGACGACCAGACTCGCCCGGACGATTCCGTCCCCCCGCTGGGTATCCCGCCTGAACGAGCGCGACATGCGCGGCCGTCTCGTCCAGGCGCTGCGCGACTACCACCGAACCGTGATCGCCCCCCATGAGGACCACATCGGCGAACGCCTGCAAGCAGAACGAATCCGCCACGCCCGGTCCCTGCTCGACCTCGGCGTCGAAGGCATGCTCGGCGACCTCGCCCCGACCATCCGCTGGCGCCATCCCGTACTGGAGATCCCCACCTACCCGGAGAGGCGTGACATCCACCTCGACGGGAGGGGACTCCTCCTCATCCCCTCCTACTTCTGCTGGCAGGACCCCATCACCCTGGCGGACCCCCGGCTGCGACCCGTGATCCTCTATCCCCTCCACCACGCCCCGGCCGCCTCGGCACCGGCCGCCGGCAGGCAGCCGCTGCACGCCCTGCTGGGCCGTACGCGAGCCGCCGTCCTGCAGGCGACCGTCACCGGAGCCAGCACCACCGAAGCCGCCCGGCGCGCCGGGGTCTCGACCGCGACCGCGACCCACCACACCGCCGCGCTGCGCGAGGCCGGACTGATCAACAGCGATCGCCACGCCAACATCGTCCTGCACACCCTCACACCGCTGGGTGCCGCGCTTCTGGCCGGTGCTCGGCCGGATCGCCCCGGCCCCCGACAGCCGCCTGCCCCATGAGGCACGCTCTCGTCGGCTCCGGTCACCAAGTGCGGCCCGCCACGGTCACCGTGCCGGGGTTTCAGCCCCGGCGGTCGGCGACCGCCCAGGAAGCGAGGGCCACGGCGCCCGCGACGCCGAACACGGCGGGCCAGGCGCCCACCTTCTTGGCCAGCGGGTGGGAGCCCACGAAGGCGGCGACGTACGCCGCCGACAGCGCCCCCGCGGCCTTCCCGCCGGCCCGCTGCCGCCACTGCTGCGCGGCGGCGGCCCCCGCGACGGCCAGCACGGCCCCGCCGAGCGGGCGCCTGCCGGTCCAGCGGGCCACGCCGTAGCCGCCGACGAGTCCGCTCGCGGCGATCACCGCACCGGGAACCTTGGCCATGGCCATCGTCTGCCTCCTGCCGCTGCCGCTTCGAGTGTGACTGATGTGCCCGAGGCTAACTCCGGCAACTCCGAAGGCCCCGAACCTGAGTCGGGAGTTGTCAACTTTCCTCTTGAGGGCTATATAAGAAGTCGTAGGGCATCGCACTGAGAGCGCCTGAGGAGAGGAGTGACCCGTGATGCTCATGCGCACGGACCCGTTCCGTGAATTCGACCGAGTCGCGCAGCAGGTCTTCGGCTCGACCGCCCGTCCCGCCGCGATGGCGATGGACGCCTACCGGGCCGGCGACGACTTCATCGTCCACTTCGACCTTCCCGGCATCGACCCCGAGTCGATCGAGCTGGACGTCGAACGCAACGTGCTGAACGTCCGCGCCGAGCGCAAGTCCCCCGCCCCGGAGGGCGCGGAACTGATCGTCGCCGAACGCCCCACGGGTTCCTTCACCCGCCAGCTGTTCCTCGGCGACACGCTCGACACCGAACGCATCGACGCCTCGTACGAGGCCGGCGTCCTGACGCTGCGCATCCCCGTGGCCGAACAGGCCAAGCCCCGCCGCATCCAGATCACGGGCGGCAGCGACCGCCCCAGGCAGATCAGCGGCTGACGTATCCCCGACACCAAGAGACCGAGACTCCACGAAACCGAGAAACACGAAACCGCGACAAGCGTCCCGCAGGCAGCGCGTCCGCCTGCGGGACGCGGCACACCTCTGCGTGAATCCGGAGGAGGAGCCCACACATGACGGCGACGACGGTACCGAGCGTGACGGTGCCGCTGACGACCCCGATGTCGACGACGACGACCGCGACGGCGACGGCGACGACGAGCGCGCCGACCGCCCCGAAGGCCACCCTGAAGACGACCCTGCTGAGCCCACGGCCCGCACCCGCACCCGCACCCGTATCGGTATCGGTCTCGGGATCGGTATCCGGCCCGAGAGCCGAATGGGACGACCTGGTGGAGGAGGTACGGGAAGCCGGTCAGTACACCACCCGGGCGGAGGCCGAACGCGTCACCCGTATCGTCCTGTCGGCCCTCGGCGGACACGTGGTCGGCGACGAACGGGTCGACCTCGCCCGTGCTCTGCCCGAGGAGGCGGCGCGCCTGGTCGCCTCCCAGATCCCGGTCACACGCCCGCTGACGGCCCAGGAGTTCGTCGACGCGGTGGCGGCCCGCATCGAGGGAGCCACCCCCGCTACGGCCCGCTGGGACGTCAGCTCGGTCCTGGGCGTCCTGCCCGGCCTCGTCGCCGACGACGACCTGATCGACCGCGTCCTGACCCAACTGCCTCCGGGCTACGCCCTGTTGTTCGGCCGCGCGGAGCTGGGCCCGCCGACGGCGTAGGCGTCGATGAGGCCGAAGACGGCCTCCGGCTGCTCGATGTGCGGAAGGTGGCCCGCCTTCGCGACGGTCTCCAGCCGGCCGTCGCCGAAGGCCGCCGCGTACGCCGCCCCGTACGCGGGCGTGACGATCCGGTCGCTCTCGCCCCACACCAGCAGAGCGGGCCGCCGCACCCGCGCCAGCCGCCGCAGCAGCTTCGGATCGTGCATGTACGGCTCCCCGGCCAGGATCCGCATCGTGGCCATGTTGCCCTGGCGGCGGGAGAGTTCCTCGGCGGGCAGGCCGGCGGGATCGACGTAGTACCGGTCGGGCTCGTGCCAGGAGTGCTCGGCGGCGGCGCGGGGGTCGAGCGCGAAGAAGTCGGTGATCGGCTCGGCCTCGACGCGCACGCCCACGGCGTTGATCAGCACCAGCCCGCCGACGATGCCGGCCATGTCGCGTACGGCCATCTCGGCGGCGATCCAGCCGCCGAGCGAGGAGCCGACCACGAGGACGTCGGTGAGCCCGCGGTCGTGGAGGAGGTGGAGGTAGGCGAGGGCGAGATCGTCGACGCCGGTGCACCAGTCGGGGCGCGGGTTGCCGTCCCAGCCCGGGTGCACGGGGGTGAGGGTGCGACCGGTACGGGCGAGGTGCCCGGCGAGCCCGGCGACGGTCGCGGGCCCGCCGCCGTGCAGGACGAGCACGGGCCGGCCGTTCGCGGGGCCGTCCTCGGAGATGCGCAGGGGAAGGTCGTCGTACACGTGGCAGATCTGTTCGGCAGGCATGCGCAGCACTGTAACTAAGGATGCTTATATAAGCTAGCTTAGTCCCTTGCTATCCTTGCCCTCATGCACGTTGACCAGCGACTTCAACTCCTCGGCCGGGCGGTCAAGCAGGCCCAGTACCGCCAGCACCGGGCGCTGGACGGCGCGCTGGCCGCGGTCGGCACGACCCTGGCCCAGTGGGACGCCCTGCGCGCGATCGCCCGCACCCCCGGCGCGTCGGCCCGCGAACTGGCGCCGGCCACCTTCCAGACCGAGCAGGCCTTCGGCACCCTGGTGAGCCGCCTGGTCGCCCAGGGCCTGGTCGAACGCCGCCCGGACCGAGGCCGCCGCCTCGCCCACCACCTCACCCCGGAGGGCGAGCGGACCCTGGAAGCGGGCCACCGAGTGGCTGACGCCGTCCTGACGGAATGCTTCGCGCCACTGGGGGAGGAGGAGCGGGGGGTTCTGCTGGGATTGCTGGAGCGGCTGAACGGGGGCGAGGTCACTTGACCCTCGCCTGCGCTTCTCTCCATTCACCGCTACTCGGAGTGGATGCCGTCGTCCGGTGTCACAGCGACGATGGCCACTGTGGGAGGTGGCGGCGACGGCGTGTACACGTACGCCACCGCGAGGCCGGGTACGTCAGCTCGGGGCTCGATCCTCGTCTTGCGCACCTCCGTGCCGTCGTGCTGCGGCAGTCCGAGGAGTACCCCGAGCCGAGGCGCGCGCTCCAGCTCTTGCCGTAGCGCTTCCAGCGCCTCCTCGGCGCCGAGCCCTTTCGCCCGCTGGGCGACCCGTCCTGTGACGGCTGCGATCACACCGCTCACTGGCTCTGGTTCTCCCGCTTCAGTCGGGCCGTGAAGTCGACACCTTCCTGCACTGCGATGTCGAAGTCGGGGTCCTGGTAGAGACGGATCCTGCCGCGGTAGTCGACGATCACGGCGGCGACGGCGTTGAGGTCCGTCTCCGACGACGCCTCCAGTGCTCGCTGAAGGTCCGCTTCGAAGGATTCCCGGTCCCCTGGGAAGCCGTGGCCCGAACGCAGGGCGGCTCGAATGTCGCCGATGGTCCGCAAGGGCAGCGACGCAGAGACTGGTGGCTCCGAATGTTGTGCGCTCACTTTGGTCTGCTCCTCGATGTCCTCTGTACTGAGGGGAGTGTCCTACAAGTGCGGGTGTCGCGTCTGTGTCATGTGCTGCAAGAAGAGTCGCCAGGCGTCGCCACCGATAGTGATCGCGGGCTTCTCCGTGTTCTTTGAGTCGCGTACCAGAGCACTGTCATCATCCAGCGCACACTCGACGCACTCCCCTCCCGCGCCGTTGCTGTACGAGGATCTGAACCAGACCGGACGTCCGGCGCCCTTGGGCGCTGTAGTGCTCACCTTGCATACTCCTTCAAGATCGACTCGACCAATAGTGCTGAGCGCTGAGGACTCAGAGCCGCTGCCCGCAGGCCGTCGAATGCCTTGGTGTACTCACGGACGTGATGCTCGCCTTCCAGATACACGGCGTCAGTAATGCCGTCTCGGTATACAAGATCGGGATCCTCCGGGGCGGGAAATCCGAGCACGGTGAACGTCCCTGTGGCTGGATAGGTGCCCGAGTCGAAGGGGAGTACCTGCAAGGTCACGGTCGGCAACTCGGCGGACTCCAGGACGCGCTCGAGTTGCTCTCGCATCTGACTGCGGTCCCCGATGACATTGCGAAGAGCACCCTCATTCACGACGAACCATGCATCAGGCGCATCGGGACGAGTCAGCATGGCCTGGCGTTCCATCCGTACATGTACGGCTCTCTCGATGTCCGCGGCGGTCATGTGAGCGCCCGACCTGTGGAGTTCGCTGGCATAGGCCTTCGTCTGCATGAGGCCGGGGATCACCTCGCACTGATACTGACGCACCGTCGATGCATCCTGTTCCAGGCCGATGTAGATGTTGAACCACTCTGGAATTCCGGCTCCGTGCACCTGCCACCAGCCGCGTGTCTTGGCCTCCCGGGCCAACGACTTCAGGAACTCGCGCAGCTCCTCACTGGTGCCGTAGAACCGGCACAGGGCCTCGATGTCGGACGGCTGGACCCGGCCGCTTCCCGTTTCCATGCGGTTGACCTTCGAGCCGCTCCAGTCCAGGGCCTCGCCGACCTGCGCGCAGGTGAGCGCGCTCTGCTCCCGGAGCTTCTTCAGCTCGAACGAGAGACGGCGACGGCGTGCCGTCGGTGATCCAGCCATATCAACCCCGTTTCGGATAGCGGGTGTTCAGTCTTGCGCCAAGGGGTGTGCTTGCCAATCACTCAGAAGTGGGAATCTCGCGCTGCAAATTGCACGAGGGCATACGCACCACGCACTCTGATGGCGAGGCAACCCACCGTGAGAGCCGGTAACAGTGGGTCGCTCGCGGGCTTCGCCGTAACGAGAGGAGATTTCGTGGATCAGGAAGCATGTGTGACACGCGAACCCTGGGACCTTTGCTTCACGGCCGAGCCGACAGAGGTGGCCGCCCTGCGTCGGGCCATGCGCCTGCACCTGGGCATCTGGGGTCTGCACGAGATCACCGACGAAGCCCAGCTCTGCGTCAGCGAGTTGGCGTCCAACGTCATCACGCACGTCGGCCCCGGCACACCGGCCACGCTCGCAGTCTCGATGAGCGGAGTGCATCTGCGCATCGAGGTCCACGATCCCGATACGCGCGCCCTGCCCACCCTCCTGAACGCGAACGCCGACTCGGAGGGCGGGCGAGGCATGGCCCTCGTCGACGCCCTCGCCGACCGCTGGGGCGTGCAACTCCGCCCCGATGGGAAAGCCACGTGGTGCGAACTCGCAACGGGTCTCACATCGCCGAACGGCCACGTGGCAGGCCCCGGCGTGCAGCGTGCCGAGGCGTTGTTGGAGTTCTACGCTGGTGCCAAACCCCCCTTCCGGCCCGGCCCGGGACGACTAGGGAGGGCAGTGGCCGAGGAGTCGGTGATCACGGTCATCACGGACTTCCTTCACTGGCTCCGGGCCCACGGCTGCGACCCCGACGAGGTACTGGACCGGGCGCAGACACACTTCGAGATGCAGAGCGCCGGCAGCGGTGGTCCACGGGGATGAGGAAGAGACCGGCACGGAGCGTCAGCCACCGTGCCGGTCTCACCTTCTGCACGCGTCGGTGGCACAAGGCGTCGATGCCCCCGACGCCGCACAGCCATCCGTGTGTCACGGTTCCAGTGCGTTGGCGAAGAAGCCCAGGTCGGGATCGTCCGGAGTGCCGATCAACAGGGCACGGTCAAGCAGGATGTTGTTGTGCTCGCAGCTGGTCTCCGGAAGCATCACGCACGCGTGGCAGGCCGCCAGGTTGATTCCGCCGGCGCCGGACGCTTCGGTTTCTATGCAGAGCGGGTCTGAGGAACACCACTCTGCACGCCGGAGGGCGGAACGGACCGTACGATCGAGAAGCTCCGGTTCACCTTGAGCGACCAGACCACCCAGACTGCCCGCCGAGTCGCTCGTCGCGGTGTAGACGAGGACCCCGGCCATGTCGTCGGCGGCGTAAAGGCGCTCGCGCAGGGCCGCAGCCGGATAGCCCGCCTCCAGGCTCCACTCGTTGATGAGAACGTGGGCCAGCGTGTGCAGCAGCACCATGCGAGGGGTGGCAGGGGAGGGGACGACCAGACTCGGGTCGTCGGCCCTCTGCTCCAGCACTCGCTGGTGGGCGGTACGCATCCGTTCGACCCGGGCTCCCACTGCCAGGGCCTTCTCCCAGGCGTCGAGTCGGTCCTCGTCCAGGCGGAGGAAGACGCCCTCGCCCCGCACCTCCATGGCCGGGAGCCAGCGCAAGGGATGCTCGGACAGCGGCATCTCCTTGGAGTCGGTCGTCGACTCGGCGTCTGTGAGCCGGGTGAACGCCTTCAAGGCGCGCACCTCGCGGAGCTTCTTGACCAGCATCGGGCCGGTGACGCCGAGCGGATCGAGCACGCTCTGGTCGCCCAGCGGAGTCTCGCAGACGAACTGCTCGTCGCGGGCGTGCTCGCTCTCGTCGTTGCCCGAGCGAAGACGCTCGTACTCCTTGTTACGCAGGGCGCGGTAGCGGTGGTCGAAGGTGGGAGCCGTCTCGCTGTCGGGGTCTTCCTCGCGTTCTGCGGCGAGTAGCGTCATCACCTCCTCCAGCGATATCGGACACTTTCCCTTGAAAGCACCTCTGAGATATATCTCGACGTGCGCAGGCTCGTCGTACTGACGAAGCGTGTCCCAGTGTTCGGCGAGCGGATCCGCGCGACCGTCGCTCCACGGCGGGATGGAGAGCGCAGACTTCAGCACCGGCTGCCACACCGCCGAAGAACCGCGCTGAAGCGTGCGCAGGGGGAGTCCGCAATCTTTAGCGGTGGCGGACGCACCGAGCCACGGGCGGGGGCCTCGGCACTTGAGGCCCAGGTCCTTGAGCGCGTTCCTGCGGAAGGAGCCCTCCATCGAGACCTCGGGAGCGTGCCCGCAGGTGCACGAGACGAGGATGGAGCGGAGCGACGCAGTGTGCCCGGACGTGCGCAGCTTGAGCTTCCCCCCGCACTGGCCGGCCGTTGAGGCACCGCGCTCTTTCGAGCGGTGCACCCACTGCCAGTAGGGGAACTCGCCGAGGTGTCCGTCCTTGCAGGCGACGACGAAACGGGAGGGGACCAGGTCGGCCTCACAGGTGCCACAGACGCTTTTACCGGCGGGCGGATTGAAGTCGCGGTGGCGCTGCAGGTCGTTGCAATCGGGGCAGGAGTGCATCAAGGGGAATCGTCGGACCCGGAGACCATCCTTGCTGGTGTCGTCGGAAGCGGGCGGCAGCCGGAAGTAGTCGACGTCGAGCAGCCGAGCCAGGCGGCGCTCATAGATCTGAGGGGACTCATCACGGCTCCAGATCTGTTCAGCCTCGTCGAGCCCCGAAACGATGAAGGACTCGTGATCGACGGCGATGAGCGACCCGACGCCGTACGTGGTGATCGCTTGGGCACGGCGGACCGCACCACGTCGCGGAAGGTTGTGGGCGGGTGCGGCGCCGTTCGCGCCGGTCCGGCGACGGCGGGCGGGAGGCGGGGTCATCGGGTTCCCTCCTGGAAAAGGGCGGTCTCGGCGTCGACGTCGCGCAGGCTCCACAACGTGGACCATGCAGTGGTGTCCTCGGCCTCGTCGTCGTAGGCCTTCAGGAGCGAAGGGGTACGACGGCCTCTCTGAGGTTCGAACAGCAGGCCGCTATGGATGTCGGCTTCCTCGCACCACCAGTCGACGAACTCGTCGAAGGCGCGGGAGACGGCGTCGGTCTCCTCCGGGGTGACCGCTTCGACGCGCTCCAGGAGGATCGACTTGATGCGCTCCCGGAGCACGTGTTCATAGGACTCGACCTGGCTGGCGCCCTCGTTGGGTCGGGCGGCGGGGATCATGATGCGGGCGAGGGCGACGATCACCGCGTGCAGACCCCGGTCGCGGGCGCGGGCGGAGAACGGTGTGACGGAGGTGGACTCGACCTCGCGGTACAGGGCCGAGTGGAAATGCTGGAAGCTCTCGTAGTGGGAACGGTCGCGGGACCGAGTCGAGTTGAGCATGACGGCGACCAGGCCGGGGTGTGCGCGGCCGACTCGGCTGGTCGCCTGGATGTACTCGGCGGTCGTCTGTGGCTGGCCCATCACGGCCATGAGGCCGAGGCGGTCCACGTCGACGCCGACCGCGATCATGTTGGTGGCCAGGAGGACGTCCACGGTGTCCTCGTCCGGTAGCCGCTTCTCGATGCCCTTGAGTCGGGTGGGGATCTCGCTGGCGTCGATACGGCTCGTCAGCTCCGAGTAGTTGGCGACCGAGCGGACCTCCACCCCCTCGCGCGCGGCGAGCAGCTCCAGATAGGCCACCACGTCGTCATGGACCTGGAGTTCTGCCGCGGACAGCAGCCGGAGACTGTTGAAGTAGCCGACGAGACTCCAGTACGCGTCACGTACCTCGTCCTTGGTCTTCGCGTGCTTGGCCCGGTGCAGAAGCGTCGCGTACGTGCGGATCAACAGGGTGGACTGACTGGTGCCAGGGGCCAGGAGGCCGACGTAGCGTCGGCTGGCCTTTTCCTCGCGCGGTGTCTCCACGGCGAACCACGAGTCGCGGGCATCCAGACCGGCGGGCGGGAACTGCCGTACTTCGCGAGCGAAGAGGTGGCGCCCCTGGTCGGCGGCGCGACGGATAGTCGCTGTGGAGGCGATCACCTTGGGCTGGTCGGCGAGGGCGTCCACGGCGGTCTCGTACAGGCCGGTGAGGGTCCCCAACGGACCCGAGATCAGGTGGAGTTCGTCCTGGACGATCAGGTCCGGGGGCGGGGTGGCGTCGTCCGGGTCGTCGCGGTTGAAGAGGGCTGACGTCGCCGGACGCCACGGCATCGACGCGAACTTGTCCACGGTCGCGATCACCAGGGTCGGTCGCGCGTCGTACACCGCCTCGTCGATCAGGTGGACGGGCAGGCCGTCGGCGAAGTCGCAGCTCTCGCCGGGGCATCGGACGCGCATCCGCTTGGCGTCCTCGTCGACTTCGTAGTTCCGTGCGTCGAGGCGGGTCCCGCACCAGGGGCAGGCGTGCAACTGGACGGGGTTCTCCGTGGCCAGGCGCTTGTCGAGGTTCCTCCGCAGCTCGTCGAGCCTCAGGCCGGCCGCGGCCAGCGTGTTGGGAGTGGCCGAACGTCCCACCCACATCCCGACGGAGAACTCCTCATGGCCCAACTCGGGCGTCCGGCGTCGCATGCCCTCCATGGCACACAGCAGGATCGCCGCCCGCTCGAACTGCTGGAGGGTGAGCAGCCGCAGCGTGTACCGCATGAGGACGGTGACCCCGCCGCCGTCCGCACCCTTGCGGATGCGACGCAGAAACGACGTGAGGGCGATCAATCCGAGGTACGCCTCCGTCTTGCCGCCACCGGTGGGGAACCACAGCAGGTCCGACACCTGCCGATCACGGTGCTCACGGTCGTCGATGCCGGCCAGGCAGAGCAGCAAGAACGCGATCTGGAAGGGGCGCCAGCGGCCGGCGGCCGGGGCGGGGGCGCCGACGCGTCCGTCCTTCACCCACTTGCTACGGGCGCGCTGGTCCGCCATGGCGCGGTTGGCGAGGCGGAAAGCCCGCATGAGATCGGGCTTGGTCCGCAGCAGCTCGATGCCTTCACGGATGCGGTCGAGTGCCTCGCGGCAGGCGCTCACCTGGTCCCGCGCGGGCTTCTCGTGGATGGTGCCCGTCAGCGCATCAGCCTCGGTCGACTTACGTTCGATCCATCGTTCGTACCCTGTGGCCAGCCCTTCCAGAGCGGCAAAGACCTCGGCATCGGACTGTTCGGCCAGTCCCAGCATGGACAGCGCCGAGCTGTCGATCTCCGGGTTGGAGTCGGTGAGCAGCACCTCCACGGTGGGGACGAACTGGCTCCGCACCTCGGGGACGGCAGGGGGTACGGCCTCGGTCATACCGATCGGCTGCGGTGTCCAGTCCCACTCGGCGGCGCAGCCGTGGCCGACTGCGAAGGTCGGGGCGTGGCGGTGGAGCAACCGACTCGTGGCGATTTCCGGGTCGTGTGCGGCGGCCGGAGCGGGACGCTCGACGAACGCGGTGGAGCCGTCGGCGGCCCGGACCGTCAGACCGCACTGGAACAGGGAGAAGGCGTCCTGGAGATCCCGCTCGCCGACTTTCTGCGTATTGATCAGCGTGACCGTGACCGTAACCGTGTTGTTGGCCGGATCGACGCGTCGGACGTTGACGTGCAACGCGGCTTCCGGCGCGAGCTTGATCGTCTTCTTCGGATCCGGTCGAGTCACGTCGATGGGCTGGTCAGGGAGGTCGAGTTCCCTGCGCCGCCACTGCTCCCGCTGGTCGGCAGTGGTACGAGCCTCGGCGCGGCGGGCCGGGACGGGCCTGCCGTCGGCGTCGGTGGGTTCGTAGACGGCCGCGCGGGCCGAGACCACGATCGAACTGCATATGGTCGGGCGGACCGCGAAGGTGAGGCCCATCGAGGAGGGGCGCCTGTCCCCCGCGGCGCCGACCTCCTGTGCGGTGCCGGACTCCTCTATGTCGTCGCGGGTGAGGAGAGGGACAGCGTCCAGGCCTTCCTGCTCGGCGGCGTCCTCGTCCTTCCGTTCCTTTGCGGCCCTGTCCGCGGCACGCGGATACAGCACGCCGGTCAGGTAGCGGTCGATCGGTGCGTCCTGGGTGAGTACCTCACCCCGATCGTCCGGCTCGGCGTCATCAGCGGGGCCCAGGAGTTCACGGCGGAGCCCCACCAGGAGCTCTTCGTCCCGGACCCGGTAGTGCTCGGAGTGCCGGCCTGCCACCTGCGTCATGCGCGCTGCTCCTCGTAGTTGTCGGCTCTCCGGTACCGGCCGATGCCGGTGATCCGCGGGGCGATCCACACGCCTCGCTCCCCGAGGCCCGCGTTCGCGCTGGCGGCGGTGCTGCCCGTCACGGTCTCCAGGGTGTCAATCCGCAGATCGTGGATCTCGTCGGGCCACCAAGGGTCCCAGGTACGGTTCACCTTCTGCACCTTGAACAGTTCCTCGCGGAACCCTTGCGAGGCCTCCCCGATCTCCTTGCCGTCGTGCACCAGGGCGTACGGCGGGCTCTGCGTCTCGCCCATCGGCAGGTCGTGGCGTTTGCGTAGCAGCACCTCCTGGCCGGGACGCACCTGTTCCAGGAGATACGCCTGGGTGGCTACGGCGTTGATCTGATGGCCGGGCGGATTGTCCCGGCACACGTCGCCCGCCTCGGCGACGATCCCGTACCTGTCGTACGACCGCCACGATCCGAGGTAGCGACGGCCGTGGCGTTGACCGCCCGCCCGCTTGAAGTGCGGCAGTTGCGGAGGGTCCACGTAGTACAGGTCCTGGCGGGCGCGTGTCATCGCCACGTACAGGGCTCGGGCTTCGACGGGAAGGTCCAGTTCGTCCTGGTATCGCTTGTGGAGGTCGGCGAGGGTCGGTGGTGTCAGGACGATCACCCGGTCGAACTCCAGGCCCTTGGCACGGTGCACCGTCGAGACGACGATGCGGGCGGTCTCCGGGTCAGCCGCTTCGTCAGGGAACCTCCCGTCGGCGACCGCGCGGCGCAGCCGGTCCAGATCGAGCACGCCGCGCCCCGCTCCGCGCGCGACCCGACGCAGCACCGTCCACAGGGCGGCCGTGTTCGGTTCGTACGGAAGAGGGATCTCCGAGAGGAGAGTACGGAACCGGTCCTCGGTGAGGCCGGTCGCCTCCGTGCGACGCAGCAACTCGGCCACCCAGTAAGGCACCGGACGCTCCTCAAGTGGGCGCCGCAGCCGGTGGTCGATGCCATGTGCGTGCAGCAGGCCGGAGATCACGAGGGCCTGTTGGTTGTCACGGGTGAGCACGGCGCAGGTGTCGGAGAGGTCCCGCAGTCCGTCCAGGGTGAACTCGTCGTCGAGGTCACCCATGACGTTCGCCGGATCCAGGAGGAGGTCGCGCAGTTCGTCGTAGCGGGTTCCCGCCTCGTCCGGATCGCTCAGTTGCTGGAGAGGGGGGCCGAGCGGCAGTGCGACCCGGGCCTCGGCGGTGGTGGCCCGAAAGTTACGCGTGAGACGCAGCTCGACCAGGTCGTCGGGGTAGGAGCAGCGTAGCCAGTCGAAGAACCGGCCGGTCTCCTCGGCGCGCTCGCCCAGGTCCTCGATCTGGAAGCCGTACACGGACTGGGCGGCGTCTCCGACGACGGTGAAGCCGCAGCTGTCCTGGTACCGGTCGAGGAGCGTCTCCACCAGCTCGCGCCGCCCGCCCAGCAGGTCCTGCACCTCATCGATCACAACATGGGCCGGTGGGACCGCGTCGCCGATCTCCAGCGCGCCCTTCTCGATCGCGTGGGTGGCCGCGGCGATCCGCTCGTCGAAGCCGACCGCTCCCCACTCGCCGTCCGGATGTGCCTGGAGGAGCACCTCGTAGGCCCACGCGTCAAAGGTGCGGGCGCGTACCCGGTGGGCTCGTTCCCCGTGTCGAGAGATCCGTTCACGCAGCTCTCGAGCGGCCGCCCGAGAGAACGTGAGAACAAGGATCTCGGCCGCATCCAGTGCCTGTTCGGGGTCCTCGTGGCCGCACAGCGCGTCGAGCCGGCGCACCAGGGTGTGAGTCTTTCCCGCCCCGGCGCCCGCGGTGACCAGGACGCGGGCATCCCAGGGCTGCTCGACCACGGCCAGTTGCTCGTCGGTGAGCGGAGGGCTGTCCTGGTAGACGTCGGTCACTTACGGCTCCAGAGGTGCTCGAACTGAGTGAAGGCGAGGCGGGTGTCGAAGTTGGCGATGTTGTCGCTGACGTTGAGGATCAGGCAGCTGTCCTTGCCGCCGTTCCGTGGTCCGCGCAGTCCGCGACCGATCATCTGCTGGTACACGTTGGTGCTGTAGACGGGCCGCGCCACGACCACGACACGCGTGGCCGGTGCGTCGAATCCCTGGGTGAGAACACCGTAGTTGGTGAGGACCTGGATGCGGCCGCTACGGAAGTTCTCGATGCGAGTGCGCCGGTCCTGCATGCTGGTCGTCGAATCCACGGCGGCGGACCGGATACCCAGATCGTTGAGCATGGCTGCCAGGTATTTGGCATGGTCGACGGAGGTGGCGAAGAGCAACGTCGGCCAGTCGGACGGCAGGTCGGCCACCGAGTCGACGATGCGACGACTGCGTGCGTGGTCGTCGGCGAGTCGTTGTTCGGCGGAGCGGGAAAGCACGGCCATCCGATCGGCGTGTGTCTTCTCGTCCCGTGTGAGTTCGATACGGCCGCCCTCAAGGGTGCGGTGCTCGACCTGGGCGAGCATGCCCCAGTCCTGGAGGTCGCGATACGGGTCACCTGACGGGAAGACTCCTTGATCGAGTCGCCGGTTGCCGAAGCGGTTGACCAGGCGGCGGGTCTCCTCCTCATTGGTGTTCCGGAACGGGGTGGCGGTCAGGCCGAGGAGGTGCCGGCCGGTCTCGTACTGGGTGAGTCCCAGCTGGCTCAGAATCTCGGTGTACCGCTTGGAGATGGCGGTGTGCGCCTCATCCACGATCACCAGCGCGGCCTGGCGCAGCCAGGCGTACTGATCGGTGTCCAGGCACCGTTCCAGTTTGGCATCGATGGCGACCACCAGGTGCGGGTTATCGATGACGTTACCGACCTCGTTGCTACTCCACAGCCGACTGATGGTGAGCGGGTACTCGGCGCCCACCTTGCTCCAGACGAACTTCCAGCTCTGAACAGCTTGTTCGCACAACTCTTCCGTCTGGGCGATCCACAGCAGTGGACCCTTGAGATCGCCGACCCGCTTCACCCAACGGATCACGGCCTCGGCGGTGACCCGGGTCTTGCCGGCACCGGTCGGCAGCGACAGCATGCCGCGCTGAGGAGCCAGCCGGTCGAGCATCGTGGAGATGTTCCGGACCAGGTCCTCCTGGTACTCGTGAAGACGCGGGAAGTCGCGAGGGCCCTCGACGGTTTCGAACGGAGGTGGGGAGGGAGTCCTCGAACCGGCGAACGCGACAGGGAGCTTCAGTTCCGAGACGAACGCGATGGCTGCCGATGAACCTCCATACCCGACAGGCGCGTTGGGAAAGCGTGCCTGGATGTCCCGGGCGTGCTGCTGGAGCACTCCGTCACCATGCGCGTTAAACGCCATCTGTGCGATCCGGCGCCCGGATGGCTCCACACCGTCGGTCGCCTGCAACTCGGCCTCCATCAAACCCTCGGGAAGGCCGGCCCGGAGCGCGTCCGCACCGATCAGCAGCTCGATCTTGGTCACCACGTCTCCGGCCTCGCGCACTGCTTTCTGTGCCGCTTTCAGCTCACTGTCCCGAGCCATGCGATCCTGGTGCTCCAGCACCGCGCGGCAACCGGCCGCGCCCAGGCCGAGGCCGAGTTCCCGGTCGATCAGGCGCAGCATCGGCTCGCGCTCCAGAGGCACGCGGACCTTGACGGTGCTGTCCTGGCGCACGGCGTCCAGAGGGGAGGCATGTGCGCCGTTGGGTGTACGGGTGACCTCCTCCAGTTCGCTGCACCTTTGCACCATGCTGTTCCGCTGTCCGCTGTTGAGGCGCTGCCGCAGGGCAGGGAACAGCTCGACCAGAGGAACCGAGTCGCCCTCCGGTACTTCACGGGTCTCCCGGCTGATCACGTCGGAGTAGCGGAGCATTCCCCACTTCTCGATCATCAGCTCGGCATCCTCGGCGGTCGGTACAAGGAGTGCCGGGAGCTGCTCGGCGCGGAGCGCCCGGTACTGATCGGCTCCGACGGCGATCGTGATTTCGTCGTCGGGACGGGTGCCCCAGACATCGCCTATCCGGCAACGGGTCAGGGAGTCCTCGGGGAAGTCCGCGCCGAACCGGGTCAGCATCACGTAGGTGGTGCCCACGAAGGAGTCGTCCTCGCTGCGGGTGACCTCGTCGAGGAGCGCGTCCCACCGGTCGGCAGGAACCTCGTCGACGGTGGTCGGCAGCCGCAGCCTGCGAGCCTTCTCGGGGGAGATGTCGGCGACCGGCAGAACGTCCCGGTAGCCGGAAAGCTGGGGGCCGACGGCCACCTTCAGCGGCTTGATGCCCTGAGAGGTGGCGACAGTGCCGTACTTCCTCAGCATCCACCGGATCGGCGAGGCCACCGCCTGGCGGGTGCTGGTCTGTGCGCCGATCTGACATGTCCAGTTGTCCACCACGGCATCGTCGGGCAGCACCTTCAGGTAGGCGGCACGGGATTCCTCGGAGAGGCCACGGAAGAGGTGGAGCGAACCACCGATCGCGGCGCCCTCAACCTTCATCCGGTTCAATGTCGGGCGCGGGGCGCGACTGTCCAGGCCCCGCAGGTAGGCGGCGTGGACGGCTTGGCGGTATTCCTCGAACCATGTCTCGTCCGCCTGGGGCTGCACCCCACTGGACGGTCGTTCCCGCAGGCCGACCTGGGAGAAGAACGGGGTGTCGTCGGAGTGGAATGCCATGTCGACGGCGATCTTCGGATCGCGCTTCGGGTCGGCGACGACACCCGGCAGCATGCAGTCCTCGACCGGTCGGAACCGTCCGTCGGCGGTCCGTACCCGGAGCGTCGAGCGCGGAGTGGGCACCCGCTCCAAGACTTTGTGGGCCAGCCGGCGGACCCCCGCCTGACGGAACAGCTCCCAAAACCGCTCCCAGTCCGAGTCGCTGTAGTGATCGAAGCCCTGATCGAGAACGCTGACGAACCGACCTTCGACATCGGCCTCCCGGATGCCCAGGGTGTTGAGGGCGTAAGCGAGCGACGGATCCTGGGCAAGCTCGTCGACCACGTACACCAGGGCCTCGCGCAGTCCGCCCTGGTCGGCGCGGCGGAACACCTTGCCGTGCACGGGGGCGACGAGACCGTGCTCCTCGGTGAGCACGACGTGAGCCTTGCGGGCCTCCTCGGCATAGGGGGACTGTGCCTCGATCATGTCCGCGAGGATTCGAATGGCTGTCTTCGATGCCTGTGCGGTGCCGCTCGCGACGAGGGCCTCCAGCCACTCGCGGACACCGGTCCGCTCATGCCCGGCTGCGCCGAGAATGTGCTCGACCTTTCCCGAGCGTAGTGCGTCCGCCTCGACGCTCGGGTGCAGCCAGTTCGAGGGGCGCCCGGGGCACTCGTTCCACATCCGCAGCCAACTGGACAGTTTCTTCAGGTCCCTGTCCAGCCGGGGGTGAATCCGCAGTTCCGTGGGGACGCGCAGGATGCCGTCCTGGTCGGGCAAGGACGGGCGGTCTGCGGTGCGGGCCCAGATCTCCCGGGTCAGGAACTCGTCGGCCCAGCTGATCGTTTCCTTGACGCGGCCGGGTAGCAGTGGGAGGTAGGCGGCCGGATCTTCGGCAGGCGCCAGGGCGGGGAGGGAGTCGACGACCAGTCTGGCCGACACTCTGATCATCTCCTGGTTGAAAGGAGACGAGTCCAGGAGGTTCTGTCGGTCTTCGTTGGTTTTCCATGCTCCGTTGAGAATGCCGCTCAGCGACATCTCGTACTTGGTTGGGAAGAATGACCAGAACCTACCGCGACCACGGGTCCGTGCATTGACGTACAAGCCGGTCTCGGGATGCTTCTCCAAGGCCGGGACTGCCCAGGAAAGGTCGAGCGAGAGCCTGTCGTGAAGTTCGCCGGCGTCCGCTCGGGCCGCCGGACCGGGCGTGTGGGTGGTGGTGAACACCCGCCAGCGGAGGCTGACGACCGTCCCGGCCCTTTCCTCGGTCACGGTGTGGAGGTCGCCGGTCTGTCGAGTGGTCAGGATTCGGCGAGCCGCGGGAACATGACGATGGTCCTCGAGGATGACTTTCGCGACATGCGGCGAGAAGAGTTGGAAGCCCACGGGGAACTCGTCGCGGGGCTCACCGTGCTCCTTGGTGCGTCCGCCGTGCATGTCCAGGCTGAGCCGGCGGTCCGCCTTCGGCAGCAAGGGCAGCCGTACGACGGTGGTCGCCCAGGTCAGGAGCTGGTGCAGAACGGGATCGGCGGCGCGCTCGGCCTGCATGTCAAGAGGACGGGCCATCCGCAGCACAGGGGCGTCAAATTCCGGTCCGTACCGAGCGGCCACGCCAGGCACATTTTTGATTTGCTCGTACGACCAGGAGCGATCGAAGCCGAAACTTCCGGTGCTGCTGAAAAATTCTGGAGCGTCAGTCACCACGAGCACCGATTTGACGCCTACACCGAACCTTCCGATCTGTCCTCCGCGCTTCTTCGACATGCTCATTCGAAGAATGGTTTCCGCACCTTCAGGGGTGACGGGATTCCCTTCGTTCGCGCAGTACAGATGAGTTCCTGTAAGGACGACGTGAACCCTACCGCCAGGCTCGTCGGCGATTTCGTCGGCCGCGTTCTGGACGAGTTCGAAGAGTTGGCGATCTCCATAGCCGCCCTGAGTGATACGTCGCTCTCCATTGGCGTGCTCGGCTACGAGTCCGGGGTCTACGGCATAAGTTTGCAGAACCCGAGAAGACTGCTCGATGACGGTTTGAATCACCGGAGAGAACGAAGACGACACTGGTCCAGCACTCCTGAAATGTTAATGGTTCGGGTGAAGGTGCCTGTGATGGGCCGGCTGCCGATTGCATGGCAGCCGGCCCATGGGTGTGCGAAGTGGCGCCCGGGAGGTGTGCGTGCCGCCTTCCGAGTGTTTCTGCTGGTGAAACGAGTCAGAGGTGTACGCCGAGAGGCCTCCGGACTCTGTGAGTGAACGTGCAGGAGTGGTCAGACTGAGGGGGAGGTGCCGTCGGGGGGTTCCTGGAGGTACTGAGCCATACGAGGAAATCTGTCGATGAATTCATCTGCGCACGGGTGACCCTTGAGAATGTCTGCCGCCACCTTCATTTCTACGATGCCCATTGCGATGTCGAGCTCAAGAGTGCTCAGACCCCGCTTCGAATCCAAGTCGTATTCGTAATATGCATCCATTGATATCCCCTGTTGTCGTCGATTGGCATGCAGGGGATGCATTGAAGCACAAATTGACCCCCCGTGAAAATTAGGTGCATGAAAATCTCAGGTAAAGCGTCTCGCGAAATTACGGTAGCAGGTCTTGGGTCCGTGTCGCTAGTGCTTTGATTTTCGCGAGGAGGCGCTTGCGGGGGGTCGCGCTATGGCTATACCGGCCCTCGATTCTGATTTTGGGCAGAACTCTGCCGCCCGATTCCTCGAAGTTGCGATTCGAGATCTAAGGCGAGGTGAAACTCTCCACCGCTGCTCATATTAATCGACTGCCGACCGCTGGGTCAACAGTGAGTGTCGGTAACGGCCGCTCCCGGATGGGGAGTTGGGCGCTCCGGATGTGTAATTCGATCCAAAGTGGCGAAAAAGCGGGCAATTGACCCATGAGTGCAAGCGGCCAGAGGGTTCGGGTTCGATCAACTGTTGGTTGACGGTACCGGGCGCGTCAAATTAACCTCCTGGGCAGTCGCCTGCGTGGCGCAGGCGACTCTGAGGGGAAGAACAGGTGGCAGGTGGAGACAGGTGAGGAGTTCGGGCCATGGTTGGCTCGACAGCTCAAGCTCGCGGGGAAGACACAGGCCGAACTGGCTGACGAACTCAAGTTGACCCGGGCCGCTGTGTCGGCGTGGATCACCGGCAGGTCGACTCCTCGCCCGACCGTCATGACAGAGATCGCCAAGGCGCTCGGTACGGATGTAGGCACGGTCCACACTCGCACCACCGACACCCAGGCCGGCCTCCCGGTCACTTGGTACCACCGCCCCGGCTACCCCGACGGTGGACGTGACATGGGCAATGCCGCTGCCTTCGCCTTCGACGCCGATGTGCAGGTTCTGGCGCGCGAGACCTGCCAGAACAGCCTCGACGAGCGGCTGACGGAGAACGGCCGCCCGGTCCGGGTCCGTTACACCCTGCACGAGCTCACTGGCGAGGCGCTGGATGCCTTCCGTGAAGCGATCCTCTGGAACGATCTCTTTCCGCACTACGCCGCCGTATCGAAGGCCGCCAGTAACCAGAAGGTCGGTCGGGTCGTGGACGCCGGAGTGCGCGACATGTACGAGAGGGGCCGCTTGGTCCTGCTGCGTGTCGACGACTACAACGCGTCCGGGCTCATCGGTGACGACTACGCGGACGGCAAGTTCGCCGCCGTGGTGAGACGTCAATTGGAGAGCCTCAAGTCCGGGCACGCGGCCGGCGGTTCGTACGGTTTGGGCAAGGCGACGCTGTGGGCAACCAGCGCCCTCGGGCTCGTAATCATCAACTCCACTCTGTCCGTGCCTCACGAGGGACGCACCGAGCGACGGGTCATCGGCCGGCTCGAACTGCCCTGGCGTGAGGTGAACGGTGAGCCGTACGCGGGCCCCGCTTGGTTCGGACGCCCCGATCCCGATTCGCCCGGTGCCAGGGTCGCTCGTTCCTGGTGGGCTGACGAGGAGACCGTTGCCCGCCTGCATCTGGCCAGGGAGAGCGACGAACCTGGTACTTCCTTCCTCATTGTGGGCGCACACGACGTGGCCAGTCTTGAGGCGAAGTTCGACGCCGACGACGAGCCCGTCGGTGATATGGAGGGCGACGACGAGGACACGCGTGACATCCGCAAGATGCACGGCCGTCTGGTCGAGGCGCTGGGGCGTGACTTCTGGGCCGCGATGACCGGCGGGGGCAGCAGGCTGCCCCTCCTGGAGGTCTCTGTCCGTGCCCTGCGGAACGGCAAGGAGGTCGTGCCGGAGAAGCAGGTGGACCCGTCTGCCGAGCAGCCCGCCCGGACTCGTGCCCTGAGGGCGCACTACGAGGGCACCACGGTGGATCGCCTCACCGAGGCCGGGCAGGTGGCGGCGCGGAGCGTTCCGCTGAAGCTGCCGCTCTCCGGCGGCGCCCCTGGCACGCTCGGTACGCACCAGGCGGTCCTGCTGGTCACCGAGGCCGAGGGGGACAGGGACGGAGACGGGGGCAAGAATCAGGTGCACTCCCTGCGCGGCAACCGCATGACCGTCAAGAGGACCGGGGTCCCGAGGCTGCCGCTCAGCACCAACCCTTTCCAGGCTGTTCTGCTGGTGGGCGAGGCAGCCGGAGAATCGGCTCCCTTCGCAAAGGAGGCCGAGGAATTCCTGCGTGCGGCGGAACCACCTGAGCACGACCGCTGGGGTCAGACAGAGGAGCTGACTCTGCGCTGGTCGCCGTCTGCATACCGGCGGATCAACGCGCTGACCGCCGAGGTCAACAGCGCGGTCAGGGAACTCGTCGCACGGCCGAAGCGCAGCAGCCGCGAGGGCGGTGAGGCCGTACGCAAGGCGTTGACCGTGAGAACGAGGCCCAAGGCCAAGGCGCCCGCCGGGCCGGTGGTTCCGGTGCTGGACAAGCTCGATGCGACAGTGGGCGACGACGGGGAATGGCGGATCACCGCCGAAGTGAGCATCCCGCGTGGCGACGAGATCGTCCCGATGGTGCCGGTCGCACAACTGGACGTGCGTTCCGGGGGCCGTCCGAAGCTGGAATGGGCGGAACTCATGGCCGTCGAGGGCTGCGAGGTGGAGGGCGGGACCCTGCGCTTCCCGCCCGGCACGCGGCGCGCGAAGTTCCGAGGATCCACCGACGTCACCAGCCATCCGGTCAGGACCACTCTGACCCGGCTCGTCCTCGAACTCCGTGCCGGCAAGGGGGAGTGACGCGTGAAGATCTACCCGTACAAGCGGCTCAACCGGCCGATCACGCTCAGGGTGACCTCAGTCTCCCTCAAGCTCTCCGACGGGACCCGCGATCAGCTGGAGACCACCGCGTACTCGACCCAGCAGCGGGCCGTTGCGCTCGGCATTGCGGGCCACACCGACTGGGTCAGTGCCACGATCGCCCTCTCGGCGACGCTGCCGCCTGGGGCGAACGCGCCGGACGCGGCCTGGTCCGATCTGTGTGTCCTCGCCGTGCTGACGGACGGCGAGACCAATGTCCGCACCTCGGCCGAGCTCACGCGCGATGCAGAGGACGGCCGGGACTGGTCGGGCTCCATGGAAGTGCTCCGTGACGACCACGTGGGGCGAGCTTCCCTTGCCGTGTACGCCGTCGGGACCGTGGACGGAGTGCGTGGACGGTCGATTGCCGAGACCGACCAAAACTGGATTATCGACACCGTCTCCGACGAGCCGGTGCGTGGGCTGCAACTGGACGTCCAGACGGCATCGTTCAGGAGAAGCTCCCGGGAGTGGCTCCAGGCCTACGCCGACGCCCCCTGGATCGTGGACGCCTCGGCCAGAGTCCCCACCGTGTATGTGAACACCGATGTCGAGGGGGTCATCGGTCTGTTGGACAGCAACGGCTCAGGTATGGACAGCAAGGTGCGTGACCTCCTGGTCGCTCAGATGGCCACCGACGTCTGGACCGCGGTGTTCCACGGTGCCATCGGCGATCTGGAGGTGGAACCCGGCGGCGGACCGGTCTTCCCGACCGACTGGCAGGGCGAGGTGCTGAGGGAGATGCTCCCGGACGTCGTTCCCGGCGTCCATGTCGAGGAGGCCCTGCGACAGGTCCACCGCCGGCGCACCGGCGACTCGGGGTGGGTGGAGCTCCAGACGCGCATCCATTACGCGGCGGTTCGCCGCGCCGATGCCACCAGAGCGCTCGCCTACGTCATCCGCAGGCTGGAACAGATGAACCGCGAGAGTGAGACGTGATCACCCAACCGAACCACGTACCGGAGCGCCTGGGGCTGCTCGCCACTTCGGCCGTCGATCCGTTCCTCACCGAGGAACTACTCAAAGGCGAACAGGTTCACGGCGGCATCGATCTTGCCAAGGTCGTCGAGCCGTTCCCTGAGGACGACCCCAGGTGGTGGGTCGAGCCGATCCGAAGCCTGGTGGAAGACGCCATGTTCGAGTTCCGGGAGGACCGCACCCGAGCTGACGCGTGGCTCGCGCCACGGCTACATGCAACGCTGCGCCTGACACGGCGAGAGGCGGCGGACAAGCGTTTGTGGAACCACATCGCCCTGGCGGTGGCCCCCGACTACGTCGCCTGGCGGCACCTGTCGGAACCGACGGCGAAAAAGCCGGAAAGGCGCATCGCCGCAGAACGGTTCCGTGGCCCTGCGGACCGTCAGTGCTTCTCCCGACTGTGGTGGGCGGCTGAGCTCTTCCGCAACGGGCCGGACTACGAGCCGGTCGAAGCTGCGTGTGGAAATCAGGATCTCATCCACACCGTTCTGCGGCTCGAGCTGATCGATCACCGTCCCACCGCCCAGGCATTGGTCCGCCTTCTGAAGAGTGGACAGGTCTCCACCGGGCGGGATGTCAATGGCCTCAGCGTCGCGATCAACGCGGCCGGAGCGACCCTGATCTACGATATCCTCGCGCCTGACACGCCCCGCGCCCCACTCCATCTGCGCGACTGGATCGCGGAAGCGGAATCCGCGCCGCCCGTCGAGCGGTACGAACTCCCGAAGGGCCCCGACGAGGATCCTGTCCCGGAGGAGTCCGTGGCCGCGCTCACCAGCTACTTTGCAGAGCTGTTCGAGACCGCGCCGGTCAGGGGCAGGAAGCTCGGGGATTGACCTGGCGCCGGGCTCGGACTACTTCGCCGCCGCCTTCTTGCCCTTGCGAGGGCGCAGGGAAGAAGGCGGCGGCACCTGGTCCTTGGCCTGCGGGCACCGGTCGGTGCAGGCGTCGGCGGCCCCGCAGCCGTTGCTTCGCAGCTTGGCCCGCTGTTCATCCGTGGCCGGTTGCCACGGCTTCCTCAGCACCTCCGGGTCCGGCACGGGGAGTCCGAGAGCGGCGCTCAGCAGGTGCGCACCGAACAGGGGCGGTACGGCGTTGCCCACCTGCTGGGCCTGCGCCGTACCGGACCACGGATAGTCCGGCGGGAAGCTCTGCAGCATTCCTGCCTCGTTCATGCTGAACCGCGGTCCCTCGTAGACGATGTTCTCGTCGAGGTGCTCGAAGACCACGAAGCGGGAGATGCGGCCGGTGACGGTGGTGGCGGGCTGTTGGTCGGTCCGCACTCCACGCCTCCCCGGGTGCCCGGAACTGCCGTAGTTCGAGCGGACCAGGAACGGAGTGACACGACCTGGATGTGAGCCCACCGGGTGCGCGAGAGCATCACGCATCGACCTCCAGGGCAGCAGGCCCTCGTCGCTCCCCGATGCGGCGGCCTCATCGAGGGTCGGCTGATGGTTCTGGTCTGGGGCCTGGTCGGGTTCGCTCGATCCCCTCTTCCGGTTCCATTCCTTCGCCTCGTAGGAATGGTGGGTAGGGGAGGGGAGCGAGGGCTCACCGAGTCCTTCACGCCGAGCGATCAGTACCGCGCGGGATCGCGTCTGCGGCACCCCGTAGGTCTCGGTGTCGAGGACGTCGACGACAACCTTGTATTTGGTCCCGTCGGGGAGTCCTGTCTCCTCCAGTACCTTGGCGTAGTGCTTCCAGAGCGGGGCCACCGCGGGCACCTGCTCCAGGACGATGACGTCGTACGGGCGGTTCTCCCTGTTCGGGCTCCGGGTTGCCTGAATCGCGTATCGGAGTGGTTCGAGGACCAGTGCGGTGCGTGGATCGGTGAGAGTCTTCAGATCCTCGTCGATCTCCTGGTCGGAGTCGCCTCCCATGAGCCGCTCGATGTACTCCTTGACTCTGTCCAGCGCTTGGCGCCCGGCGCCGTGGCCAGCCACCGAGTACGTCTGGCACGGAGGGCCTCCGGCGAGCACGTTGATCTCCGGCGGCAGCGTCTCGAAGGCATCCCTGCGTATCGCGCTCACATCGGCGTGGAGGGTGTCCAGCCCGGCGGCGTACCGGGTCAGGCATGCGCTCCTGTCCCATTCGATACCGAGACTCGGAATGTCGAGTGAGTGACCGGCGACGTCCAGCCCTCCGGGACCTGCGAAGAGGTCGAGGACGAAAGGCTGGTCGAGGATGTGCTTATGGGACGCCGTGCTGGTCATGTGGCGGAAGTCTAGCCGGCCGAAGGGGCTGCTGGATCCGGAATGAGCGCTGCGGCCACAGCCTGTCCCAGCGCCTTCCCCACGGGCGGTGGTGTCGCGTGGCCGATCTGGCGGTACCGGGGGGTCTTGCGCCCGGTGATCTCCCACGTCTCGGGAAAGCCTTGCAGCAGTGCCGCCTGCCCAGCCGTGATCTTCACCATGTTGTCCTGGCCGAGTCCGGGAGCCCATACGAAGTCCGCGTCGGGTATCTCGTCGCCCACGGTGTGACCGTTGACACCCATGGTCTCCCAGCTCCGCTTGGCCCCCGTCGGTCCCAGATCTGCACCACCCCGATTCTTCGAGCCGCCGACCAGGGTCGGAGCCGGTCGATCGGCCTGGGCAGCCCAACGGCCGGCGTCCTGCCAACCGCGTGAGGCCATGGACGGCCCCAGAACGGCACCGACCGTCGCCGGCTGCTGCACAGTCGGTGCCGGCGGCCGGAACGCCCCGGCCCACTGTCGCTCGATGGCGACCAGGACGCCCTGTTTGCGGTTCTGGGGCACGCCGAAGTCGACGGCGTTCACGACGAACCAACTGAACTCATAGCCCAGGTGTGCCAGTTCGGCCCGGGCGAAATCACGAAACTCCTGATACGCGTCCGAGTGCGCGAGCCCGGGAACGTTCTCGATGAGTACCGCACGAGGCCTGATCGCATGGACTAGGTAGACCGTGGCCCTAAGCAACCGCTCCTCCGCACGCGAATCGGCTCGTCCGACGGTCGCACTCGACTTCACTCGCGGGAGGCCGGCCGAGAGAAGATCCACATTGAGGCTCACAGGATGCTCGGTCGGGTCGAAGTCCATCAGGTCGGCGTGAAGCACGTTCCATTGCGGCCGGTTGGCCCGCAGAGTGCTGACAGCGAGTTCGTCGTCGTCCAGCAGCAGGCGCGGCTCGAACCCCGCCTGTTCCAGCCCGAGGGCGAGCCCACCCGCCCCTGAGCACACATCGACGAAGGTCAGCCCACTCATTCTCTTCTCCCCCCGGTCCCTTCCGTCCGCCGCCGCTCCACGGCCGCTTCCACCCGTAGGGCCACTTCCTCGGGAGCTTCGTGCTCCCAGAATCGCAGCACTGTCCAGCCTTCCGCGATCAGATGCTCGGTCGTCTCCCGGTCGCGAGCCATGTTCCGATCCAGTTTGCGGCGCCACCAGTCCGCGTTGGCCTTCGGGTGAGTGGCGTGCTGAGGGCAGCCGTGCCAGAAGCAGCCGTCGATGAGTACCGCGACCTTGGTCCGGGTGAAGGCTACGTCGATCCGTCGCCGGGGCATGCCTGGCACGGGGTACTCCACGCGGTAACGCAGTCCGGCCGCGTGCAACAGCCGTCGCACGGCCAGCTCGGCCTCCGTGTCCTTGCTCGCCTGCTTGCTCATGCGGGCGGAAACGGTAGGAGAGGAGGGGATGGCATCTGGCACGGGAGCATTTTGCCGGCGGAGGTGGATCGGCGTGTAGCCGGGGAAGGAACAACCTCGCTGGAGCGGGCTTCATCGGGGAACGGGTGCGGCCCGCTTCGGTGGCGGTGTCGCGCTTCCGCCGCCGGCGTCAAGAGCGCTCCCCCTCCGCTGCGGGTCCGCGTCGGCTGTGCCGATGGATCTTCGTGCCACCCGTGACCCGGATCGTGGAAGCACGGGTCGGAAGCGAGCGGGAGGAGAGTGCCCGAGGGCGGCCTATACGCCGTGGCCGGTGTTGCATGGATGCGGCGGGCCGCATCCCACTCCTGCCATCACGATCTTCGATGGCTCGGCCCTTCCGTCGCGGACGGCGCCTCGGCTGTCGCCCTCTGCCACGGGACGGAGCAACGCAACACCCGCAGTGCGCGGTGCCGCACCGGGCCTGGGAGGCGACGCGTTCACGGCACTGCGGTGCGGGCGGTGGCCGCACGGCGCATGGTTCCTGTGCGGCCACCGGATCCTTCCCCCGGCGGGATGTCGTTGGCCCGGCTCGTCGTACGAGCAGCCCAATCCGTGTTCGACGCTGGAACGACGGAAGTCGGTGCTCCGCGCCTCGACCACCGGCTGTGCCGGCCGTCGGGGGACTACCGGACCGCCTCATTCGGCGGGGAGGCGAGGTCGCCGACGGTGCGGCGGAGTATGTCGGCCAGGTCTCGGCGGTTGGTGACGCCGAGCTTGCCGTAGGCGCGTTGCAGGTGGTTGCTGACCGTCCGGGGCGATAGGTGAAGGGCGGTGGCGATGTCGTTGCTGGAGGCGCCGCCCGCGGCGAGCAGGGCTATTTCTCGTTCACGCGCGGTGAGGGGTGCGGTGGTCTCCGCTGCGGCCAGCAGCGGTGTCCTCGCGCCAGGGCAACGTCGCGCGCAGATCGTGGCTCGCGTTGTCGCGTTGGCGGCACGCCGGGTCTGTCCTGTTCGTAGCCATGCGGTGGCGGCCGCGGTCGCGGCTTCCGCTGCCAGCAGGTCCGCTCCCAGGGCTTCGAGTTCTTCCGCGGCGGCGAAGAGCCGGTCGGGGTCGTCAGCCGCCAGGGCGGCGGCGAGGTGGGCCCGGGCCTGTCCCAGGGCGCCGTCACATGTGCCGGCGAGCTCAGCCAGACGATCGGTGACTTCTTCGGCGCCGCCGAGCCGGGCTACGTCTGTCAGGAGCAGCGCCTCTGAAGTGACATGGCCGCCTTGCCGGGCGCTCGAGGCGGCCTCGGTCAGCACCGCCCGGGCCGCGGCCAGGTCGCCTCGGGCGGCGTGGAGCCAGGCCTCGCCCAGCCGCTCCTCGCCTCTGAAGAGTCCGCTCATCGGGTGGGCCAGGCTCTCGGCGACGATGGCCTCAGCGGTCTCGATGTCGCCCATCTGCGCGTGCGTTGCCGCGAGAACCGAGTCCATGAGGCGGGTCGCGAAGGCGACATTCTGAGAATGGGCCTCCGAAGCGGCCTCCGCACAGAGATCGCGCGCTTCACTCAGGTGACCGGCGATGAACTCGGTGCGGCAGGTGAAGAAACTCGCCCACAGGTAATTGGCGGGCGATCCGGCGGCAACCGCCTGCGAAATCGCGTCCCGGCCGGTCGTCCGTGCCTGTTCGAGCTTCCCTGTCTCCGTCAAGGCCACCGTGAGGCCGTGAAGCTGGGCGGAAGGGTGCTGGAACAATGCCTTCTGGTCCATGCGGAGGTGGGTGGCGTATGCTTTCGTGGCGAATTCCGAGGCAGCGGCTGCTTGGCCGGTGAAGGCCATGGCGAGGCTCTTGCAGAGCGCGCTCACGAGCCATACGTCGAGTATGTGCTCGGAGTCGATCGCTGCTTCGAGGTCCGCCATCGCGTCCAGCAGGCTCAGGCCGAGGACCGGTTCCCCGGTAAGGCAGCGTATGTAGCCTTCGTTCGCCTGGATGGCTTTTTTGCCGATGGTGCTGCCCATGTGGTCCTTGCCCCAGTCGTTCACCCTCAGGGCTTCGCTCGTGCGGCCGTGCAGGAGGAGGGTCAGAGCTCTCGCCCGGACCGTGACGATCCGTTCCGCTTCGTTTTCCGCGGCCTCGCACGCTCTCGCGAGAACTGTTTCCGCCTCTTCGAACTGATGAAGACTCGAATGGGCTTCACCGAGGAGCAGGCGGGTGGCGGTCGTGTGGTGGGTCTCGGGCAGGGCCTCGAGCAGGGTGACGACCTGCCTGTAGTCATGCGCGTGCCGGGCGAGGGAGGCGGCCTGACTCAGCAGGCCCGGTTCGGCGGTGCCGGTGGCGGTGAGCTGCCAGGTGGCCAGGTGCAACGCGTCGTCACGCCGGCGTGCGCCATGAGCCAGGGTGCGCTCGTACTGGTCTTGCAGCAGGGTCCGGCGGCGGAGGGAGGGGATGCCGGCGCGAAGCACCTCTCCGTAGAGGGGGTGGGCCAGTTGCACGGTCGTGCGGCGCCGGCTCGTGGTGACCCGGATCAGCCCGGCGGCCTCGAGGTCGGTCAGTACGTCCAGAGACGCGGTCGCCTGAGCGTCGGCGAGCGGCAGCGGTTCGCACAGAGCCAGCAGCTCCAGGATCGGAAGCGCTGCCGGACCTCCGGCCAGGAGGCGGGCTTTGATCAGTTCTGTGAGTTTGGGGGTGCTGGTGAGCAGGTCCATGGTCAGTTCCCAGACCATGCCACGGCGAGTCAGCGTCCCGGCTCGCAGCGCACCGATGACCAGCTCGCGCAGGTAGAGCACGTTGCCCTGGGAGACGGTGTGCAGATGCTTCAGGGTGCGGTGGCCGGTCGGGCCGCCGAGTACCTGGCGCAGCAGGTGGTCGGTCTGTTCCTCGCTCAATTCGCCCAGATCCATGCGCCACACGGCTTCCGGGCCGGTCAGAGCGGCGACCGCTTCGCTGGCCGGCTCTCCGGTGCGCACGGTGCCGATCAACCGTATGACGCGGGCGTCCAGCAGCTGGCGGAGCAGAACGGCCGAGGTCGCGTCCAGGAGATGCAGATCATCGATGAACACCGCCCACCTGTGCCCTCGCGGCCCGGCCAACGCGGCGGCGACCTGGTCGAAGCCCCGTACCGGGTCGGACAGGTCCACATCGGCCGGCAGAAGGTGCGCGATCGCCCCCAGCGGCACCGTCGCGGCGGCTGCCGACGCGGTCGCCCGCAGCGCTTTGGAACCCGAAGTGACGGCACGCGCCAAGCACTCCTCGGCAAGCCGTGTCTTGCCGACGCCGGCCGGACCGCACACCACAACCCCTTGGCACGACCGGTCCGCCCACGCCCGGGTGAACAGCGCCATGTCCCCGTCCCTGCCGACCATCGGCCAGCGCGAGGCGCTCAGCTGCGCGTTCACGCGCGGCCTCCGAACGGCGCTCGCGCCCGCGGCTGCCACCCGCCGTGGCCCAATCTCTCCATGTCCACCCCTACGCCCCCTGCAGACCTCGCCTCCGGGGTGTCGATGAGCCACGGTGGCGAGAATCGGCTGACTGGATCAAGCGCCTCAAAGTACGGCATCTTGCGCGTCCAGGCGATAGCGGAATGTGTTGATCTTGAATTGGGCGGGCGTGGCATCGGCAGGTCCTGCCACGGGCCTGCCATGCGGGAGTTGATCAGGCCCGCTCGGCCATGGGAGATGTTCTCCCAGGCCGAGCGGGCCGTCGTCGAGCGGGTGGACCGGTGCTGAGGTGTACCGGCTCCGGTCCTGGTCGCCGGCAGCCAGTCGGCAGCCAGTCGGCAGCCAGTCGGCCGCTAGTCGGCGGCCACGGTCGGCTGCGGCAGCTGGTCGATCGCCGCCACCCGGCCGAAGTCCAGCTTGATCAGCTGGTCGGCCAGGTCGAAGTAGCGGTCGTCGTGCGTGATCACGATGACCGTCTTGCCGCGCTGCTTCAGGTCGGCCAGGATCTCCCGGTAGAACACCTCACGGAAGCGTGGCTCCTGATCGGCGGCCCACTCGTCGAACACGTAGATCTGCCGGTCCTCGAGCAGCGCCGTGAGCAGGGCCAGCCGCTTCCGCTGCCCCTGTGACAGGGCGGTGGTGGACAGGCGGCCGTTCTCCACCGTCACCTTGTGCGCGATCTGCATCTCTTCGAGGTACCGCCGCACCTCACCGTCGAGATCCGGCTGGTTGAAGCCCGGGTAGTCCTCGAACAGGTGGAAGTCCGAGAACACCGCCGACACGTTCTGCCGGAACCACTCGATGTTCTCGTGGGCGATGTGCTCCCCGTTGAGCGCCAGGTGCCCGGTGCGCGGCACGTACAGTCCCGTGATCAGCTTGGCCAGCGTGGACTTGCCGCTGCCGTTGCCGCCCACGACGAAGGTGACCTGGCCGGGTTCGAAGACCAGGTTGAGCGGGCCGAGCCGGAAGCCGGAGCCGTCGTCACCCGGCGGCGGTCCCATGGGGGCGGGCAGGCCGTTGCCGAAGCTGTGGTTGATCCGGTGACGGCCGTTGACGTCGGGCGGCGGTGACGCCGGACCCGCGCCCGGGGCGGGCGGACGCCCGCCGCGGTGCCCCGCGGGATGACCGGCGTGCTCCCTCGGCGGATGTCCCCCGGGACCCGGCTTCTGGCCGCCCGCGAGATGGGGCGGAGGCTGGGTTCCGGGCGGCGGAGGGAACGGCGAAGGCGGCTCCGCCGCGTAGTTGTAGCCGACGTCCACCAGTTCCAGCCGCGCCTCGCCCGCCGGCGGCCTGTCGCTGTAAGGCAGGCTGTCCTCGTTGTGCATGGTCTCCAGCGACAGGTTCATGGAGCGGATCTTCGCCAGCGCGACGTCACCGCGCAGCAGGTCCGGGATCCGGTGCATGAAGTTCTGCATCGGCATGGCGAGGAAGGTGGTGACCAGTACGTACCCGACCATGACATCGCGCTCGAAGTTCATCGCCTCGGCGAGCACGAACAGGACGAGGGCCATGGTCGCCAGCTGCATCATCTGCCCGAAGCCCTGGGCCACCGAGAACTTCGAGCCGGCTCTGACGTTCTGCTCACGCAGGGTGTCGGCCGATCCGAGCAGATGACGGGTCATGAAGTCCCGGCGCCGGATGCGGTGCAGCTTGAGTTCCTTGATGCCCAGCGACACGGCCTGGTAGGAACGCAGCAGCGCGTCCTCCTGCTCCCGTGCCTCCCGGTAGATGCGCCGTACGCGCTTGAGGATGACTTCGACGCAGGCGATTGCGAGCAGCGTGGCCGCCACCGTCACCGCGAAGACGACCCCGGAGACGGCCGCCAGGAACGCGAAGCAGCCGATGATGGTGGCCGCGTCGATGCAGATGCTCGGAATGGCCGTGGCCGCCTGCGACAGTGAGCGGACGTCCTCGGTCAGCGTTGCCATCAGGCGGTGCGTGCCCAGCCGTTCGAGATGCTCGAGCGGGGCCGAGACGATGCCCGCGCTCAGGTCGGTCCGCAGCCGGTAGATGGCGTCCTGGGCCAGACGGATCAGCAGAATCTGCGACAGGACACCGCCGGCCAGGATGACGAGTCCGGTCAGGACGAAGCTGTGGACCGTCACGCCCGGATGCGGTTCCGGTGACACGACGCCCCGGATGAGCATCACCAGATAGGTGTTCGCCGCACCGCAGACCAGGCCGGCGGCGATGACGGCAGCGATCCGCATCCTGGATATCGAGATGAGGTACCTGATGAGTTGCATGGTTACCGCTCTTTTCGTAGGCCGCGATCAGGCCGGAATTCGGCGCTCACTGCCGGACGATGTCGAAGACGATGCCTTCGAGGGTGACGCCGGGCGCGAAGGAAAATGCCACACCGGTCGAGATCTGCTTGTCCGGCTCGGCCTGGGAGATCATCTGCTCCAGGACGAAGACGAGCGATACGCTGAGCATGTTTCCGTGCCGGGCGAGCAGGTCCCAGCTCGATGCCGCCCGGTCCTCGGGAATGCCCAACGAGCGCGCCGATTCCTCGATGATCCTCGGTCCGCCCGGGTGGATCGCCCAGAGATCGACGTCGGACTTGTCCAGTCCGTTCCGCTCCAGCACTGCCGACACCACCGGGTCCACGCCCTGGTAGATGTACTGGGGGAGGTCCGGCGACAGCTCGCACGTTATGCCGTTGTCGTTGACGCCGAGCACGATGCCGTCTTCCGCGCCGTCGAAGAGGTGGCTGAAGGTGTCGCGGATGACGACCTTGCCGGGCGCCAGCGGCTGGTGCACCTGACCGGCACCGATGACGACCGCGCCGCACCCGTCGCCGAACAGGCTGTGGGTGATCACGTCGTTGACGTCGTCGTCGAAGACGGCGTTCACCGAACTGAGTTCGAGGCACACCACCAGGGCCTTCTTGTCCGGGTGGGCGCGAACGTAGTCCACCGCGGTGCGCATGCCGTTCATGGCCGCGGCGCAGCCCATGAAGTTCACGACCACCCGGTTCACCGTCGGGGACAGCCCCAGCTGCTTGATGAGGGCGACGTCGACGCCGGGCGCGATGAAGCCGGTGCTCGTGACGAAGACCAGCATGCCGATGTCCGACGCCGGATCCTCCAGAGACGCGACGGCGCGGCCGGCCACGTCGACGGCGAGCGGCACCGCATGACGGTAGAAGAGGTTCATGCGGTCCCGGATGGTGCCGACTTCCTTGCTGAACTTGAGGAAGTCGGGGTCCAGGGGGTCGATCGCCAGGTGACGCGAGGTGATCCTGGTCCTGCGGTACAGCCGCGGGATACGGCGTCGCTGCGCGGGCTCCGAGAAGAGCGCGGCCACCTGCTCGGCGACCTCGGCCTGCTCGAAGTCGCGGTCCGGCGAGCCCGTCGCGATGCTCTCGATCACGCCCACGGTGGTCAGCGGAGCCGGCGGCAGCGCACCTCCGATCGGGTCGTGGCCGGGGACACGTCCGGCGATGCCGGCCGCGGATTCAGAAGACGTGAAGCCGTCACCGATGGTGATAGTCACGGATTTCTCCTCTGCATGGAATGAACGGCGAATCGGGCGAGCGCCGATGAGATGAGGCGCAGTCGAGCTCGATCGCCAGTGAAGTTTCTTTGAGTGACAGCCTCAGACGGTGCCGATTCCGGTGAACCCCTGCGCCGCGTATACGACACACTGCTTCAGGGCGAGCGGCGAGAAATGTTCGCGCCAGAATCCCCAGTCCTTCTCCACGGCATCGTCCGAGGGTGAGAGCAGATAGGTGTTGATCTGCTTGGGGAAACGGTCGGTGAAGAAGCTCTTGGCCGGTATCCATTCGACCCCGAACTTCGCCGCCTCCTCACGCAGCACGTCCTCGGTGACGATGTTCGCGAAGCCGCTGCGCTGATACGGCAGCACGTGATGCACGCGATGCGAGCTGAGGCCGGCCGACAGGAAGCAGTCGACATAGCGGTTCCCGACGACCTTGAGGTCGTAGGCCTGCTCCATCTGGTCGACGGCCCAGTCCTCGGTGTTGTGGACCAGTTCCTCGGTCTCGACCTCGAAGTCATGGCTGGCGACCACGAGGAACGTGCTGATCCACATGGTGATCAGGAACTGGAGCACCCAGGCCCAGAGGTCCCCCATCACGGCGAACAGGACAAACTCGCCCACCAGCAGGAAACGCACGCCGAACGAGCCGATGAAGTGCGGCAGCGCTCCGCCCCACGTCCCGTACATGTCCTTGACGCCCACCTTGCGGGTGAGCCGGCAGACATCGAGAAGCCGGATGATCATGCCGGTCATCGTGTGACCGAACTTGTGTACAGTGTGCAGCGGAATGCGGAACAGCCGTGGCACCCGCATCATCATGGTGAAGACGTTCTTCTTTATGTCCACTTCGCTCTGCGTGAACGGGTGGTGCAGCAGTGCGTGGCCGTCCGCGGTCACGAACGACAGAGCGACGTAGTTGAGGTCGAACGCATTCACGTAGATCTTGTTCATGCCCTTCTGGGCACGGTGGATCGCGTAGTGGCCGAAACCGGCCATCGCGCTGCGCAGCAGCACCATGGCGATCACGAACACCGGCAGCGGCATCCAGCTCCGTTCGAACAGGCGCAGGCCCTGAACGGCGAAGTACAGGACGGCCAGTATCGCTACCGTGATGTTGAAGTAGCGGTCCATCCGCCTGATGCGAGCGGCCATCTCGCGCTGCTTGAGCCGGGCCTTCACCTTGTGAAGGAGGTCGTCCTTGTTGTCGAAGCGGTACTTCGGGGTGTCGCGCCAGCTGTCGAAGTCCTCGCTGAAGAGGAACGCCGGGGCGTTGGCCTTCGGGTGAATGTCCTCCGGCAGTGCCTCACGGCCCAGCGAGTAGCGTTCGAGCATTCTCGCGACGGCCTCGGGGTTCTTGTGGTAAGAACCGACGATGGCGGTGATGTCACGGTTCTTCGTGCGTCCGATGAAGAATTCGCCGCCCGGGTGCTTGGAAATCCATTCACTCAGGTCGTAGGCTTTTCCGTCGTAGACCCAGACGTTGGAGATCGGCGGCGGGCCGTCCGGGTGAGGAGGCCGGCGGAACTCCTCCGGCTCGGCCTCCGGCCGGCCGGTCGGCTCGGCCTCTGGGCGGTCAGTTGTCGTCATTGCATTCCTCCCCGCCTGATCTCGCAATCAGTGCACCGGTTGGTTTTCCTGCGTTCAAGCGGTACGTGGGGCCCGCCGGAAAGTGATTCGCGTGTCTGCGTGCGTAGAACAATGTGCTGCTCCGGCAGTCTCGGAACCTGAAAACGAAAGCGGCCCGGGGCGCGGTCTGACAGGCGTCGCCGCCATTCCGCGTCCCCGGGCCGGCATCCGCTCGCTAGGCGGCCGGGTTGGGGATGGAAACCGGGGTGCCCCACTTGGACAGCATCACCGTGATGGTTCCGTCTCCCTGCTTCACCACGGCCTTGACCAGGTTCGGAGCCTTGTCCGGAGAGCCCTTGTCAGGAGGAGAGGCCTTGCCCGAACCGCTCGGCGGCGGGACGTCCTTGATCCAGACGGTGATCGGGAGGGGCCCGCCCTTCTTGCCGGACTGGGGGACGATGAAGTCGATCACCGAGGCGTCCACGGTGCCGCTGATCTTCACCGTGTCGACGCCGTCGACCTTCTCCCGGGCTTCCGACTTGGGGTTCTTGATCTGGGCGATCACATTGGCGATGCCCTTGTCCTTGTCGAGGATGACACCCGGGTCGTAGACCTTCTCCGCCGGCCCGACCGGCTGGTACGCGGAACCGTCGCCGGCGTACAGGGTCTTGTTCGAGACGACGAACTTGGTGTCGGTGAAGTCGGCCTGCTTGCTGGTGCGCACCCGGGCCTCGCCGGCCGCCTGCCCCTGGCCCTTCACCTTGTTGGTGACGTCGGCGTTGACCTTCTCCACCGGCAGGTTCGGGATGTCGGCGACAGCCAGGTTCAAGTGCACGTCGTGCAAGGTCTGGGTGGTGCGCGCGCTCTCCGCGACGATGCGCGTGGCGTCCGGCAGGGCGCTGGGCTTCGAGGGGCCCGCGCCCTTGTCGTCGCTGCTCGAACAGCCGGTCAGCACCGCCGCGGACGCAGTCGCCGCCAGCGTGATCGTCACCAGGCCCAGCCGTCTGCGCTTGGCAGCGAGCGTGCTGGATATGCCATCAGCCATGACAGTCCCCCGAAAATCTTTGATTACGTCATTGAGCAGGAAAAGCCGCTACCTGGCTGCGGCATACGCATCTCACGCATCGGGACGACGCGTGCCAGGAAGCTCGCCAGACCTTGTGAAGCCGTCATCTGACCAGTGGTCACCAATTCACTGATTCAGGTGGTCTGCGTAGCTGATCCGTACGGATGCAGACAGTACTTGACTTTTCGGCCAAGGGGTGTGCTCTGCACTGAGTACTTGTTACTCAATTTCTGCGACGACCCTTGAGGCTGTGCCGGCCGCGGTGGGGGGAGTCGGGCCGGGACGGCAGGGGTGGGGCCGGGACGGGAAGGGTCCGCCCGGGACTGCCGGGACTGCCGGGGCGGGCGGGGCGGGTGGCGTGGTGGCTTTTTGGTTCGACCGGAGGAAACCCGGGTGATCGGCGGGGCCCGGCGTTCCTGGGCCGGCCGTGCCCCGGGGGGCCGAGGGGGGCGGGGCGCCGGCTGTTACGCCCCGTGGCACTCCCCGTAAGCCCGGCCCGACCCGCACCAGCAGGCCGCGCCCTTCTGCGGCGGCCACACCGTCGCCCGGCCCCGGGCTGCCAGGGTGGTCGCGTACTGGGGTAGCAGCGACGGGTCCGCCGGGGAGGTGCCCTCCGATGCGGCGAAGGCCTCGTAGGAGGGGACCGTGCCCGTGACGATGCCCAGGTTGGGGGTGCCGGAGGCCGCCAGCTCTCGCAGCGAGGCCTCTATCGTCGCCAGGTGGCCGGCGTGGGAGGGGTACTCCTCCGACAGGGACGGGTACGCCGCGAGCAGTTCCGTCAGTTCGGCGGCCGGCCAGTGCAGGACCGCCACCGGGAACGGGCGGGAGAGGGCTTCGCGGTAGGTGCCCAGTTCGGCGCGGAGGCGGGAGATCTCCGCCGCGAGTTCCGCCGGGTTGTCCGAGCCGAGGGACCACACGCGCTTGGGGTCGTGGAGCTCGTCCAGGGAGACGGGCGAGGAGTGCAGCGTGTCCGCGAGGGCGTCCCAGTCGTCGTGCGCCGCGCCGAGCATGCGGCGGACCCGGTGGCGGCCGAAGAGGAGCGGGTGGGTGGAGTACGGGGGTTCGGGGACGTCCGTCAGCAGCAGGCGGACGCCCTCCGTGAACGTCTCCTGCGCCGCCTCCAGCTCGTCGTGCGACTCCAGCGCCTCCGCCACGATCACCCAGGGGGCCGGGTCCCGGGGCGCCGCCGCGCGGATGCCGGTGATGATCGCGCGGGCTTCCGCCTCGTGACCGTACTCCCACAGGTTGGAGGCCTTCAGGGCCCGTACCAGGTGGGGGTTCTCCAGACCGTCCTGGGACGACAGCAGGCGGTCGTAGAGCGCGGTCGCGGCGGGGCGGTCGCCGGCCAGCTCCAGGTGGGCCGCGGCCCGCAGGAGCAGCGCTTCGGAGTCCTCGGGATACAGGCCGGCGGTCCGCTCCAGGCGGGCGGCTTCCGCGGTGTGGTCGACGTTCTCGGCAGGCGTGTCGGGGCGCATGGGTGACACCGTACTGCCGACCACCGACACGGGGAGAGCCGTCCCGGCTCCAGGATGCGCTGCTGCGGGACGGCGCTCCACGCGCGGGCCGGCCGGACTCTTCCCGGCTACCGGGCAGACCCTGTCCGGTAACCGGAAAGACCCTTCCGGCCGCCGGCCACACCCTTCCGGCCGCCGGCCGGACCGTCCCGGCTAGATCGTCACCCCGTCGATCTGCAGCGTCTGCACCGACTTCGCCGCGAACGGCACCGCCACCGACTTCCCGCTCAGGTACGTGTCCGCGTACGCCTTGTACCGGTCGCCGCCGGTCGTCACCGTGTTCCAGCGCGGGACCAGGCCGCCGGAGCCGCCGCTGACGGTGGTGAAGCGGGAGAGGTCGAAGGTGAGGGTCTGGGCGGAGGCGGAGGTGTTCGCGGCGACGATCACCAGGCGCCGCGCCGACGCGTCGTAGCCGGCCGCCGCGTAGCTGACGCCGGTGTCGAGGATCGTCATGCCCGGGCGGATGTGGCGGCTGAACTGGGCCATGACGTAGTACTTCGTCTGCACCGCGCCGGGCTGCAGCGTGCTCGCGTCGTAGGCGATCATCGCCCAGTTCGCGGACGGGTCCATGACCTGCCAGTAGACCCAGGCGGTGGGGTGCAGCCAGCGGAAGTCGTAGAGCAGGTTGCTCGCCATCGTCATGCCGGTGCCGTCGTTGTCGCCGGTCTCCGAGTTCCACAGGGCCTTGCCCGCGGTCGTCACGACGTCCGTGTAGAGCAGGTCCCGGCGGCCGCCCGAGCCCTGGTAGCCGTGGACGTTGACCCGGTCGACGTATCCCTTCGTCGTCGAGCTGAAGGAGTTGAAGGTGGTGCGGGCCAGGTCGTAGCTGGTCTCGTCGGACGCCGCGATCCGCGTGCCGGTCAGCCCGCGCTTGTCCAACTCGCTGCGCAGGTAGGGCAGTACGGCCGACTGGACCGTCGCGTCGATGTGGCAGCCCTCCTGGGTGCCGGTCGCCGTCCACCAGCTGGAGCTGGGCTCGTTGAAAGCCTCGACGGTGGAGAAGGTCACGCCCCAGTCGTTCTTCGCGCGCAGGGCGACGGCGGCGAGGTGGGAGGCGTGCTGGCGGTAGTTCCAGGACTGGAGGTTGTTGCCGCCGTCGGCGGCGCCGGACGGGTTGTGGTTGTAACACATCCACCACATGGGGGAGTTGGCGAACAGTTCGGTGACCGCGCCGCGTTGTGCCGCCTTGACCAGCATCGCGCGCTGCGTCGCGTCGGCCGTCCAGTCCCACGCCGAGGACGTCGGGTCCTCGTTGTTCCAGTCCTGCCAGTAGCCCTCGATCTGCTTGAAGGCGGGGATGTTGGGGGAGACGGCCATGCTCTCGCCGCCCACGCTGTTCCAGCTGCACGCGCCGAGGTTGTAGCGGGCGATGTTCAGGCCGAGGCCGGGGAGTGCGGTGCCGTCGTAGTTCACCGACTTGGTGGTGAAGAAGATGTCGGCGAAGTCGTCCCGGGCGCCGAACACGTTGGCCCACCAGGCCAGGGAGGTGCCCCAGCCCTCCCAAGTGCCGTACTTCGTGCCGGGGTTGACGGCGACGGTGGCGTCGGCGTGGGCGGTGCCGGTGGCGAGCGCGCTGCCCAGGAGGGTGCCGCCGGCCGCGGCCAGCAGGGTTCTGCGTCGGATCATGGATGCGTCTCCGCTTCGCTCGACGTGGCTTGTCCCGTGCATGCCACGAGGAAGCATCGGGGGTGGCAGGAGGGGTTGTCGAGGGTTGTGACAGTGATTTCTCAACCCTTTCTCAAACCGACGTACGAAGTCTCGAACGAGGGGGTCGGGCGTGGTTACGGGCTTACGGGGCTGGTGAGTTGGCGGTCCGGCCCTTATCGTGCGGGCGGCCCGGTGAAGGAGGCGGCATGGCGATGCGCGTTCCTGTCGTGCAGCACAGCGGCCGACGGCGGCGGGAGCGGCGGCGGCGCGCGCTGTGGGCCGGGGGCGAGGCGCTCGTCACCGTCGGGGTCGTCCTCCTGCTCCTCGTCGCCCACCAGTTGTGGTGGACCAACCGGGAGGCGCGGCGGGGGGCCGAGCGGAAGGTGGAGGCGCTGGAACGGGAGTGGGCGGCGGGCGGTGGCGGCGGCGATGACCGGGGCTCCTCCCCTACGGCCCTACCGGCGCCGTCCGGCCGGCAGGGCGCCGGTGCCCGGTTCCGGCGGCCGCCGGCGGCCGCCGCCGGGGCGCCGTCGCGTCCCCGCCGCTCCCAGGCCTACGCCGTCCTCACCGTCCCCCGCCTCGGCCTCCGCGTCCCCGTCGCCGAGGGCGTCGGCAAGCGGGACGTCCTCGACAAGGGGTACGCCGGCCACTACCCCGGCACCCAACAGCCGGGCCAGGCGGGCAACTTCGCGCTCGCCGGGCACCGCAACACCCACGGGGAGCCGTTCCGGCACATCGACCGGCTGCGGCGCGGGGACGTGCTGGAGGTGGAGACACGCGGCGCGGTGTACACGTACGCCGTCGACCGGACGCTGCCGCGGACGTCGGCCCGCGACGGGGGCGTCCTGCGGCCGGTCCCGCGTTCCACGGTCCGCCCCGCCTACGGCTACCCGAGCCCCGGCTACTACATCACCCTCACGACCTGCACCCCGGAGTACACATCTCGGTACCGGCTGGTGGTGTGGGGGACCCTGCTCTCGATGCGACCGCGGGCGTGACGCGCCGCGCGAGATCGCCGCGACGCAGGGCCCGGCCGTGGGGGCCTCGGGTGGGGCCTGTGGGTGCCTTTCAGGCGCAGCCAGTTTGTCCGGGGGTTTCGCAGCAACTGTCGTTCGAGGTGCTCACCCTCGGCACAGTGGCGGTACTGCTACTCCGGGGCGCCGTGGGCGCCGCGGGCGCTGCGGCGGCCCGCCACAGGCGCGGGAACGTCCCCGCCTCGGCCCCGCCCGCCCTGCGTGAGTCGGTGCCCGCCGGGAAGAGCTGACGTACAGTCATTGCCTCTTCAGCCCTGGATCTTTGCCGACCCTTGACCCTTGCCGTACCTGGCGCACAACCCTGCTGCCTATGTCATGGGGTTGGCATGTGCACAGAGTGAAGTACGGGGGACGGGCCGCGTGTCGGACCTGAAGAAGGAAGCCGCGTCCATGCACAAGGCGGCGTCGGGGTTGCGGGCGGTGGGGCATCACACCGCGACGTGGTGAGGGTGGTCAGATCGTGCAATTCCAGGTCTCACAGGAGTATCTGGACAGGATCAGGAGGACCGCGATACCTCAGAAGCAGCCGGATGGGCTCGGGTTCACCGACGCCGAGTGGCGGCAGCTCAAGAAGATCTGCCCTGAGATCTCGGATCCGACCAAGGGGAACGATCTGTACGGGATTCCCAGCGGCCTGCTCCAGGAGTTCCGGGAAGAAGTGGCAAAGTACCCGGGTCGGGTAGTCCAGGAAGGCTGACGGAGAAGCACCGTAATGTTCCATGAGATCGAGGACATCGAGCTGGAGAGGAGCCGGCTGGCGCACCGGCCGGCACCCGAGGAGGCACCTCCCGTCCTGTCGGCCTTCGACGTGCGCACCAACTGCCCCGTAGCGGAGTTCGACGCGAGGCTGCGATCCGTTCTGGCTCCCGCCCTGCAACTGGCGGTCTCCCACTCGTTCGACGAAGGGGAGCTGCCCGTCGACACGCTGCCCGGATGGTTCGTCGCTGCCTCGCAAGGAGCCTCCTTCGAGACGGCCCCCGAACACGTGAGGCGTGGCGTGGAGCGTTATGCCGTCGCGATCGGCGAAGGGCCGTGGCGGCCCCAGGAATGGCTGTACCAGTTCGACCCCGAATCCGAGTTCCGCGGCTGGGCCTGGTTGGACCTGACCCGTTCCGGGGATCGTGAGGCGCGTATCTGGGTGGACACATGGGGCGAGTCCTTCTTCGCCTGTAACGAACTGCGTTGGGCCGCCTACGTCTCCGGCGCCGATGAGGTGTCCGGGCCGACCTTGGTCAGAACCGCCGACTGGCTGGCTGCGATCGAGTCGTGAGCCGCGCGGGGCCCTCGGCCCCGCCTCCAGCAACGTGAACAGGCCCACCGGCAACGTGAACGTGCCCACCAGGACCGCCGACGCCGGGAACGGCAGCCCCCGCCGGTGACCGCAGCCGGCCGTCCCCGGACCGGCGTCAGCGCGGCGACCAGGGACACCTGAGCCAGGCGAAGGCATCGAGAACCGTCACGTACGGCCGAACCGGTCAGGTATAACCGTAGGAGCAGACTGGCCCCGCCCGCATGCATGCGGGCGGGGGACAAGGAGGAGGGGGGACGCCGTGATCGGGAACTGGATGTCGCGGCGGCCCGTCGCCGTTCTGTTGTTGCTGGTGCTCGGCGTCGCCCTGTTCGACACCGGCAGCCTCACCGCCACCGTCGCGCTCGCCGCGACCGCCGCGGCCGGCTCCGCGCTCGCCGCCTGCGCCCTGGTCGCCGCGCGTTCCGCGCCCGCCGTGCCGCCCACCCGGGTGCGTACGGCCATCCGCGACCGCGCCCGCCGTACGGCATTCCTGCCGCAACGCGATCCCGACGCCAAGGGCCGCACCCGGCCCCGGGCGCCCGGGCGTGCCCTCCCGGCGACCACCGCGTAGGGCACCCGCTTCATCCGCAGCGTCCGCCCTCGCGCGGGTCGTCATGCCGCCATGACCCATGTCCCGGCACGACGAGACCCCCCGGAGGGCTCACCCATGTCCGTCTTCGCTGTGTTCGCCACCCTGGTCGAGCACCTCGCCGACCTGCTCCAGCCGCTGCTCGGCGCCTCGGCCGCCGCCGCGGCGATCGTCCTGTTCACCGCACTCGTACGACTGCTCGTCCACCCCCTGTCCCGGGCCGCCGCCCGCGGTCAGCGGGCCCGGGCGCGACTGCAGCCGCGGATCGCCGAGTTGCGCGAGAAGTACGCCGAGGATCCCGAGCGGCTGCAGAAGGCCGTGCTGGAACTGCACGCCGAGGAGAAGGTGTCGCCGCTGTCCGGCTGTCTGCCGGGTCTGCTGCAACTGCCCGCGTTCTTCCTGCTGTACCGCCTGTTCTCCAGCACGACCGTCGGCGGGCGGCCCAACGGACTGCTCTCCCACCGGCTGTTCGCCGCGCCCCTCGGCGACCGCTGGGCCGACGCCCTGTCCGGGGACGGGGTGTTCGGTCCGGCGGGACTCGTGCACCTCGCGCTGTTCGCGGTCGTCGCGGTCGTCTGCCTCTTCGGCTACCTGCTGGCGAAGCGGGCGACGGCCGCGAACTCCGCCGTCACGGCGCCCGTGCGCGGGCCCGAGCAGGAGCGGGTGCCCGGGCTCGGTGCCGTCACGGCGCTCGTGCCGTTCATGTCCTTCTTCACCCTGGTCACCGTGGCGGTCGTACCGCTGGCCGCCGCACTGTACGTGGCGACCAGCGCGGCGTGGGGGACCGCCGAGCGGGCGGTGCTGTACCGGGGAGGCCCGTGGTCGCGGTCCACTACGTGAACGGCTCTTGCCATATTGCACGGCGACCTTGGACGATCGGCCAGTCCTCCGATGACTGTGACCGTCGGCGGGGCACCCGCGACTGAGGGAGATGGAGATCATGAAGCTGCTGCGAGTCGGTGCGGCGGGAGCGGAGCGGCCGGCGCTGCTCGACGCCGAGGGCACCCTGCGGGACCTGACGGGTGTCGTGGCCGACATCGACGGGACGCTGCTCGCCGACGACGCCGCGCTCGGCCGGATCCGCTCCGCCGCCGACGCCGGCGAACTGCCCGCCCTGGACGCGGCGGGGCTGCGGGTCGGGCCGCCGCTGGGGCGGATCGGCAAGATCGTGTGCATCGGGCTGAACTACCACGACCACGCGCGCGAGACCGGGGCCGAGCCGCCCTCTGAGCCCGTCGTCTTCTTCAAGGCGCCGGACACCGTCGTCGGGCCCGAGGACACGGTGCTGGTGCCGCGCGGGTCGGTCAAGACCGACTGGGAGGTCGAGCTGGCGGTCGTCATCGGGCGCACCGCCCGCTACCTGGAGTCGGCGGAGGAGGGGCTCGCCCATGTCGCCGGGTACGCGGTGGCGCACGACGTGTCCGAGCGGGAGTTCCAGATCGAGCGGGGCGGGACCTGGGACAAGGGCAAGAACTGCGAGACGTTCAACCCGCTGGGCCCCTGGCTGGTGACCGCCGACGAGGTGCCCGACCCGCAGAACCTCACGCTCAGGCTGTGGGTCAACGGGGAGCTGAAGCAGCACGGCACGACCGCCGAGCAGATCTTCCCCGTGGGTGAAGTCGTGCGGTACGTCAGCCAGTTCATGACGCTGTATCCCGGTGACGTCATCAACACCGGGACGCCCGCGGGGGTCGCGATGGGCGCGCCCGAGCCGAAGCCGTACCTGCGGGCCGGGGACGTCGTCGAGCTGGAGATCGAGGGGCTGGGGCGGCAGCGGCAGGAACTGAAGAACGCGTAGGCGCTCCGCTGGGTGCCGGGTGCCGGGTGCCGGGTGCTGGGTGCCGGGTGCCGGGATCGCGGGGCTGCGGATCACTGGGGTCGCCGGGGCGGCGGGGGCCGGGGTGCCGGGGTCGCCGGGCGCGCTGGGCGGCGGTCGCCAGGGCGGCGGGGTGCCCGGTCCCTGGGTCGCCAGGGTGGCGAGGGCGGCCGCGTGGTCGGCGCGGCACGGGCAGTCGGGGTGCCGGGGCCAGGTCCGGGGCCAGGTCCGGGGCCGCCGGGTGGGCCGGGCGGCGGGGGGTTTCCGGGAGCCCCGGGCCGCCGATCGGGCGCGGGTCCGGCGGGGGCCGGGCGTGCGCGGCCGATCGGGCGCGGGTCGGCCGGGGTCGGGCGCGGGTCGGGCCGGGGTCGGGCTCGGGCTCGGGTCGGGCCGGGGGCGGTCGTGCGGGTCCCCGGGGGCCTGTGGGCGGTCGGTTCAGGACAGCAGGGAAGCCAGTTCGCGCCATGCCCGGCGGGGCAGCGACTCGCGGGTGCCGCCGTCGACGACCTGCAGGGCGACATGGTCCGCGCCCGCTGCGAAGAACGTGTCGATCCTCGACCGGATCGCCGTCTCGTCGCCCCAGGCGAACACCGCGTCGACCAGACGGTCGCTGCCGCCGTCGGCGAGGTCGGCCTCGGTGAAGCCGTGGCGCAGGAAGTTGCCGGTGTAGTTCGGCAGGGCCAGGTACATGGCCAGGTAGTCGCGGGCCAGCGTCCGGGCCCGGTCCGGGTCCTTCTCCAGGACCACCTTCAGCTCGGGTGCCAGCAGCGGGCCCTCGCCGAGGATCTGGCGGGCGTACGCGGTGTGCTCGGGGGTGACCAGGTACGGGATCGCGCCGGCCGCGCGGTCCCGGGACAGTTCGAGCGTCCTGGGGCCGAGGGCGGCCAGCACCCGGCGCGGGGCGGGCACGCCGGCCTCGTCGAGGGCGTCCAGGTAGGCGACCAGGGACGAGTAGGGGCGGCGGTACTGGTCCGTGAACTGGGCGTGGCTGACTCCCAGGCCCAGCAGGAAGCGGCCGGGGTGGGCCTTCTCCAGCTCGGCGAAGGCCGCCGCGCTGTCCGCCGCCGGATACTGCCAGATGCTCTGGATGCTCGTGCCGACGGTGATCCGCGAGGTCGCCTCGACGAGCGGTACGGCGTGGCGTACGGCAGTGCTGCCGCCCAGCCAGACGGCGCCGTAGCCGAGCTGCTCCAGCTCGGCGGCCGTCTCGGCGAGTTCGCCGCGCCGGGCGGGGTCCTCGGAGCGCAGGCCGATGCTCCAGACGCCGTAGCGTCCGACGGTCGCCTTCGGGCCGGCTGTCGTGTCGCTCATTGCTGCGATCCCTTCGGAAGGTGGTGTGGTCGTCACGTATCCACCTGCAACCGGCCGGCGCGCCCGGCGCATTCCGTCAGCGGTTCAGGAACTCCTCCAGGGCCTCCACCACCAGGCGGTGGTCCTGCAGCTGCGGCAGCCCGCTCACCGTCACCGCGCCGACCACGCCGACCCCCTCGACGTTGACCGGGAAGGAGCCGCCGTGCGCGGCGTAGGTGCCGGGGTCCAGGCGGGAGGACTCCTCGAACGTGGTGCCCTTGGCGCGGAAGCGCGCGCCGACCAGGTAGGAGGAGCTGCCGTAGCGCTCCACCACCCGGCGCTTGCGGGCGATCCAGGCGTCGTTGTCCGGAGTCGAGCCCGGCAGCGCGGCGTGGAAGAGCTGCTGGCCCGCGCGGTGGATGTCCACGGCGACCGGGGCCTGGCGCTCGCGGGCGAGCTCCACCAGCAGCGAACCGAGCGCCCAGGCGTCGTCGTGGGTGAACCGGGTGAAGACCAGCCGGCGTTCCTGCGCCTCCAGCTCCTCCAGGGTCGGCGGGATCTCCGGATGGAACTTGGGCGTGATCCCGGTGCTGGGCGTCACAGCGTCACCGCCACCGAGTCGCGGGCCGACCGGCGGGCCGCCTCCAGTACGTCGAGCGCGGCGGCCGCCTCCAGCGCGGGCACCGGGTTGGCGCCGTCGCCGGCGAGGGCCCTGGCCACGGCCGCGTAGTACGCCGGGTAGTCGCCCGGCAGGCTCGGCTCGGGGCGACCGCCGCCGGTCAGCGGGGACTCGCCGGAACCGACCCGGCCCCACAGCGACTCGGGCTCCGTGCCCCAGCCGGCGGCCGTGCCGGGGCGCCGGCCCTCCCGCAGGGCCGCCTCCTGCGGATCGAGGCCGTACTTGACGTATCCCGCCTTCGAGCCCAGCACCCGGAAACGCGGGCCGAGTTGCGCGGTCGTCGAGGACACGTACAGGTGGGAGCGGACGCCGCTCGCGTGCGTGAGCGCGATGAAGGTGTCGTCGTCCGCCTGCGCGCCCGGACGCCGGACGTCCGTCTCGGCGTACACCTGCGTGGCGGGGCCGAACAGGACGAGGGCCTGGTCGACGACGTGACTGCCGAGGTCGTACAGCAGACCTCCGATCTCTTCCGGGTCGCCGGACTCGCGCCAGCCGCCCTTCGGCTGCGGGCGCCAGCGTTCGAAGCGGGACTCGAAGCGCCATACGTCGCCCAGCTCGCCCTCGGCGAGCAGCTTGCGCAGAGTGAGGAAGTCGTTGTCCCAGCGGCGGTTCTGGAAGACGGACAGGAGCAGGCCGCGCTCCTCGGCGAGCGCGGCGAGCTCACGGGCCTCGGCGCCCGTCCCGGCGAGCGGCTTGTCGACCACGACCGGCAGGCCGGCCTTCAGGGCGGCGGTGGCGAGCGGGACGTGGGTCTTGTTCGGCGACGCGATCACGATCAGGTCCAGCTCGGCGGACCGCCGCTCGAACAGCTCGTCCGCGTCCGTCGCGATGCGTACGTCCGGGAACTCGGCGCGGGCCTGCTCCTGCCGCTCCGGGCGGGAGGTGACGACCGTGTCGAGGACGAGGCCCTCGGTGGCGGCGATCAGCGGGGCGTGGAAGACGGAGCCCGCGAGGCCGTAGCCGACGAGGCCCACGCGCAGCGGGGAGCCGAGGGAGGGGGCGGGGCCGGGGGGTGCAGCAGTCATGCCTCCACTTTCGCAACGCTGTTGCCTAAGTGCAAGCGCGGGGAAACAATGGCGGCGTGGATACGACGAGGAAGGGCGGGGCGGGGGGCCCACGGGGCGTCGGCGCGGCGGCTCCGCGGGGCCTGGGGGCGGCGGCTCCACGGGCCGCGGGGGAGGGGGCCCTGTACGGCGGCGGGGCGGCGGCTTCGGCTTTGCGGGGTCCCGGGGCGACGGGCGGGGCAAACCTGCTCGCCGTGCGCGGCCACAACACCGCGCTCGTCCTCGACCTGCTGCGCAGGGCCGGAGCGGAGGGCATCAGCCGGCTGGAGATCGCCGAGCGCACCGGGCTGACCCCGCAGGCCGTCAGCAAGATCACCGCCCGGCTGCGGGCCGAGCACCTCGTCACGGAGGCCGGGCACCGCGCCTCGACGGGCGGCAAGCCGCGCACGGTGCTGCGGCTGGTGCCGGAGGCGGGACACGCGGTCGGCGTGCACGTGGACCGGGACGAGACACGGGTGGTCCTGGCCGACCTCGCCGGAGGCACGGTGGCCGACCTGCGCACCCCGCTGGACCTGGGCGCCGGGGCGGAGGCCGTGGTGGGACGGGTCACGGGGGAGGTGAAGGCGCTGGTCGAGCGGGTGCTGGGGGAGCGGGTCCTGGGGGAAGGCGGCGGAGACCTGCGGGCAGCCCCGGCGGGACCCCTTCTCGGCGTCGGCGTCGCCCTGCCCGGTCCGCTCGATCACGTCCACGGGGTGCTGCACCGGGTCACGGGGTTCCCCGAGTGGGACGGGTTCCCCCTGCGGGCCGAGCTGGCGCGGCGGCTCGGGGTGCCGGTCGTCGTCGACAAGGACACCAACGCGGCCGCGCTCCGACTCGCCGTCGGCGGCGCGGGGGGCGACGGCGCGGGCGACGGCGCGGGCAACAGTGGCGACCCGGGCGACGGGGAGGGCGGTGGCCGGGCGGTTGGCTCCTTCGCCTACCTGCACGTCGGTACGGGCCTCGGCGCCGGGCTGGTGATCGGCGGTGCCGTGCACCGGGGCGCCCGCACCGGGGCCGGGGAGTTCGGACACCAGGTGGTCCAACTGGACGGGCCGCCCTGCGGCTGCGGCAACCGCGGTTGCGTGGAGGCGCTGTGCCTGGCCGCCGTGGCGCGCGGCGACCTGACGGAGGCGGCGCGCGTGCTGGGCACCGGCGCGGGCAACCTCGTCGCGCTGCTCGACATCGACCTGGTGCTCCTCGGCGGCCGCACCGTCGCCGCCGCTCCCGAGGTCTTCGCCGACGGCGTCGCCGCGGTCCTCGCCGAACGCGCCCGGCGCACCGGGGAGCCGCCGGTGCCGGTACGGATCGCCTCCGGCGGCGTGGCGGAGGGCGCGGCCCAGCTCGTACTGGCGCCCCTGTTCGGACGGACGGACGGCTGAGACGCTGACCGCCTCCGGCGCCGGGCCCGCTTCGGGTGCTCGGTGCCGTGCGGCGCCGTGCGCTGCGGTGCGTTCCGTGCGGTGCGGTGCCGTGCGGTGTGGTGCGTTCCGTGCGGTGTGGTGCGGTGCGTTGCCGTGCGGTGCGTTGCCGTGCGCTGCGGCGCCGTGCCGTGTGGTGCCGTGCGCCGCGGTGCGCCCGGCCGGGCGGCGCAATTTCGCCCCTCTTTCGGGCGTTCGTGGGGGCGGTGGCCGTGTCTCGGTGACCCCTTCCGGCGTGATCATGTGTTCATGCGACTGCGCACGTCCCTGTCCCTCTGTCTCGCAGCATCAGCCGCCCTCCTCCCCGCAGCAGCTTCCGCGTACGCGATCCCCGGCACAGGCCCCGGCCCCGGCCCCACCCCCTCCTGCGACACCGGCCGCGGCTTTCCCCTCACCACCCGAGTCCACGGCGGCCCGGCCGCCTACCAGGCCGGCGGCGGATACGGCACCTGGTTCCTCGACCTCACCAACCGCACCACCCGGACCTGCACGAACATCCACCCGGTCATCGTCCTCGTCGACGAGCGGCGGGCGCTGAAGCCGACGCAGCCCCGGCTGGAGTTCTCCGCCGGCGCCCGGCCGCAGCCGGTCCGCTTCGAGAAGACCGACGAGGACGAACTCGTCGGCGCCTTCGACGACGGCTCCGTGGGATTCACCGTCGGCCCCGGCCGGACCGTCACGGTCGAGGTGCGGCTCGCCCTCGCCGCCGACACCGTGCCGAACGAGATCACCGTCACAGCGGCCGTAGTCCAGCGGCACGACGACGACGGCGACTGGGTCGGGCAGTCCAACGACTACCGCTTCCGCGTCGAGCCCGAACCGGCCCCCACCGCCCCACGCCCCCCATCCCCCCAGCCCACCCCTGCCCACCCCACCGCCCCCCGTCCCACCAGCACCGCCACGGCCAAGGACGCCGCCCCCGACGCCACGGCCAAGGACGCCCCCATCGCCACCGCCACCGCCACCGCCACCTCCACCGGCGTCGGCCCTACCGCCCCCACCAGCCCCGACGCGTCCCCGCCCCTCGCCGACGAACTCGCCCGCACCGGTGTCACCACCCGCACCGGAGCCATGGCCGTCACCGCCGCCCTCCTCGTCGCGGCCGGCGCGCTGCTGCTCGCCCGGAAGCCGCTCGGACGAGCGCTGCGCAGGCCGGGCAGACCGCGGAGGCGCCGCTGAACGGGCCGTCCGCATCCGCGCTCCCGCCGAACCGGGCATTCCCTCAAGATCCGGTCACTGTCTAGGCTGGGCCACCCAGCACCGCGTACACGCGTACACGCGTACGGCAGGAGATCTTGCACATGGCAGACCGCAAGCCCATCGAGTCGTGGCTCACCGACATGGACGGTGTTCTCATCCACGAGGGCGTACCGATCCCCGGCGCCGACGCCTTCCTGAAGAAGCTGCGTGAGTCCGGCAGGCCCTTCCTGGTCCTCACCAACAACTCGATCTACACCCCGCGCGACCTGCACGCCAGGCTGCGCCGCATGGGCCTGGAGGTCCCGGTCGAGTCCATCTGGACCTCCGCGCTGGCCACCGCGCAGTTCCTCGACGACCAGCGGCCGGGCGGCTCGGCGTACGTCATAGGCGAGGCCGGCCTGACCACCGCGCTGCACGACATCGGCTACATCCTCACCGACCACGAGCCCGACTACGTCGTCCTCGGCGAGACCCGCACCTACTCCTTCGAGGCCATGACCAAGGCGGTCCGGCTCATCCAGAACGGTGCCCGCTTCATCGCCACCAACCCCGACGAGACCGGCCCCTCCACCGAGGGCCCGCTGCCCGCGACCGGCGCCGTCGCCGCGCTGATCACCAAGGCGACCGGCAAGCAGCCGTACTTCGCGGGCAAGCCGAACCCGCTGATGATGCGCACCGGTCTCAACGCGATCGGCGCCCACTCCGAGAGCAGCGCGATGATCGGCGACCGCATGGACACCGACGTGCTGGCCGGCATGGAGGCGGGGATGCAGACGTTCCTGGTGCTCACCGGCCTGACCCGGCCCGAGCAGGTGGAGGACTTCCCCTACCGGCCGTCCGAGGTCGTCGACTCCATCGCCGACCTCGTCGAGCGGATCTGAGCCGAGCGGATCCGAGCCGAGCGGATCTGAGCCGAGCGGATCCGAGCCGAGCGGATCCGAGCCGGGCGACCCAGGCGTGTCGATCCGAGCCGAGCGGATCCGAGGGGCGGAAACCTTTCTGAACCCGTACGGAGCAGCCGGGGCCCGCTGAGGATGCGGGACGCGGTGCCGGGGAGGAACCTCCAGGTATCTGGAGGTTCACGATGGGTTCCACGAAAGCCACGCTCGGTGCGGCGGTCTTCGCCGCCGCCGCGGTCGCGCTCGCGCCGTCGGCGTACGCACAGGACGGAGGCGTCTCGGTCAGTCCGTCGTCCCCGGCCCCCGGCGGCGACGTGGCCCTGCGCGTGAGCGGCTGCGCGTCGCGGACCGCCACCGCCCACTCCGCCGCCTTCGTCGCGCAGGCCCGGCTCGCCGGTGCCGGCGGCACGCTCGCCGGCGAGACCCGCGTCCGTTCCTCGATCGGCCCCGGCACCTACGACGTGGAGATCGCCTGCGCGGACGCGGAGGTGAAGGGCAGGATCACGGTCGCCGCCGCGTCGTCCGGCCGGCCCACCGGGCCCGCCTCGCCCGTCGCCCCCGTCCCCGCGGGCGGCGGCGGCACCGCTCGCGTCGCCGCCACGGACGCCCGTCCGGTCGGCCCCGGCACGGTCCACGCGGTGACCGGGCTGGTGCTGGCCTGCGCCGCCGCGGCCGCCGTGGCGGTGCTGGGCGCCCGCTGCGGCCGGGGCAGGGGCTGACCGCCGTGCCGGTCAGGTTCGACCGCGAATGCTCCTCCGGCACCGGACGTCTCTTCATGGGCCTGGCCTGGGTCGTGCTGCTGCTCGGGCTGTGGCTGTGGGGGCGTCAGGTGACCGACGTGGCACAGGGCACGTCCGCGCCGACCACCGGTGACATGGCGGCCGTCGGCCGCCCGCCCGAGGTCCGGCTGCCGCCCGCGGTGCGCCCGCTCGGGGACGCGCTGCCGCAGCGCATCGACATCCCCGGCCTGGGCGTACAGGCACCGGTGGTGGCCCGCGGCCTCGACGCGCGGGGGGCCGTCGACCCACCGCCCTTCGACCAGGCCGGCGCCGTGGGCTGGTACGCGGGCGGCGCCGCGCCGGGGGCGGTCGGTCCGGCGCTGATGGTCGGCCACGTCGACACCGAGACCCGGCCCGCCGTCTTCTACCGGCTGAGCTCACTCCGGCCCGGCCAGACGATCCGGGTGGTGCGCGACGACGGCAGGATCGCGGAATTCACCGTCGACGACGTGCAGGTCCAGGCCCGTGACCAGTTCGACGCCCAACAGGCCTACGGGCCGCGCCGGCCGGGCCGCGCCGAGCTGCGGCTGATCACCTGCGGCGGCACGTTCGACCGGGCGACCCGCACCTACACGGCGAACGTGATCGTCTCGGCGTACCTCACGGGGTCGGCGGGTGAGCCCGTTCGGCCGCACCTGGCCCGGTCGGCGGCTCGCTCCCCCTGAAGCCGCCGACCGGGCCGGTCCTCGACCGCGCGTCCGCCCCGGGCTGCGGGAGTAGCCCGGCGAGGTGCGCGGGAGGTCTCGTGGGCCGGACCAGGACATCGGCCGGCCGGGGTCCGGGACCGCCCGAGAAGACTTTAGAACGGATGAGCGGCTGGGCCCAGAGGGGCGCGACGCCGAGTCCCCGGCCGCTCGCCCTGAGTCATGGGCGCAGGTAGCGGGCCTTCACGGCCCCTCCCACACACCTTCACGACCCCTCCCGCGGACCTCCACGACCTCTCCGTGAGCCCGGCCGAGTCCTTACGACGGCTCCTCTGTGAGTCCTCACCGCGCCCCCGGTCGAGTCCTTCCGGCGCCCCCCGCGAGCCCTCACCCCGATCCCTCACCCCGATCCCTCACCCCGGGCCCTCACCCCGAGCCCTCACCCCGGGCCCTCACCCCGGGCCCTCACCGCGCCCCCGCGAGCCTCATGGCCCCCTCCCCGAACGGGCCCGTCAGATCCGCTCGCAGGGCCGCGTCGTCGACGGTCCGGGCGAGGACGGCGTGCACGACGTCGGCGAGCGGCAGCCGGCGGCGGCGTGCGTACTGCCGCCGCCGCCGCGAACGCCCGGTCGGGGTGGGCGTCCCAGCGTGTTCGGCCAGCATGCCCTTGGCCTGGGACGCGGAGGCCGAGCGGATCCGCAAGATCGCCGAGCAGCCCACCGGGGAGTGGATCGGCCCGGAGAACCCCGAGCAGGAGGCCCGCGGCTGCACCGAGGCCGCCGACAAGGCCGGCCGCACCGCCCTGCTGGTCCTCTACAACATCCCGCCCCTGCACCGGCGGCGCCGAGGACGAGCGCTGGTGCAACCCGCCGGGCCGCGCGCTGGGCGTGCCGCCGACGACGAAGACGGCGGACCCCCTGGTGGACGCCTGCCTGTGGGTCAAACGCCCCGGCGCGTCGGACGGCGAGTGCAAGGGCGGCCCCAAGGCGGGCCAGTGGTGGGCCGCGTACGTGCTGAAGCTCGCGAAGGCCGGCGAGTAAGTGCGTTGTGGCAAACCGGATCTCGTTATCGACAACGGCGTAGGCTTCCCGCGGGTTCGGACGGGCCTGCAGGCGCCGCGTCTGGTGCTGCGGGGTAGCAGCGACCGAAGGGGCAGCGACCGACGAACGCTTCGGTCGCTGCTCGGGAACGGCCTTAAAGGTGGCGGCTGGTGCAGGGGTGCCATGCGCCGCGCCGCCGGATCCGTCCGCCGGCGACGGCGGGCGTCGACGTGGTGCCTGGGTGGTCCTCCGGGAGCGAGGCCGGAGCCGACACGAGCTCGCTGTGCGCCTTCGCGGTGAGTACCTGGTGGAGACGTTCGTCCAACTCCTCGTGCGAGATGAGCCCTTCGGCGAACGCCTCCTGCGGGCGCCGCACGGCCATAGAGCGGTCGCCAGGGGCTGACGGACGGCCGCCTGCGTGCCGGTCCGGTACCGGCTTCGGCCCTCCTCGACGAACGGCCCGGGCGGGGCCGGCCGCCGCGCCGGTCATGGGAACGCGGGCGTGTCCCCACGGAGCGTCTTCTCCAGCCAGTCCGCCCAGCGCAGAACGGAGTCGGCACAGGCGTCGGTCGCGGGGGCCAGCCGGGTGCGTGGGCCGACGACCTGGAGCGCGGCGACGACTTCGCCGCGGAAGTCGCGGACCGGCGCGGCCACGGAGTACAGGCCCGGCTCCGCCTCCTCGTCCACGATCGAGTACCCGCGCGTGCGGGTCGCGGCGAGTCTGCGCCGGAAGTCGTCCAGGTCGACCGGCGTGTTCGGGCCGTGCCGCAGGAACTCGGTGCGGGCGAAGACCGACGCGATCTCCTCGTCGTCGGCGTCGACCAGCAGGGCCTGTCCGCAGTCGCTGCAGTACGCCGGGTACGGGCGGCCGATCCACGAGCCGACCTGCTTGCTGCCCCGCGGCACCCGCTCGGCGATGGTCACGGTCGTGTCACCCGCGAGCACCCCGAGATAGCAGCTCTCGCCGGTTTCGCCGACCATGCCCTCCAGTGCCGTGTGCCCGTCCGTTCGCAGCCGGTGCGCGGTGACGTCGAGTGCGTCGGCGTAGAGCCGCCAGTGCAATGACACCGAGCGGGGCTCGCGCACGGCGAATTCCTCCCGGGCCATGGCGTCGAGGCTGCGGGAGAGCTGGCTGCGGTCGCGGTCCATCTCCCGGGCCAGGTCGGCGACCGAGGTGCCCCGCAGGCCCTCGGCCGTCCGGTGCGCCAGCGCCACCAGTATGTCCAGCCCTCTGCCCATGCTCGACTGCTCCATGGCTCCCTCGGACGCCCTGCGGGCCGCACTCGCTGTGCGGCGTCTTCTCGGTTCGGCTGGCGCGAGCACTCTACTGGGCGACCCAGCCAGGCAAAATTGTGCTTCATTCACATCTTGTCATGCGGTTAATGCACTTCTAGCATCTGACGCATCCCCTCCGCCCCGGGATCTCCGCGGGCGGCCACCCCAGAGCTGCCCCTTCCCGGGGTGTCCGAGAAGGGATCACAGCAGGCATGACCTCGACCATGACGACCCAGCAGCGCACCCACGTCCTGATCCGCCGCCGCTCGGCGCGGGCGCTGAAGGTGTACTGGCCCGTCTCCCCCCAGACACTGGCCCTCGTAGCGGCGGGCAACGTCGAGGTGCTGCGGGCAGACGAGTCCCTGGCCGACCTGCTCCGCATCGTGGAGACGTCGCCGTGCCTCGGAGACTTCGGTCTTTACACCGATGTCTTCGAAGTAGGCATCGGTGCCGAAGGCTTCACCACGGGCCTCGGAGCCGCCCCCACCCTCGGTGAGGTCGGCGAGCAGACCCTCTCCCCGACCCTGACCGTCACCATGTACATCGACGCCTCGGTCGCCGAGGACGAGCTGTCGCACGTCCTGTCCCGGATCGTGGACGCCCACCCGTGGGAGGTCCCGGTCGTCGAGCTCTCCGCCCCCGTCGAACTCGTCACCGGCGGGTAATCCCCGCCAGCTCCACAGCAGTCGAACCGTGCCCACCCCCCAGGGCACGCCCCCCACAGAAGAGTTGGCACCCCCCGCCATGCCCCGCTCCCCACCACAGCTCCCGTGAGGACACGTCATGTCCATCTCCACAACACCGGACGACTCCCCGAGCACCGAGAGATCGCCCCGCCCCGCCCCCGAGCCCCCGAGCGGCGAGCTGCGCCGCTCGATGGGGACCCGCCACCTCGTCATGATCGCGATGGGCGGCGTCATCGGCTCCGGGCTGTTCCTCAGCTCCGGGTACACCATCGCCCAGGCCGGCCCGCTGGGCGCCGTCCTCTCCTACCTGGTCGGCGCGTTCGTCGTCTACCTCGTCATGACCTGCCTGGGCGAACTCGCCGTCGCCTACCCCGTCTCCGGCGCGTTCCACATCTACGCCTCCCGGTCCATCAACCCCGCCACCGGCTTCACCACCGCCTGGCTGTACTGGCTGACCTGGGCCGTCGCGCTGGGCTCGGAGTTCACCGCGTGCGGGCTGCTCATGCAGCGCTGGTTCCCCGGCGTGAGCGTCTGGATATGGTGCGTGATCTTCGCCGCGGTGGTTTTCACCGTCAACGCCATCTCCGCCCGGGTCTTCGGCGAGACCGAGTACTGGTTCTCCCTCATCAAGGTCATCGCCGTGCTCGCGCTCATCGTCCTCGGTGGTGCGGCCGTCGCCGGGTTCCATCCGCTGGCGGACAGCCACCACGCGTTCCCCACCCTGTTCCAGAACTTCCACACCGCGAACGGCCTGTTCCCGCACGGCATGTCGGGAATCCTGGTCACCGTGCTGGCCGCGTTCTACGCGTTCTCCGGCTCCGAGCTCATCGGTGTCGCCGCCGGCGAGACGGACGACCCGACCAGGGCGGTCCCCAAGGCTCTGCGCGTAACGGTCTTCCGGCTGCTCGTCTTCTTCGTCGGCTCGATCACGGTCATCGCCGCGATGATCCCGTACCACAAGGTCGGCCTCGACGAGAGCCCGTTCGTCACCGTCTTCTCCGCCATCGGCATTCCCTATGCCGCGGACATCATGAACTTCGTGATCATCACGGCGCTGCTGTCCGCGGGGAACAGCGGCCTGTACTCCTGCGCCCGCATGCTGTTCTCCCTCGCCGACGAGGGGCACGCCCCCAAGGCCCTGCGTCGCCTGAACAAGCGGCAGATCCCGATGACCGCGCTCGTGGTGAGCATGCTCGGCGGGCTGGCCTCCCTGCTCAGCAGCGTGGTCGCGGCCCAGACGGTCTACCTGGTGCTGGTCTCGATCGCAGGCTTCGCCGCCGTGGCGGTGTGGATGTCCATCGCGGCGTCGCAGTTCTTCCACCGCCGGGCCTTCCTGCGCGACGGCGGAGAGATCGGCTCGCTCGCCTACCGGACGCCGCTCTACCCTGTGGTGCCCGTCGCGGCCTTCGCGCTGTGCCTGGTCGCGCTGGTGGGGGTCGCGATGGACCCCACCCAGGTCGCCGCCCTGTACTTCGGAATCCCGTTCGTCGCGGCCTGCTACCTGTACTTCTTCCTGCGACTCCGTTTCCGGACGCAGGCGGCCACCCGATGAGGCCCACCTGCCTCCTGCTCGACCTGGACGGCACCCTGGTCGACTCGGCCCCGGGCGTCACCGCCGGCGCCGCCGCCGCACTGCGCGGCGTCGGCGCCGCCGTCCCCGACGAGCACACCCTGCGGTCCTTCGTAGGGCCACCGATGTACGAGTCCTTCCGGCGGGTGGTCGGCCTGGACGAGGCGAGCGCCGCCCTGGCGCTGCGGGCCTACCGGGCGCACTACGCCGAGCACGGACTGCTGGACAGCGCGCTGTTCCCCGGGATCCCCGAGACGCTCGACGCGCTCGCGGCCGCCGGCCTGCCGATGGCGGTCGCCACGTCCAAGGTCGAGGACCAGGCCCTGCGGCTCGTGCGCCACTACGGCCTGGACACCCGCCTCGAGGCGGTGTGCGGAATATGCGACCAGGACGGGCGCACCACCAAGCAACAGGTGATCCGCGCATGCCTGGAGCGGCTGCGGGAGCTGGGTGTCGACACCTCCCGGCCGCTCATGGTCGGTGACCGGTCCTACGACGTCACCAGCGCCGCCGCCGAAGGCGTGCCCGCCGTCCACGTGCTGTGGGGATACGGCGGCACGTCGGAGTCGGAGGGTGCCATCGCGTCGGTCGCAGCCCCCGCCGGCCTTGTCGAGCTGCTCACCGGCGTCACAGCCGGACAAGTCAACTGACAGGAGAACGAGTTCATGATCACCAGCGGCGAACCCGGGCTGTGGCCCGCGTTCCGGGAACTGACCGCGAAGACGGCCGGCGTCGACCTCACGCACGGCTTCCATCCGGGACAGCCTCATTTTCCCGCGTTCCCCGACGAGCGGCGCGAGATGGTGTTCGACATGGCACGTGGCGACGGGTTCAACGTCCATCGGTACACGATCGTCGGGCAGTGGGGGACACACGTCGACCCGCCCGTGCACTTCGTGGCCGGGGGGCGGACCCTCGACCGGATCCCGGTCGACGAGATGATCCTGCCGCTGGTGGTGCTCGACATCACCGAGCGCGTCGAAGCCGACCCGGACGCCACCCCCACCGCGGCGGATGTGGCCGCCTGGGAAGAACGCAACGGGAGCATCCCCGCCGGAGCGTTCGTGGCCCTGCGGACCGGGTGGGGCCGGCGCTGGCCCGACAGGGATGCGATGGCCAACAAGGACGCTGCGGGCATCAGCCACGCCCCGGGCTGGTCGGCGGAGGTGCTGCGCTACCTGTTCGAGCAGGCGCAGGTCACCGCGATAGGCCATGAGCAGACCGACACCGACCCCGGCCTCGCCACCTCCGCGGGGGACTTCAGTCTCGAACGGTACGTACTGGAGCGGGACCGCTGGCAGATCGAGCTGATGGCCAACCTCGACCAGGTCCCCGAGGCCGGCGCACTGATCGTGGCCACCTGGCCCAAGCCCCAGGGCGGATCGGGCTTCCCCGCCCGCGTCTTCGCCCTCTGCCCCACCAGCTGAACCCACTGCGAGACCCCGGCGGACACCCCTCTGCCGGGGTCTTCGCCACGCGAGGAACGGACACCGCCGATGGAACGGCCCGGGCATCTCGACGCGATCGACCAGAAGATCATCAATGAGCTCACCCGCAACGCCCGGCTCTCCCACGCCGAACTCGGGCATCGGGTGCTGCTGTCGCGCAACGCCGTGCGGCAGCGGATCGACCGACTGGAACGCCACGGGCACATCCGCGGCTACACCATCGTCCGCGGCGGCGGGGCCGACGACGGCCAGGACACCGCCTCCGCGTTCGTCCTGGTGTACCGGCAGGACCGGATGCGCGGCGGAGACGTCCTGGCCGCACTCAAGAGCATCCCGGAAGTCGTCATCTGCGACGTGCTCAGCGGCGAGTTCGACCTCATGGTGCGCATCGAGGCCGCCTCGCTGGAACGCGTACGGGGCATCTGGGAGCACATCGCCCAGATGCCCGGAGTACGCGACACGGTGACCGCGCTCACCTTGTCGCAGGTGGTCAACCGCCCGCGGTCACCCTCACGTTCAGGGACATGAGCCGCGCCGCGAGGTGCCTGTCCATCAGCCCCTCCTCCGCGACCAGGTCCGCGACCGCCCCGCCTGACGCCAGCGCGCGCTTCGCGATCCGGGCCGCTGCCTCGTAGCCGATGTGCGGGGTCAGCGCGGTCACCGCCGCCACCGAAGCGGTGGCCTGCTGTGCCAGCCGCTGCTCGTTGGCGGTGATGCCGTCCACGCACAGCGTTCGCAGCACCGTGCAACCGTGGGTCAGCCATGCGGCGGTCCGCAGCAGCAGATGTGCGATCAGCGGTTCGAACGCGTTGAGCTGCAGCTGCCCGTTGTCGGCGGCCATGGCGATCGAGACGTCCGCGCCCACGGCGGCGAAGGCGATCTGGTTGACGACCTCGGGGATCACGGGGTTGACCTTGCCCGGCATGATCGACGAACCGGCCTGGCGCGGCGGCAGGTTGATCTCCGCGAAGCCCGCCTGAGGCCCGCTGGAGAGCAGTCGCAGATCGCTGCAGATCTTCGACAGCTTGACCGCGGTGCGCTTGAGGACCCCTGACACCTGCAGGAACACGCCGGTGTCGGAGGTGGCCTCGACCAGGTCGGCGGCCGCGGTCCACTCCAGGCCGGTCAGCTGCCTCAGATGCCGCAGCACGGCATCGGCGTAGCCGGGTTCCGCGGTGACGCCGGTGCCGATCGCGGTCCCGCCCAGGTTGGTCTCGGCCAGCAGCGGGAGGGTCTCGCCGATCCTGGCCACGTCCTCGGCCACGGTGGCCGCGAACGCGTTGAACTCCCGGCCCAAAGTCATCGGCACCGCGTCCTGGAGCTGGGTCCGGCCGACCTTGACGACGTGTCCGAACGCGGCGCCCCGGGCGGCGAACGCGCCGCAGAGCGACTCCAGTTCGCCCGTCAGCTCGCGCAGCGCGGCGCTCACGGCGAGTTTCACGGCGGTCGGGTAGACGTCGTTGGTCGACTGACAGCGGTTGACGTGGTCGAGGGGGGAGATGACGTCGTACCGCCCCCGCTCGAAGGTCATGTGCTCCAGGGCGAGGTTCGCGATCACCTCGTTGGCGTTCATGTTGGTGCTCGTGCCGGCGCCCCCCTGGATGACGTCCACACAGAACTGGTCGTGGTGGCGGCCCGCGGCGATGTCGCGGCAGGCCGCCTCGATGGCCTCCGCCCTGAGCGGCGTGAGCACGCCGATCTCCTTGTTGGCCAGCGCCGCCGCATGCTTGACCTGGGCGAGCGCCACCACGAGGTGGCGATGCGCGCCGACCGGGATCCCGCTGATCGGGAAGTTCTCCAGCGCGCGGGCGGTGTGCACCCCCCAGTACGCGTCGGCGGGGACCGCCAGCTCGCCCAGGGAGTCCCGCTCCGTGCGGAACTCGTCCCGTTCCGTGGCTGTCACCGGCCGGCCGCCGGGTTGACACACACGACCTTGGGCTGCGTCATCTCCTCGTAGGCGAACCGTACGCCTTCCCGGCCCATGCTGCCGTACTTGAACCCGCCGAACGGCATGGCGTCGAACCGGTAGTCCGAGGAGTCGTTGACCATGACCCCGCCCGCTTCCAGCAGGCGGGCCGCGGCCATCGCGTGGTCCAGGCTGGAGGTGAAGACACCCGCGTGGAGACTGAAGTCGATCTCGTTCGCGCGGGCCACCCCCTCCTCGAACGAGTCGACCGCCTCGAGCACCACCAGCGGGGCGAAGGCCTCCTCGCGGTACAGGGCGCTGTCCGCGGGCACGTTCTCCAGCACCGTAGGGGTGTAGAGGCTGCCGTCGATCTCGTTCCCGCACAGCAGCACGGCTCCCCGGGCGAGGGCCGCGTCGGTCTTCGCCTTGGCTGTGAGCGCCGCCGCGGGGGTGATCATGGGGCCGACGTCGGTGCGCTCGTCGCAGGGGTCGCCGGTGCGCAGCCGTGCGGTCTTCGCCACGAACGCGTCGCGGAACTCTGCGTAACGCTCCCGGGCGATCAGGATGCGCTGGGTGCCGATGCAGTTCTGGCCAGCGGCCCAGAACGCGCCGGAGACGCAGGCGTCCACGGCGAGGTCCAGGTCGGCGTCGGCCAGCACCAGCACCGGAGCGTTCCCACCGAGGTCCATGGCGAGTTTCTTCAGCCCGGCCGAGCGCGCGATGGCCTCGCCGGTGGTGAACCCACCGGTGAAGGACACCATGCGCACCTCCGGAGAGGCGACGATCGCGGCACCGAGCTCACGACCGCCGTTGACCACGGTGACCACATCCTGCGGCAGGCCCGCCTCGACGAGGGTGTCGACCATCCGCAGCGCCGACAGCGGGGTGAGCTCGGACGGCTTGAGGACGACGGCGTTGCCACCGGCGACGGCCGGGCCCAGCTTGTGCGCGACCAGGTTCAGAGGATCGTTGTACGGGGTGATCGCGGCGATGATGCCCAGCGGCTCCCGGGTGAACCAGCCCTGGCGCGCCTCGGAACCGGCGTAGGCGTCGAAGGGAATCACCTCGCCCGCGTTGCGGCGCGCCTCCGCGGCGGAGAGCGCCAGGGTGTTCACGGCGCGGGCGGCTTCCTTGCGGGCCTGGACGAGGGTCTTGCCCGCCTCGGCCGTGATCAGCCGGGCGAAGGACTCGGCACGCTGGTCCAGCAGCCGGGCCGCACGTTCCAGAACGGCGGCACGGGCCGCGCGCGACATGGCCGCGGCGGCGGTACGTCCGCGGCGCGCCCGGACCATGACCTCCTCGACAGAGGAGGCGGCGGTGACGCACACCGATCCGATGGTTTCCCCGGTGTAGGGGTTGTGCACGGCCAGGAAGCCCTTGTCGTCGCTGTCGAGGCGGCGGGCCGGGGGCTGGGTGAGCAGGGCTTCAGCCACGGAAGGACTCCTTGGAGAGGTGGTGGGTCCCGGCGGCGCCGTGCCGCTGGTGGATGGCGATGATGTCGGACACGAGCGCGTACGCGGTCTCGGTACGGCCGGCGCCGGGGCCGGAGACGGTCACGGTGCCCAGCAGGTCGGTGTGGAAGGCGACCGCGTTCGTCGGCCCGGAGACGGCCGCGAGCGGGTGGTCGGCCGGCAGCGCGGCCGACACCACCCGCGCGTCGACCGAGCCGTCCTCGCGGCGGGTGGCCTGGCCGACCAGTTTCCACCTGAGGCCCCGCGAGGCGGCGTCGCGCATGTCGGCCGGGGTCAGATGCGAGATCCCGCCGCACCGGACGTCCTCCCGGCGCAGGTCGGCGCCCAGCACCTCGTTGGCCAGGATCATGACCTTGAGCTGGACGTCGTGGCCCTCGACGTCCGCGGTGGGGTCGGCCTCGGCGTAGCCGAGCGCCTGGGCCTCCCTGACCGCCTCGGGAAAGTCCACACCCTCCTCGAGACGGCCCAGGATGTGGTTCGAGGTGCCATTCATGATGCCCTCGACCCCGGTGACGCGCAGACCGGCGAGCAGACGACCGGCGGTCCGCAGGATCGGGGTCCCGCTCAGCACCGATCCCTCGAACTCGAAGCCGACCCCGTGCCGGGCGGCCAGTTCCTTGAGTACCCGGCCGTGCAGCGCGACCGGGCCCTTGTTGGTGGTGCACACGTGCTTTCCCGCTTCGAGGGCCCAGCGCACGTGCGAGAGCGCGGGCTCGCCGTCAGCCGGGTTGGTGAAGGTGGCTTCGACGACGATGTCACCCGGCCCGTCCTGGATCACCTGCTGGTTGCGCGGCTCGCAGCTGCCACCCTCGAGAGTGGAGAAGTCCAGCTCTCCCGGGGCCGTCGCCAGCAGTGCGGCGAGGTCGATGCCATCGGGGCGCACCAGCGAGCCTGCCCTCAGGTCGGTGATGGCCACCACCCGCAGGTCGAAACCGAGTTCGTCCTCCAGTTCGCTGCCGCGCTCGGCTATCAGTTCGGCGAGCGCTCGGTTCACGCCACCGAATCCGATCAGGGCGAGGTCGTATCGGGTCATCGGTCTGTTCCTCTCGTACGGGGACGCGGCTCAGCCTCGCCGCCGCGTGTGTCACCGCCGCCATGCCGATCCGACCGCTCACCATGTCGATGTGCACGGCCCCGCGGCCACTCGTCCTGCGGGCCGCGACGATCAGCTGGCTATAGTGCGGATGTGACAGCGAAGGAACCCAGAACCGGTGCTGCCTCCTCGCTGGCCACGGGCCTGCGGATCATCGACACGGTTGTGGAGAGGGAGACGTCCGGCCGGGCCGGTTTCAACGTCGCCCGGCTCGCCGACGAACTCGGCATCGACCGCAGCAAAGCCTCGCGGATGACTCAGGAACTGTGCGACCGGGGCTTTCTGGAACGCCGTGAGGATTCCACACTGCGCGTCGGCCCGGGATTCTTCTCCCTCGCCCAAGCCCTCCACCAGGGCGTGCTCGGCCGCAGCCGCCCGGTCCTGCGGCGGCTCGCGATCCGGTACGGCGCGAGTGCCCGCCTGTCGGTCCGCGACGGTGCCCTCGTCAGGCTGCTGCGCAGGGAGTCGGCGGCCGGACAGTGGCAGGCCCCGGCCGGCCTGATCACCCCTTGCTGGTGCACCGGGGCGGGACGCGCGCTGCTCATGGACCACACCGAGAAGGAACTCGCGGACCTTCTCGCGGACTACGAGCTGATCGGCGTCGGCGGACCGAACGCGGCGCACTCCGCGCAGGAGCTGATCGCGGCCAACGACCATGACCGGCCCACCGGCATGGTGGCCGCGCACGGCGAGTTCGAGCATGGGATCACCGAGTACGCCGTGCCCGTCCGCGACCGCCGCTCACGCATCTTCGCGGCCATCGCGGTACTCGGCAGGCAACCGGACCTGCAACCCCACGAGGCCGCGATCCGCACCGATCTGACAGCCGCGGCCTCGACTCTCGAGCAGCTCATCGACGCCGGGCCGAGGACTTCGCCTTGATCCGCCGACGTGGCTGAAAGTGATCTCGGGCCGGTTTCTGAGCCGGTTCCGGGTCGGCTGACAGCCACGGGCGTGCTGTATCTGCCCAGCTTTTCCACGGTGCGGTTCCGGTCGGAGGACGTGGAGCAGCTCGTCGAAGACGATTCGGTCGCTGATCCGGCGGCGGTGGCAGCCCAGCGGGTGAGGCCGGCGGGCAGCCGGCGAGCAGTCGCCCGGACACCTGAGACGGGCGGGGGGGCCCCCCGGGTAGGGGGGGGCCCCCCGGCGGCACGCCCCCAAACCCCCACCCCCCGGGTGGGCGGGGCCCCCGCGGCGGGGGCCTCACCCCCCAACCCCCGCGCCGGGGTGGGGGGGGGGGCGGCCGCCGCCCCGGCCGGCCCCCCGCGCCCCGCCGCCTGCGTGAGGATCAGTAGGCGAT
>NZ_JBFADM010000019.1:0-121694 GCF_040641355.1 Streptomyces sp. NPDC020996
GCCCCGGCGACGCCGGGGGCGGGCCCCCCGCCGGCCCCCCGGGCCCCCCCCCCCCCCCCGGGTGCCGCTCGCGCTTCCTTCTCAGGTGTAGATGATCTGCCCGCCGGCCGCGTGTTCGTAGAACTCGCCGACCGTGATGATGCCCTGGACCTGCTCCACCAGGTCGTCCTTGTCCAGCTCGAACAGGTCGACGGATGCCTTGCAGGCGTAGATCCCGGCGCCCGTGTCGGAGATCATCTCGATGAACTCGGGGATCGGCGGGATGTCGAGCTTCTCCATCTTGCGTTCCATGTACCGGGTGACCATGTCGGGAACACCCGGCAGGCCGCCCAGCAGGGTCGGCAGGTGCAGGCCCGGGTTGCCGACCGTGGCCAGCTTGATGTGCTCCCAGCGCTTCTTCGTGATGGCGTCCAGCCCGAAGAAGGTGAAGAACAGATCGGCCTCGATGCCCTCGGCGCGGGCGCCGTTGGCCATGATCAGAGCCGGGTAGATGCCCTCCAGGGAACCCTTGGAGACGATGATCGAGACCTTCTCGATCGTGGCGACGTCGGCCATGACTGCCCCCTCCTCAGATGCAGCCGCGCGGCTTGGGGATTCCGGCGATCTTCGCGGCCGTCTTCGCCGGGCCCTTGGGGAAGAGCTGGTAGAGCTCCTTCACGCTCACGCCGGAGGTCTTGCCGAGGACGCGGACGGTGGGTCCGGTGCCCTTCTCGGCGTACTGGGCGCGCATGAAGCGGATGACCGTCCAGTGCTGGTCGGTCAGGGTGTCGATGCCGCATTCCCTGGCGATCTGCGCGGCCATCGGCTCGGTCCACCGGCCGGCGTCGGTGAAGAAGCCTTCGTCGTCGACCGGGACGGCGGTGCCGTCGTAGGTGGCGGTGGGCATGACGGTTTCCTTTCGCTCAGGCGGGGAGGTGGACCTTGCCGCGCTCGGGCATCGCCGAGCCGATGCCGGGCAGGTCCCGGCCCGGCAGGAGGCTGTGCCAGTACAGCCACTCGAAGGCCAGCTTGCCGAGGTGGTTGGCGTGCGACTCCTTCAGCAGCGGCAGCCCCAGCGCGGCCGGGTAGTGCCCCGGCAGCGGCTCGGTGTCGTAGTTGAAGTCGATCAGCAGGGCCTTGTGGAAGCCGGTCTCCACGAAACAGTTGGCGTGCCCGTCGAAGGCGGCGTCCACCGGCTGCCCGTCGAGGAAGCGGCTGATGTTGCGCACCAGCACCTCGCCCTCGAAGTGGGCCACCGATCCGGCCTTGGACGCCGGCAGACCCGCCGCGTCCCCGATGGCGAACACCTCGGGACGGTCCGGGTGCTGGAGGGTGTGCGGATCGACGGGCACGAAGTCCAGCTCGTCGCCCAGGCCCTCGGAACGTCCGACGTACGCGGCGCCGCCGTGCAGCGGGACGACGACCGCCAGGTCGAAGGGCACTTCGCGCTCGTCGTAGGAGACCAGCCGGCCGCCCGCGCCGTCGACCTCGCCGAGCGTGAACTCGGTGACCAGTTCGATGCCCTTGCCCGCCAGCAGTCCGCCCAGCGCCTTCGACGCGACCGGCTTGGTGAAGGCCGCGTCGAGCGGGGTGGCGTAGGTCAGCCGGACCTCGTCGCGCATGCCGCGCCGCTGGAAGTACCAGTCGGCGAGGAAGGCGAACTCCAGCGGTGCGACGGGGCACTTGAGCGGCAGGTCCGCGACGTCGATGACGACGCGGCCGCCGTCGAAGCGCTCCAGCGCCCGGTGCAGTCCGGTGGCGCCGGCCAGGTCGTAGAAGGTGAAGACGTTCTCGCCCCAGCCGGGGCCGGTCAGTCCCTCGGTCTCCTCCGGCAGCAGCCGGGCTCCGGTCGCCACCACCAGCACGTCGTAGGCCAGCCGGACGCCGCCGTCGAGGTGGACCGTGCGGGCGTCCAGGTCGACCCGCTCGATCGGCGCCTGCTTGTAGTCGACGGCGTGCAGCTGCCGCGGGCGGGACCGGACGAGGTGGTGGGGCTGGGCGAGCCCGAAGGGGACGAAGAGCAGACCGGGCTGATAGAGGTGGTCGTCGTTCTGGTCGACGACCGTGATCCGGAGGTCGCTCTCGTCGTAGGCGCGGCGCAGGCGGTTGGCCGTCATGGTGCCGGCCGTGCCGCCGCCGAGAATCACGATGTGTTTGCCCATGCCTCCACAGTGCTGCCGGGCAAGGGGGCGCAGGCATGGGCCGCTGGTCCCGGGCCGGGTACCCACCGGGGTATGTTCCGCGGCCCGATAGCGGACCGTCGAGCCCCGCGTCGGCCGCGAACACCCTGATGAGATACCCGCCAGGGTATATCGGCCCTGTCGCGCGGGGGACCAACGGTCCCCACCTCAGCCCGTCCGTCTCTACGTCCCGGCATCCCGCGCGCGGTCGACTGGAGACGTCAGCGAGAGCGAGTGCGAACGAGAGGGACCCGGCCATGACCGGCACCGCAGTACAGGACCCCGGCACGAACCGGCCGCGCGAGGCCGACGTGCAGCGATTCGAGGTCACCCACGTCGACCAGGACGCCTACGCCGTCGACATCCGCGGCCACCGGCTCCTGGTGGACCAGCCCGTCACGGTGGGCGGCACGGACACCGCGCCCACGCCGACGGAACTGTTCGCCGCATCCCTCGCCACCTGCGTCGCCTTCTACGCGGGCCGCTACCTCCACCGCCACGGCCTGCCCCGCGCCGGGCTGCGGGTGCGCACCGAGTTCACCATGGCCACCGACCGCCCGGCCCGCGTCGCCTCGCTGCGCGTGGTGGTCGTCCCGCCGCCGGAGCTGCCCGAGCAGCGCCGCGACGCCCTGCTGGCCGTCGCCTCGCACTGCACGGTGCACAACACCCTGCACCACACACCCGCGGTCGACATCGAGCTGGAGGCGTGACCGGGGCACTGGAACAAATCCAGCCGGGCGCCTGTTGGACCAGATACCCCACTGGGTATACGAGAGGAGCGCGGAGCCCATGCCGACCGTCGAACTGACCAAGGACAACTTCGAGGAGACCGTCACCGGTTCGGAGATCGTGCTGATCGATTTCTGGGCCGCCTGGTGCGGACCGTGCCGGATGTTCGCCCCCGTCTTCGAGAAGGCCGCCGAACGCCACCCGGACATCGTGTTCGGCAAGGTCGACACCGAGGCGCAGCCGGAACTCGCCGGCGCCTTCCAGATCTCCTCGATCCCCACCCTGATGGCGATCCGGGACCGCACCGTGCTGTACGCGCAGCCCGGCGCCATGCCGCCGCAGGCCCTGGAGGAACTGATCGGCAAGATCCGTGCCGTCGACATGGACGACGTGCGCCGGCAGGCGGCGGGTTCGGCCCGGCGCGGCTGACGGCCACGGCCCGGCATGACGGGGCGCCCGCACCGATGACCGGTGCGGGCGCCCTTTCCGTGCGCGGGGCTCAGCGCTCTTTCGCGTGCGGGGCTCAGCGCTTGCTGCGCAGGGCCGCCAGCGCGGTGTCGAGGTCGGCGGTGCGGGGGCGGTTGTGGGGCAGCTTGGCCAGCATGACCGCCATGCCGCAGGTGTTCGTCAGGGCGGAGAAGACCAGGCCGCCCGCTATGCCGGCGGAGAGGAGCAGGAAGGCCGGGTGCACCAGCACGCCGAGCAGGAGCCCGAGCAGGACCACGGTGCCGGCGGTGAAGCGCACCTGCCGCTCCATGCTCCAGGAGGCGCGCGTGTCGCAGGCGACCGGGCGCTGCAGGTCGTTCCCCTCGGAGGCCCAGGCGCCGGTGCCGCCCGCGAGGGTGGCGGTGACGATGCCCTCGGCGGCCAGCAGCTTGCAGGCGTTCTCCGAGCGGGCGCCGGAGGCGCACACCACCAGGACGTCGCCCTGCTCGGCGGCGTGGCGGATCTCCGGCAGCGCCCGCCGGATGTGGTCCAGGGGGATGTTCACGGCGCCCGGAAGGTGACCGGAGGCGTACTCGCCGGGGGTCCGCACGTCGATGACGGTGAACTCGTGCAGCCGGCTGCGCGCCTGGTCGGCGCCGAGGGTGACGGGGATGGGAGTACTCATGGCAGAAGTGATCCTTATGGTCGACATGTCCCGAACCGGGACGTACAGTACCCCTAGGGGTATTGCTGTGAGGAGTGTGGGTCATGGAACTGGAGCTCGAGGCCGCGGACCTGAAGGCCGTGCTGAACCGGCTGCGCCGGGCGCAGGGTCAGATCTCCGGCGTGATCCGGATGCTCGAGGAGGGCCGTGACTGCGAGGACGTGATCACGCAGCTCGCCGCCGCGTCCCGGGCGCTGGACCGGGCCGGGTTCGCGATCGTCGCGACCGGTCTGCAGCAGTGCATGGCGGGCATCGGGTCCGGCCGCACGGACGGTGTCGGCACCGAGGAGATCCGCACCCGGCTGGAGAAGCTGTTCCTGTCCCTGGCGTAGGGACCGGCCGGGCGGGCGAAACGCGAAGCGGAAGCCGAAGCGGAAGCCGAAGCGGAGAACGCATCACAGCATCGCGTCGATCAGCATGAAGCCGCCCACGGCCAGCAGCACCACGGCGAAGATCCGTTGCAGCGCGGGCCCGGAGACCTTCCCGGCCAGCCGCTTGCCGTCCCACGCGCCGAGGATCGCAGCCCCGACGAACGGACTTACGACCGCCCAGTCGAGCGTGTCGACCGTGCCGGCGCGCGTCGCCAGCGCCGCGAGCGAGTTGACGGTGATGACCAGCAGGCTGGTGCCCACCGCGTTGCGCATCCGCATCCCGAGCACGCCCACCAGCGCCGGTACGGCGAGAAAACCCCCGCCGACACCGAGGACGCCGGTGACCGCGCCGAGCCCGGCGCCGGCTGCCGCGGCCCGGCCGGGACGGACGTGCGTGCCGGTGCCCGTCGCCTTGGCGGGCCGCAGCATGCGGACCGCGGCGCCCGCGGCCACCACGCCGAAGGCCGCCGTGAGCACGGGCTCCGGAATGCGGTCGGCGAGCGCTCCGCCGAGCATCGCCGGGCCGATCCCGGCCGCCGCGAACAGCAGCCCCGTACGCCACCGGACGTTGCCGTCGCGGGCGTGCGCGGACAGCGCGGTGACGGAGGTGATCGTGACGATGACCAGGCTCGCGGTGGTCGCCGCGACCGGGGTGAATCCGAGCAGGTAGATCAGGGCGGGGACGGCGAGGACGCTGCCGCCGCCCCCGAGAGCGCCCAGCGCCAGGCCGATGACGGCACCGGCGGCCAGGGCGAGTATCACAGCACTCACGCGACGGTGCCCGCCTTGCCGCGCGAGTCCACCACCGGCAGCCCGGCCCCGGCCCAGTCCTGCATGCCGCCGACGATGTCCACGGCCTCCGCGCCGCGGGCGGCCAGCAGTTCGGCGGCCCGCCGGGAGCGGTTGCCCGAGCGGCAGATCACGATCAGCGGCCGGGCCTGCGCCCGCGCGGGCAGCCCCGCACCCGCGGTCAGCGCGGACAGTGGCAGGTGGACGGCGTGGGGGGCGTGTCCCGCCTGCCATTCGTGGGGCTCGCGGACGTCGAGCAGCACGACGTCGCCGCGCTCGGCGGAGTCGCCGTGGCCGGTACGCCCGGCGGCCTCCCGCACGGTCACGCGGCCCGGACCGCCCTTGCTGCGTCGGAAGATGCTCATCTCGGTGTCTGACTCCTGTCTCCGGATCTGTACGAAGGGCCGGCCCGGCCCGCTGCGGCGTCCCGGCGCCGTCAGCCGGTGCGCAGCACCAGCCCTGCCTTCTCGGCCGCGTCGAAGGAGTCGTCCACCGCGACGACGTCGCGGCCGACGGCGTCCAGCAGGGAAGCGGCGACCGCGGCGCGCATGCCGCCCGCGCAGTGCACCCAGACCTCGCCCTCGGGCACCTCGTCGACGCGCCGGTGCAGGGTGTGGACCGGGATGTGCACCGACCCCTCGATGTAGCCGCCCGCGCGCTCCGAGTCCCGGCGGACGTCGAGCACGACGACGCCCCCGGCCGGATGGCGGGCGGCCAGGTCGGCGAACACGGCGCGGCGGAAGGAGGCCGGCGTCTCGCCCTCGGGCAACCAGTCCGCGGGACCGCCGGTGGCCGCGGCGGCCGGGCGGTCGATGCCCACCCGCACCAGTTCGCGCTGGGCGGCGGCGAGCTGCTCCGGCGACTCGGCGAGCAGGGTGACCGGCTTGCCCCACGGGATCAGCCAGGCGAGGTAGGTGGCGAGCTGCCCCTCGGCCTCGAAGTTGAACGACCCGGAGACGTGCCCCGCGGCGAAGGCGACGCGGTTGCGCAGGTCGACCACCCACTCCCCGGCGGCCAGTCGGGCGGCGATCTCCCCGGCGTCGGCGACGGCGGGCGGGGTGAGGTCCACGTGCGCGGGGCCGGCGGCGTTGGCCGGCCCCATGTGCGTGTAGTAGGCGGGGATGTCGTCCAGGCCGGCCAGCAGGTCGGCGACGAAGGTGTCCACGTCCCGGGTGAGGGCCTCGTTGGTGGCCTTCTCCTTGCCGATGGTCGTGGAGCTGCCCTCCGCCTGGGAGGAGGAGCAGAAGCTGCCGAATCCGTGCGTGGGGAGCACGGCCGTCTCCTCCGGCAGCTCGGCGGCCAGCCGGTGCGCGGAGGCGTGCTGGGCCCGGGCGAGGTGCTCGGTCAGCCGCGGCTCGACGAGGTCGGGCCGGCCCACCGTGCCGATCAGCAGCGAGCCGCCGGTGAACACCGCGACGGCCGTGCCGTTCTCCTCCAGCACGTAGGAGGTGTGGTGCGGGGTGTGGCCGGGCGTCGCCAGGGCGCGCAGCACCAGGCCGGCGCCGGGGTCGATGTCGGCGAGGTCGCCGTCGCGCACCGGTACGCGCTCGAAGGAGACGCGGGCGTCGGCGGGCACGAGGTAGGAGGCGCCGGTGATCCGGGCCAGCTCCAGGCCGCCGGTGACGTAGTCGTTGTGCACGTGCGTCTCGACGACGTACGCGATGCGCACCCCGCGCCGGGCCGCCGCCGCGATCACCTGGTCGATGTCGCGCGGCGGGTCGACCGCAACGGCCGTCCGCTCGCCGCCCGCGAGGTAGCTGCGGTTGCCGAGCCCGGACAGCTCGATCGTGTCGACGAAGAACACGAAAGTACTCCCTTCGAGTGATTCACTTACCCCGGGGGGTATGCATACGAAGGTAACACGAGTACCCCCTGGGGTATTTCCAAGGACGGGAAAAACGGGGGAAACACTCCACGAGTACCTCGCTCACGGCAGGACACCCGTCCCGCGGGCACGCCGACGAGAAAGGCCGACACCATGCGCTACGACCGCACCGTGCACCTCGACACCGACTTCGCCACCGCCGTCGCCCGCACCCGCGACGCCCTCGCCGCGCAGGGCTTCGGCATCCTCACCGAGATCGACGTCACCGCCACTCTCAAGGCCAAGCTCGACCATGACATGGAGGACTACGTCATCCTCGGCGCCTGCAACCCCGGCCTCGCCCACCGCGCCCTGGACACCGACCGCAGCATCGGCCTGCTGCTGCCCTGCAACGTCGTCGTCCGCCGCGACGGCGACCGCACCGCCGTGCAGGCCCTGGACCCGGGCACCATGGTCGCCCTCACCGAACTCGACGCCCTGCGCCCCGTGGCCGAGGAGGCCACCAGCCGCCTGGACGCCGCCCTCGCCGCCCTCACCGCGGCGGAAGCGGAGAGCTGACGCGGACGGCCGGAGTCCGCGGACGGCGGAAGTCCGCGGCGGGCGGAAGCCCGCGGCCGGCGGAGGTCCGCGACCGGTGGAAGCCCGCGACCGGCGGAAGTCCGCGACCGGCCGGGCCGCGCCCCCCGAGAAGGAGAACGTCCGATGAAGGCAGTCCAGGTCGTCGGCTACGGCCGCGCCCCCGAGATGACCGACGTCCCCCCTCCCGAGGTCACCGGCCCGCACGACGTCATCGTCCGGATCGGCGGCGCGGGCGTGTGCCGTACGGACCTCCACATCCTCGAAGGGCAGTGGGCCGAGAAGTCCGGTGTGACGCTGCCCTGCACGATCGGACACGAGAACGCCGGCTGGGTGCACGCGGTCGGCGACGCCGTCACGAACGTCGCCGAGGGCGACAAGGTCATCCTGCATCCGCTGATCACCTGCGGGCTGTGCCCGGCGTGCCGGCGGGGCGACGACGTGCACTGCGAGCAGAGCGCCTTCCCCGGCATCGACGCGGACGGCGGCTACGCCGAGTACCTGCGGACCTCCGCCCGCAGCGTCGTGCGCCTCGACGAATCCCTGGAGCCGGCCGGCGTCGCGGCCCTCGCCGACGCGGGCCTGACTGCCTATCACGCCGCCGCCAGGGCGGCCCGGCGGCTGCGGCCGGGCGACCGGTGCGTGGTCATCGGCGCCGGCGGGCTCGGACACATCGGCGTCCAGGTGCTCAAGGCCCTCACGGCGGCCGAGATCGTCGTCGTGGACCGCAGTCCGGAGGCGCTGGAGCTGGCCGGGTCCGTCGGCGCCGACCACACCGTGCTCGCCGGAGGACGGCAGGTGGAGGACGTCCTGGAGCTGACGGGCGGCAGGGGTGCCGAGACCGTCGTCGACTTCGTCGGCGAGGGCGGCGCGACCCGGGACGGGGTGCGCATGCTGCGCCGCGCGGGCGACTACCACGTGGTCGGGTACGGGGAGAACCTCGACGTCCCGACCATCGACATCGTCTCGGCCGAGATCAGCTTCATCGGCAACCTCGTCGGCTCCTACAGCGACCTGTGCGAGCTGATGGCGCTCGCCGCGCGGGGCCGGGTCCGGCTGCACACCACCGAGTACCCGCTCGACCGCTTCCAGGACGCCCTGGACGACCTCGACGCGGGCCGGGTCCGCGGACGCGCGATCCTGGTGCCCTGACCCGCGCCCGGAGGCGGGGCGCGTCGGCCCGGTGGCCGTTCAGTGCCGGGGCGGGCCTTCCGTCGTCAGCAGGGCCAGGTGGGCGAGGTCGCCGGGTGGCGGCGTCGTCATCGACCACAGCGGCGCCGGGGAACCGTAGGCGACCGCGGCCGGCGCGTCGGTCAGGTTCATCCGCTCGCGCAGACGGCCGTAGAAGTCCATCGGGCCCAGCCGGACGGCCCGCAGCCGGCGCGGGGCCGCGTACACGCCGATCCAGTCGCCCGGGTCGAGCACGCCGCGCAGCTGGCCGTCGATGCTGACCGCGGCCTGACCCGACCGCTCGAGGACCCGCAGCCCGATGGGTTCGTCGGGCGCGGTGACGACCGACCGGTCGAACATCATGTGCGGGGCGACCGGGGTGAAGACGAGGGCCTCCGCGCGCGGCGAGACGACGGGCCCGCCGGCGGCGAAGCTGTAGGCGGTGGACCCGGTCGGGGTGGCGACCAGCACCGCGTCGGCCGAGTAGGACGCGAGGAGCCTGCCGGAGATGTAGACGCCGACCGAGACCTGGCGGTCGCGGGCCAGCTTCTCCAGGACGATGTCGTTGAGCGCGGTGACGTGCAGCGGGATGCCCCACTCGTCGTCGGCCGCGCACTCGGCGCGCACTGGGGGAGGCGGCAGCAGCGGTCCCCTGCCGTAGCGGACCAGCGCGTCCACTCCCGGCGGCACCTCCAGGCGCCGGGAGGCACGCAGGGTGAGCAGCATCCGGCTGTCGATCCGCAGCCGTCCCTCGCGCACCGTGTCCAGTGCGGTACGCACCCCGGCGGCAGGCACCTCCGTCAGGAAACCGAGCCGGCCCAGGTCGACCCCCAGGACCAGGGCGTCGTTCTCGGCGGCGAGCCGGGCACCGCGCAGGAACGTGCCGTCGCCGCCCAGGGTGACGATGAGGTCGGGGTCGCCCGCGGCCTCGACCTCGTCGCGGGCGCTGCGCCGCCCGCCGTCCCGCCAGACGTCGATGTCGGTGCAGCGCACCGCGTGCTCCTCGCACCACCCCCGGACCACACCGGCCGCCTCCACCGCCGCCGGGCGCCCGCTGTGCACGACCAGACCGAGCCGGCTCACTGTCACGTGCACGTCTGCCTCCAGGACGTCGCGGCCACCGGGACACCGACCCCGTACGGGCCCGGTACCCACGCCGCACCGACTCGTACCGGTTTGTTCCGCCGTGTACCGGTACCTGGTCACCCGGTACCTGCCCCGGCCGGCGCGGGAACCGGAGCCGGGCCGCGTCCTCAGCCCGTTTTCCCGGCGCCTCCCTCAGCCCCTCCCGCCGTTCTTCGCGCACGCCCGGGCGAAGTCCGCGGTGCGGGTGAAGCACTCTTCGACCCCCTCCTCGGACAGGCCCACCCACAGGTGGTCGGCTCCGGACAGGAGCCGCAGGTCGGGGTGGTGGCCGGAGCGGCGCAGGGCGTCGGCGAGGCGGACGGACTGGCGGGCGGGGACGATCGTGTCGTCGGCGCCGTGCAGCAGGAGGAACGGCGGCGCCTGCGGACCCACCCGGCCGACGGGGCTGGCGTCGCGGGCCGCGTCGGGCCGTTCGGCGGGCGGGCCGCCGAGCAGCAGCGCCTCGAAGGTGGCCGGGTCGTGGGCGTCGAACCGGCCGGGCGGGCAGTCCTCGGCGAGGCTCGCCAGGTCGGTGGGCGCGTACCAGGTCACGCAGCCGGTGACGGTGGCCGTGCCGGGGCGGGTGTGCTGGGTGAGCGCGGTCAGCGCGGCCAGGTGCCCGCCGGCGGACTCCCCCCACAGCACCGTGCGCGAGGTGTCCACGCCGAGGTCGCCGGCCCGGCCGTGCAGCCAGGCGAGCGCGGTGGCCAGGTCGTCGGTCTGGGCCGGGTGGACCGCCTCGCCGGTGAGGCGGTAGTCGGGGCAGGCCACGGCGAGACCGGCCCGGGCCAGCCGGGCGAAGGGGCCCGGCCGCCAGTGGCGGAAACGGGGGCCGAGGTCGTCACGCAGGCCCGTGCGCCAGGCGCCGCCGTGGACGAAGACGATCAGCGGGACCGGTCCGGCGGCACTGCCGGGGAGCCACAGGTCGACGGTGAGCGGGCGGCTGCCGTCGGGGACCGCGTAGACGGCGCCGCGCAGCAGCCGCACGCCGTCGGCGGGACGCGCCGCGGGCGGCAGCGGCAGGGCCAGCGGGTCGGGCGGCGCGAGCAGGTGGAAGGGGAACGGCGCGGGTGCCGGGTGGGTCATCGTGGTGGTCCGTCCGTCAGCGGGCCGGGCGCGGCAGGACGCGGCGCGCGTTGGCGGTGGTGAGGTGGCGCCAGCTCGCGGCGCCGTCGGGCGCGGGCGCGGCGTCGAGGGCGGCGACATGGGCCTCCACTCCGGCGGCGGGGGTCCAGCAGTGGTCGCTGCCGTACAGCAGCCGGTCGGGGGCGACGAGGTTCAGCAGGGCGGGCAGCTGGCGCGGCAGGGCCGGCCCGGCGAGGTCGTAGTAGAGGCGCCCGAGTTCGGCCACGGCGTCGGGCGCCCGGTCGCCGGCGGGCATGAACATCTTCATGAACCCGTTGATGCGGTCCGCCAGCACGGGCAGCGCGCCGCCGCAGTGCGGCACGATCACCGTCAGGTCGCGGTGGCGCCGCAGGGTGCCGGACATCAGCAGGTCGGTGACGGTGCGGGCGGTGTCGAAGATGAACTCGACCATGGGGCGGGGACGTCCCAGGGCGGACCGCTCCCAGCACACCGGCGAGGTCGGGTGCAGGAAGACGACCGCGCCCCGCCGGTCCAGCTCGGCCCACACCGGCTCCAGGTCCGGGTTGCCGAGGTAGGTGCCGTGCGTGTGGGACTCCAGGACCACGCCGTCGGCGCCCAGGGTGTCGTAGGCGTGGGCGATCTCCGCCAGGGCGCCGTCGACGTCCGGCAGCGGCAGGGAGGCGAACAGGCCGAAGCGGCCCGGATGTTCGCGTACGGTGTCGGCGCCCGCCTCGTTGACCTCGCGGGCCAGGCGCCGGGCGGCGGCGTCGTCGCCGAAGTGGACGCCCGGCGACGAGACGGACAGCATCGACGTCTCGATGCCGCAGCGGTCCATCAGCTCCAGGTGCGCGGCGGCCGACCAGGCGGGCCAGGCGGGGACCCCGTCGGGCAGCTCGTGTCCGGCCTCGCGCGCCTGGCGGACGTAGGAGTCGGTGACGAAGTGGGCGTGGACGTCGAGGTAGCCGGGGGTGTCAGGGGACACGGGATGTTCCTCCTTCTGCGGCGGGGGGTGAGGCGGCGGGACGGCGCGTGGGGCGGTCGCGTACGCGCATCAGGCGGTCGCGTACGGCGGTGGCACCGCGTTCGCCGAGCACGATGCCGGCCAGCCCGGTCAGGCCGATCAGCGGCGGGGCCGGCGAGGTCAGGTCCAGCGCCTGGTACAGCCCGCCCATGAGCAGTCCGGCGGCGAACGAGAGACCGGCCCGGCGCAGGAAGACGCGCGGAGCGGCGGGCTCGCCGCTCGCAGAACTCACAGGGGTCACACGACTCGAACGACTCATAGGGCTCATAGGGCTGATAGGACTCGCAGGGCCGATAGGGCTCATATCGGTCACCGGATTCTCACCGGTCCCACAGGGCGCCCAGCGCCGTCTGGCCGAGCCCCATACCCAGCAGGCCGAACAGCGCCACCGGGGGCGGTGCGGGCGACTTGACCCGCACCGCCACGTAGGCCACGCCGACCAGGACGCCGGCCAGCAGGACCCTCAGATACGGCATCGGCTCAGCTCCCGGTGCGCCACTGGTGATCCGGCAGGAAGGTGACGTCGTACCGCTGCGGCACGGTGCCGAACTTCTGCGGCTCGGGCACGTACGGCCGCTGCGGCAGGCCCAGTTCCTCGGTGGGGGTGCCGAGGCTCTCGAAGAACCGCTCGAAGGTGCCGCTCGGGCCCGCGGCGACGCCGACGATACGGCTGTGGTGGCGCTCGATGCGGTAGGCGTGTGGGCAGTTCTTGGGCACGAAACCGAAGTCACCGGCCGTGAGCAGCTTCTCGTGCTGCTCGCCCTCCAGGTCCTCCACGAACAGGCGTACGGCGCCGTCGGTGATGTAGAAGACCTCGTAGGTGTCCGGGTGGGAGTGGGCGGGGATCAGGTCGCCCTTGGGCCCCTCGCAGGTGAAGAAGTTGAAGGTGTTCTCGGTCTGCTCACCGCCGGCGTAGACGGTGAAGAGGTCGGTGAAGAGGTGGGCGCGGTCGCCCATGCCCTTCTCGACGAAGTACGGCTTGCCGGGCTCGGCCGGAATGCGCGATCGGCTGCGGTAGCGGGTGGCGAACTCGATGGTCACGGCGATCCTCTCTGATCGGGACCCGGTGCGGGCGGCGCCCACCCCGGCCGGCGGCCACCGGCGGGCGGCTCCTGGTCGGCGGCTCCCTGCGGGTGTCGGCGGCTCCCTGGGGGTGTCGGCGGCTCCCTGCGGGTGTTCGGGTGCGGTGCACGGACCGGGTGTGCGGGCCGGGGTGTCCGGGCTGCGTTTCCGGGCTGCGTTTCCGGGGACGGCGGGGTGCGGGTGGCTCCTCCGGCGGCGGGGGCGGCCCTTGCGGCTCCTGCACAACCTAGGTCCGGCAGCGCGGGACCCCCGGCATACACTCGGCCACGCGATGAAGAAAAACGGACAGATCCCGGCGCAGGGCGGGGCGGCGGCCATCCCGGCCGTGCCGTACCGTCCGAGTCCGGGCCGGCCGCCCGGCCTGGAGGTCCTCGACCTGCCGGGACTGGCCGAGCGCGCCCGGGAGCGGCGGCTGCCGCTCACGATGCCCGCGCGTCCGGGTTTCCACCTGCTGATCGCGCTGCGCCGCGGCCGGCTGGAGTGCTCCGTGGACTTCACCGCCTACCGCCTGACCGCCGGGGACTGGCTGTGGGTGTGGCCGGGCCAGGTGATCCACTTCCCCTCGGGACACGAGGGCGGCGACGGCACGGTGCTGGTCGTCCCGCCGGGCTTCCCCAGCTCGGCCACCGATGCGCTGATCCGGGACGGCGAGCACGTCCCGCACCGGCTGATCACGCCGGGCGAGGAACGCCAGGCGGCCCTGCTGCGGCTGCTCGACACGCTGACCGACGAGCACGCCGCGCTGAGCGACCTGCCGCTGGAGGCGTACGTGGAGACGCTGCGCGACCTGCTGTCCGTGATCCTCATCCGGCTCGTCCACCTGGCCGACCCGCTGCGCGCGACACGCACCGGCGACGAGCCCTTCCAGCGGTTCCGCCGGGCCGTGGAGGAGGGCTTCCGCCGCACCCACCGGGTCGAGGACTACGCCGCCCGCCTGGGGTACAGCCCCCGTACCCTCACCCGGGCCACGCGCGCCGCCCTCGGCTGCGGCGCCAAGCGGTACATCGACGACCGGGTGCTGCTGGAGGCCAAACGTCTCCTCATCCACACCCCCCTGCCGACCGCCGTGATCGGCGAAAGCATCGGCTTCTCCCACGCCACGGCCTTCAGCGCCTTCTTCCGCCACCGCACCGGCATGACCCCGACCGAATTCCGCTCCGTGACGCGCCCCTGAGGCCGCCGGGCATTACGGCGTCGCGGCAGGCCGGGGGCGGATCTGCATTCCGGGGCGGCGGCTGTGGACGGTGAAGTAGGCGATGCCCTGCTCCCCCGCGGTCAGGCTGCGGGTGGACCCGTGGGGCAGCCACAGCACGGTGCCCGGGGCCAGGTCCTGGGGCCCGCCGCCGGCCGGGGTGTCGACCGTTCCGGAGCCGGCGACGACCGTGACCAGCACGTCCAGGTCGGGTTCGGTGTGGGTGGCGATGCGCTCGCCCGGCGGCAGCCGTACGAGATTGGCGTCGAGTTGGCGCCCGCTCTCCGCCAGCTTCCAGGCCACCTCGACGGACGCGGCCGGCCGGCCGGTGAGCGCGCGGGCGTCGCACAGGATCTGCGGGAGTGGCTCGGATGGCATGGGACTCCTTGTGGGGCCGGGTCTTCCGGCACTGATTATTACAGGTACCATTTGGAAAAATTCCAGGACCAGGACCAGGACCAGGACCAGGACCAGGGGCCAGAGGCCAGGACCAGGGGCCAGAGGCCGAGAGCGGGAACGGACGCGGGTGCAGGGAGGCCGGAGCGACATGTCCACCGGGCGGGAGAGCCCTCGCCGTCGCGAGGTGCTGGAGTTGTTGCGGGCCGCCGCGGCACCGCTGGGCGTCACGGACGTGGCCGAGCGGATGCGGGTGCACCCCAACACCGTGCGCTTCCACCTGGACGCCCTGGTGAGCGAGGGCATGGTGCAGCGGCGTACCGAGGAGCCGTCGGGCCGCGGACGGCCCAGGACCGTCTACGCCGCGGAGCCGGGCATGCACCGGGGAGGCACGCGCGGCTACCGGCTCCTGGCACAGATGCTGCTCAGTCAGCTGGCGTCCACCGGGCCGGATGCGCACCGGGCCGCCACGGAGGCCGGCCGGGCGTGGGGCGCCTTCCTGGTCGATCCGGCACCGCCGCTCCGGCCGCCGACCGCTGGGCAGGCCGCCGACGGACTCGTCGCTCTGCTGGACGACCTCGGGTTCGCCCCCACCGCCGAACACGGGGAAGAGGGTGCCGCGGCGCCGGAGCGCATCCGGCTGCGGCACTGCCCCTTCCTCGAACTGGCCGAGGAGTACGGGCAGTTGGTGTGCCCGCTCCATCTCGGCCTGATGCAGGGGGCGTTGGCCGGACTGCGCGCCCCGCTGGACGCGGCCCGGCTGGAGCCGTTCGCCACCCCCGACTCGTGCGTCGCCCATCTCCGGACCGCGCCGGTCTGACGGCGCGCTCGCCACCTCCTCCCCCCCTGACTTCTGAGACTCCTGATATCCGTGAGCCGCACGAGAAAGGCAGCACCTCGATGAACACCACGTCAGCCGCCGCTGCGGGGGCAGTCACCTTCGTCTGGCTCGGTATGGTGCTCGCGATCTCCTTCCTGGAGGCGCCGCTGAAGTTCCGCGCCCCCGGCGTGACCGTCCCCCTCGGGCTGGGCATCGGCCGGCTGGTGTTCCGGGCGCTGAACTCCGTCGAGGCCGTACTGGCCGTCGCGGTGATCGTCGCGGTCGCCGTGGGAGACCCGACGGCGTCGGTCGTCGCGCTGACCGTCGTCGTGACCGCCTCGCTCGCCGGCCAGCTGGCCGTGATCCGCCCCCGTCTCAACCGCCGTTCCGACCGCGTCCTGGCCGGGGAGGAGCTGCCCCGCTCACGTGGTCATCTCGCTTACGTGGCCGTGGAATTGGTCAAGGTGATCGCCCTGCTCGTGCTGGGCGTCAGCCTCCTCGCGGCCTGACCGCGGGCCGATGAGCCGGGCCCGGCACCGCAGCCCGGCCCGGCGGCACCGCCAGGCGGCACCGCCCGGTGGTGCGTCACGCGTTCGGGGCGTCGGCTCCGTCCGGCCCGGCCCCGTAGGCGGCGCGCCCGGCCGCGCGGGGGGTGCGGGCGCCGTCGGGGCCGTAGCCGAAGCGGATCACCACCTGTGGGTGGCACCGACGCCACGCCGGGCCGCTGGCCGCCCGCAGGTCCGGCCACTCCATCGCCTGGTGCAGGAGCGAGGTGCGCACCCCGTGCGCGGTCGCGGTGAGCAGCACGCGCTGCAGGGCCTGACCGGCTCGCAACCAGTTCTCGCGCCGGTCGTGGGTGGTCCACAACAGGGCGAAGTGGGTGTGGCGTTCGAAGCGCTGGGCGGGCAGACGCAGAGCGGGCGGCAGCGGTCCCGTGAAGTCCCGCATCGGCACCCGTCCGGCCGCGTCCCGCGGGCCGAGGGCCGTGGCCGGTATGCCGTACGGGGTGGCCGCTCCCGGGGCGGTGATCCAGGCGCGGCTCTCGGCCGTGCGCAGCGGGTTGGTGTGGTTGCGGGCCTCGGCGGCGGCGGTCAGGCGCAGCAGCCGCCGGGTTCCGGCGATGTCCGGCAGGTGCAGCCGGGCGCCCTCGGCGTGCGCCGCCGCGCTCATCTCCGCGACGACCGGTTCGGGCACCGGGCGGCCGGTGAACGGCATCCGGCTGGTGTGCCGCCGCGCGATGGCGTCGTAAAGGTCGGGTTCGGGAACGCGGTAGCCGTCCTCGTCGAACGGGCCGGCCAGCTGGACGACGGCCAGCAGCGCGGGGTCGGCCGGGTCCGGCAGCAGCCGCACCCGCGGTTGCCAGCCCATGTGGGCTGCCGCGAGGCGGAGGTTGAACACGGCCGCGCCCACCGACAGGTACTGGGCACGCCGGAAGGGGTCGACCAGCGGCAGTGACCGCTCCGGCGCCGGGCGGACCTCCAGCGCCCGGTTGTCCGGGTCCAGCCGGAAGCGCCAGGGCTGGGTGTTGTGGATCGACGGCGCCGCCACGGCGGCCGCCAGCAGCGCCTCCAGGGCAGCGCCGTCCAGGACTTGGGTGCGCACGGTGTCTCCTCCCTACTGCGGGCGACCCGATCGTCCGTGAGTGCGTGCGGACCGGGACGGGTCGGCGTCCGCGGGTTTGTGCTGTGCCGGGTCAGTCGCGGCCGAGGCGGAGCCGCCAGGTCTCGGGACCCCGTTGCAGGTACTCCACCGCGAAGCGTCCCGGGTCGCGCCGTTCGATCTGCGCGAGCAGGCGCCGCGGATCGTGCGGGGCGACGAGCACCAGCGCGCGGCCGGCCGGGACGGCGCCGAGCGCGCCGAGGACGGCGGCGTGGCGCAGGGCGTGCGGAACCGACCGGACGTCCAGTTCGGGCACCTCGGTGTCCTGGGCGCCGCCGCCGCAGCGGCACGCTCCGCCGCAACCGCCCTGCTGCCCAGCCTCGGCTTCGGTCTCGGCTTCGGTCTCGGCCTCCGTCTCGGCCTCCGCCTCCGCCGCGTCCGGCGGCGTCTCGGTGTCTCGGTGCTTCTCGGTGTCCCAGTGCGTTTCGGTGGCCGGGGGCGGTTCGGTGTCCCAGCGCGTTTCGGTGGCCGGGGGCGTTTCGGTGGCCCGGGGCGCGGGGGTGGCGTCGGGCGTCGTGTCGTCGGCGAGCCGTTGGTGCAACTCGCCGAGCAGCGCGGCGAGTCGGACGCCCGGCGCCACCGCGAGCAGCGGCAGCACCAGACCGTTCTCCTTGGCGACGTGCTCCTCGAAGAGCACCTGAAGGGCGCGGGCGTCGGCCGCCGCGCCGGTCGGGTGTGACGCGGTGCGCAGGGCGTCGACGAGCGCGATCATGCAGCTGTGTTCGGCGATGAGGCTCTCGATGAGCAGCCGGCTGTCGGGCAGCCGACGCGCGGCGGGATAGAGCACGGCCTCCTCGGCGGTGGCGTGCGGCAGCAGTTCGCGCTCGCAGAAGGCCACGAGGCCTGCGCGGATCCGCCCGACGGCCCCCGGCTCCTGGTCCGCGGCGGCGAGCAGCGCCGTCACCCGTCCGGCCAACTCCCCGTCCAGGAGGGCGCGGTGTGTCTCTGCCGCCTCGAGAGCGGCGGCGTCCTCGGGCGCCGACGCCAGGGTGAGAGCACTCACGGCTTGCCTCCAGCGGTTCACGGCCGGAGTTTCCGGCCAGTGCGGTGGGCCGACTCGTCCGCCACGCCCCGACGCGGCCGGCACTCCCGCCGACGGCGTTGAGCGGGGCGCCGACGCCGGGGCGTGGCGGACATCCATCCGGCACGACGGGTGGGACGACCGGATGGCGACCGGGCCGGGGCCGCGCTGCCGCGACCCTTGGACACGAGGAGACGTGGCCGGGCAGCCGTACCCGACGGTCCGGTGGCTCCCGGCCGGTCGGTGACCAGCATCATCGCGCCGCCCACGCCGGGTCCTGGGCCGGACGGTCCACCGGCCCCGGCCCCCCGGCCCCCGCTTCGGCCCGCGGAACAGGGCCTAACGGCCGCCCCGGAAGGGATCTTCGGCCCGGGTGGGACAGCGTCGGCGCCGGTAGCCTCCCCGCTGCTGCTCCCCCGCCGCACGGCAGGGCCTCTCCACGAGCCGGAGCCGGCGGCGGCGCCGACGCCGGGCCGTCCCTGAGGGTCAGCCCCGCGGCCGGCACCACGGCAGGCACCACGGCAGGCACCGCGCCCGGCACCACGGCCGACACCGCGGCCGGCCGGCGGGTGCGCGGTACGGAGGTGGCGGTCTGCCGTCCTGCGGCGCCAGTCGTCAGCGGCCGGCCGGCGTCGCGCTCACGCGGCCGTCGCGGTCAGGCCGGCGGACAGCCAGCGGACCACCGACTCGGCGGTGTACGGGCGGCCTTCGGGGGCGATCCGCGGCAGGAAGCCGAGGTCCTGGCCGATGGTGACGACGGGCGGCTCCACCGCGCCGCGCGGGCGGCGCTGGCCCAGTCCCACGGCGGCCAGCAGGCCGTTGCACAGGCACTGACGCCCTTCCGTCTGCTCGGCGGCGCCGCCCTTGCGGAGGTAGGCCGCGCGCGGCTCGGCCGGGCAGCGGTAGGCGAGGGTGCCGCGCTCGGAGCGGTACGGGGTGCGCAGGTAGCCCAGGTCGCAGACCCGGCGGCGGGCCGCGCCGACGGCGAGGTCGGCCAGCGTGCCGGGCAGATCGGCGATCTTGAAGGGGAAGGCGGTCGGGGAGGCCGCGGGATCGTTGCGCACGGTCAGCTCGGAGCGGAGCCGGCGTGCCACCAGCTCCCGCCGCAGCCGTGCGTCGAGCCCCGACTCCTCGCACAGCGCGAAGACACTGCCGAGCTGGACGCCGGCGGCGCCTGCCGCGCGGGCCCGCCGCAGGTGTTCCGGCCCGCACTGGCCGCCGGCGATCCAGAAGGGCAGGCCGAGCGCGGCCATCCTGGCGAAGTCCGGGGTGTCGCGAGGGCCGTAGACGGGGTCGCCGTCCTCGTCCAGCCGTAGCGGCCCGCGCGGCGGCGCGCTGTGCCCGCCGGCGCGGTGGCCCTCGACGACGAAGCCGTCCGGCGTGGTCTCCGGGGAACGGCACAGGTACGAGGCCAGGGCGGGCAGCGAGACGATGGCCAGGACGTCGGGACGGCGCAGTCGTCCGGGCCGCGCCCCGCCCAGCACCGAGGCCGGGTCGAAGCACAGCTCGGCGGGCCGGTCGTCGCCCTCGACGTCCACGCGCGCGGTGACGGGCTCCAGCCGGGCGAGCCGGGTGGCGATTCCGGGAATCTGCGCGGGGATGCCCGCGCCCACCAGGACGTAGTCCACGCCGGCCAGGACGGCGCCGAACATGGCGGGGACCGTGGCGAGTTGGACCTTCTCCAGGTAGTTGACGCCGACCGGCCCGGAGTGGCCCTCCTTGGCCAGCCACACCTCGCAGAAGTTGGCCACGACGGTCAGCGAGCGTGCCGGGCACGCCTCGTCGGCGGTGAGCCGGGGCGTGGCCGCGAACCGCTCCCCGGCCCCGATGCCGCCCTCGACGAAGTAGCGCCGCCGGACGGCGTCGGCGAGTTCGGGCACGGGGAAGGCGGCCAGCGCCCGCCGGAGGTGACCGCCGGGGTCGCCGCTCTGCAGCACCCGGATCAGCAGCGTGTCCAGAGCGGTGCCGGAGACGACACCCAGCTGCCCGGTGCGCGCGACGGCGCGGGCGAGGCGCCAGCCGGACACCCCCACGCCCATTCCGCCCTGGATCAGCCACGGCAGGTCGGTTGTCGTCCGGGATGTGCGCATGAGTCCTCGCAGGTGTGATCGCCGGCTCCGGAAGCCGTACTTACGGTTCCGTAACCTACGCTACCGTAACCACGCGGGCGGGATGAGCGGCCCTCACCCCTTCCCGCGTCAGGGCGTTCACGATCCGGCGGACTCTCAGTTCCCGCTCGGCCGAGGCTCGTCGAACTCGGCGCACCGGTCAGGGCGTCGTGGAGCAATCACGCCGCACGCAGGGGGACTTGACGGACACGGACCGCCCGGCTCGCCGCTGAGGCAGGGGGGCGGCTTCGGCCCGACTGCCGTCGCCGGGGCTGACCCCGGCGACGGCCCGCCGCCCCGTGACCCGCCGACCGGTCACGGGGCCTCCCCGGTGCGTGGCACCGGGGACGCGGACCGGATCGCCCTCCGGCCCGCGCAGGCTCCATGTACCCCGAAGCGTCGCGGCCATGTGGTGATCATTTGAGGTGTTCGGCCAGGTGCGGCGGGAACCGGCCGGGGCGCATCCCGCCGTCCTCGTCGTCCGCCCCGTCGCCTGTCTCGCCGCCCGGTCCGTCCGGCGGGTCGTGCAGCAACCGTTGCCGCAGCATGAAGGCGGCCCCCATGTCGGCCTCGTGCGCGAAGCGGCACAGCAGGATCTGTACGCGGGTGTCGTCGCCCTTGCGTACGGCGGACACGATCCGCTCGATCAGCAGCCGCACCTCCGGCGGCGGTCCACCTGGATCAGTCACCGTGCGCGAGTACCCGCGATCCGAGCACCCAAGATCACCCACACGGGTGAGAGTGCGGCCCGCGCGGGCCCTGGCGGGCGCCCTCGATCACCTCCGTACAATTTGAGGCCGAACGACCGTACGGCGCCCGCCGGCCGTGCGGTTCTTGGCGCAGGACCCGAAGGAGCCGCCCGTGCCCGGTCAGCGATCCATCACGGAAACCGAGTCGCTCGTCTCGGCGAAGCTCGGCGGGTTCCCGATCCGCCGGGAGCAGATGGCGGCCGTGGCCAACATCTACCGGGCCGCGTCCGCGGTGCGCCAGCACCTGGAGAACTCCGTGCTGCGCGGCTCGGACCTGACCTGGACGGCGTTCGTCGTGCTGTGGGTGGTGTGGGTGTTCGGCGAGTCGGAGACCCGGCACGTGGCGGACGAGGCCGGCATCTCCAAGGGCACGCTCACCGGGGTGGCGCGCACGCTGGAGTCGCGGGGCCTGCTGCGGCGGGCCGCCCATCCGAGCGACGGCCGGCTGGTGCTGCTGAGCCTCACGGACAAGGGCGAGGATCTGATGCGGCGGGTCTTCCCCGAGTTCAACGAGGAGGAGGCCTTCGTCACGGCCCGCCTGAGCGACGCCGAGTGCCGCGGTCTCGCGGAGGGGCTGCGGCAGGTCGTACGGCAGGTCGAGGAGTACGGGGAGGAGCGCCGCCGGGAACTGCTGGGCGGAGCGGAACCCGCGCCGCGGCGCAGCGGCCGCCGACCGAGGACGACCTGACCGACGACACCCCGGCCGCCCGGCCGGCTCCGACCGTCGCCCAGGGTCGGTCGTCCCGCGCCGGTCAGCGCCGACCGGCCACCCCGCGCCGAACGCCTAAAACCCGTCAGCGCCGACCGGCCACCCCGCGCCGCCCCGCACCGCCCGGCTCCGACCCGTCGCACCGCGGCGGTCAGTTCCGACGAGTCGGCTCCGGCCGGTCGACTTCGGGCCGGTCGACTTCGGGCCGGTCAGCGCCGGGCCGTCCGTACCGCACCGAACGCCCCGAACCGGTCAGCTCCGAACCGGTCAGCTGCGACCCGTCCGTTCCGGCCGGCGACTCCGGGCCGGCCGGCGTCCGCCAGGCCGGTCTCGCCGGGGTCAACCGGCCGGCTGGCTGCGGCCGGTTGACCCCGGCCCACTCGTCAGGCGCGGCCGCGCATACGCGCCGACTCCACCAGTGCCTCGAACAGCCGTTGCTGGACGGGGTCCTGTTCGGCGGTGTCCTCCGGATGCCACTGGACGGCGACGAACCAGCCCCGCGCGGCGGTCGCTTCGAGGGCCTCGACGGTGCCGTCGGCGGCCGTGGCGACGGCCGTGAGGCCGCTGCCGAGTCGGTCGACCCGCTGGTGGTGGTAGCAGGAGGCGTCCAGCTTGTCCGTGCCCAGGGCCCGTTCGAGGAGAGTGCCCTGCCGGACGCGGACCGGGTGGACGCGGTGGCGGTGGTCCAGGTCCGGGCCGCCCATGTCCTGCTCCAGGGTGCCGCCGAGCGCGACGTTGGCGACCTGCAGCCCGCGGCAGATGGCCAGCAGGGGCAGGCCCGACGCCAGCGCGTGGCGGGCGGCCTGGAGGTCGAAGGAGTCCTGGAGGTCATCGACGTCGTAGACGGTGTCGTGGGTGTCGGCGGCACCGTAGCGGTGCGGGGCGAGGTCGCCGCCGCCGGGCAGCAGGACGCCGTCGAACCGGGCGAGCCGCTGTTCCACTCCGTCCTCGGCGGGGTGGATGGTCGCGGGTTCGCCGCCCGCCCGCCACACCGCCTCGACCAGGGCGCGGGCGTTGACCTCGGCGGCGAAGCGCAGGGCGGAGGTGGTGGCGGAGAAGCGGGCGGGGACGGCGATGAGCGGGCGGGTCACAACTGGATCCAGGTCGTCTTGAGTTCGGTGTACTTCTCCAGGGCGTGGGCGGACTTGTCGCGGCCGTTGCCGGACTGCTTCATTCCGCCGAAGGGGACGGTCAGGTCGCCCTCCTCGTAGCAGTTGACCCAGACGGTGCCGGCCTTCAGGGCGCGGGAGACCCGGTGGGCGGTGGACAGGTCGGACGTCCACAGGCCGGCGGCGAGGCCGTACTCGGTGGCGTTGGCGAGGCGGACCGCCTCGTCCAGGTCGTCGAAGCTGAGCACCGACAGGACGGGGCCGAAGATCTCCTCGCGGGCCAGCCGCATGCCCGGTTCGACGCGGTCGAAGACGGTCGGCCGCAGGTAGCTGCCGCCGGTCTCCGCCAGGGCGGGTTCGCCGCCCGTGCGCAGGCGGGCGCCCTCCGCACGGCCGGTGGCGACATGGTCGCGTACGCGCTCCAGATGGGCCCGCCCCACCAGCGCGCCCATCTCGGTCGCCGGGTCGAGGGGGTCGCCGAGCCGGAGTTCCTCGGCGCGGCGCACGATCGCGTCCGTCACGCGCTCGGCGACCGAGGAGTGGACCAGGAGCCGGGAGGGGGCGGTGCACATCTCGCCCTGGTTGAAGAAGATGCCCCAGGCGGCGGTGGCCGCGGCCTTGTCCAGGTCGGGGGCGTCGGGCAGGACGATGTTGGGCGACTTGCCGCCGAGCTCCAGCCAGACCCGCTTGAGGTTGGAGTCGGCGGAGTAGCGCAGGAAGTGGCGGCCGACGGCCGTCGATCCGGTGAAGGCGAGGACGTCGACGCCGGGGTGCAGGCCGAGGGCTCGGCCGGCGGTGGGACCGTCGCCGGTGACGACGTTCAGGACGCCGGGCGGCAGTCCGGCCTCGGTGCCGATACGGCCGAGGAGCAGGGCGGACAGCGGGGAGGACTCGGACGGCTTCAGCACGACCGTGCAGCCCGCGGCGAGGGCCGGTGCGACCTTCCAGCTCGCGAGCGTCAGCGGGAAGTTCCAGGGGACCACGGCGCCGACCACGCCCACGGGTTCGCGGGTGACCAGGGCGAGGGCGTCGGGGGCGGTGTGCGGGGACTCGTCGGTGAGCTTGTCGGCGAGCTGGCCGTACCAGCGGAAGGTGTTGATCGCGGCGCGCAGTTCGATGTCGTGGGCGTCCGTGATCGGCTTGCCCATCTCCAGGGTGACGGTGAGGGCGAGGTCCTGCCGTCTTTCTTCGAGGAGGTCGGCGATGCGGAGCAGGACGCGGCCGCGGTCGGCGGGCGCCAGGCGGGGCCAGGGGCCGGAGTCGAAGGCGCGGCGGGCGGCGGCGACGGCGTGGTCGACCTCGGCCTGCCCCGCGTCGGCGGCCTCGGTGAGGATCTGCCCGTCGCGTGGGGAGACGACCGCGAAGGTCGCGCCGGATCCGGGTTCGTCGGTTCCGTCGATGTGGTGCAGCGCCGGCAGGTCGAGCGCCTTGGCGTGGCGCAGCAGGTCGTCGTGGGTGACGTCCAGCATGTGTTTCCGTCCAGGAGTACGGGAGGGCGGCGATGCCCGAGTACAGGATCACCGGAGTACGGGAGCAGCGGGAGTACGGGAGCGGCGGGAGTACGGGAGCGGCGGAGAGGGGGCCCGGCGGGTCTGCGGGAGGGGCCGGGCCCGGTGGGGTGCCTCAGCGGGCGGCGGCCCGGGCGTGGACGGCGCGCGCGGCGCCGGCGCCCAGCAGCAGCACCGCGGGTACGGCGATGACGAGCCAGGTGGCGGTGGCGGGGTCCCCGCCGATGAGGGTGGTGAAGTTCGCGACGACGATCCAGATCACGGCGGCGATGCCCAGGGCGCCGAGGGCGGGCGCGATCAGGGTGTTCCAGGGCCGGGTGTCGAGGCGTGAACGGCGGAAGAAGACGATCACGGACACCGACGTCAGGAAGTACAGCAGCATGCACGCGAGGACGCCGACGCCGCTGAACCAGGAGAAGAGGGTCAGGACGGGGTCCTTGCCCGCCAGGGCGAACGGGACGACCAGGAGCACCGCGATCGCGGTCTGCACGACGCCCGCCGTCCAGGGGGCGTGCCGGGAGTTGAGGGAGCGCAGCCGGGCCGGGAGCAGGCCCTCGCGGCTGAGGGAGAACAGGTAGCGGTTGGCGGAGTTGTGGAAGGCGAGGATGCCGGCGAAGAGGGAGGTGGCGAGCAGGACGGGCAGGACGTCGTAGACCCAGCCGCCGAACTGGTCGGCGATCGGCTCGAACACGAACACCGTGGAGTCGCCGCCCGCGAGGGCGCGTCCGGCGGCCGCGGTGGCCCTGGAGGGGCCGTAGGAGGAGACGAGCATCCAGGAGATGAAGGCGAAGAAGCCGGTGACCACGGCGACGGAGAGATAGGTGGCACGGGGCACGGTCTTGTGCGGGGTGCGGGCCTCCTCGCCGTAGATCGCGGTGGCCTCGAAGCCGAACATGGACGCCACGGCGAACATCAGGGCCACGCCGGGCGCGCCCTGCAGGACGGCGCCCGGGGAGAAGGTGTCGGCGACGCCGAGGCCCTCCGGACCGCCGCCCTTGACGAGGGTGACCAGGGCGAAGGCGAGCAGGATGCTGAACTCGGCCAGGACGAACACGGCGAGGATCTTGGCGCCGATCTCGATGCCGGCCGCGCCGAGCACCTGGACGACGACCATGGTGACCAGCGCCCACACCCACCAGGGCGTCTGCACGCCGGTGTAGTGCCCGACCAGGCCGGAGACGGTGACGCCGTACAGGCCGTACATCGCGGCCTGCACCGTACAGTAGGCGAACAGGGCGACGGCGGCGCTGCCGCTGCCGGTGGTCCGGCCGAGGCCCTTGCCGATGTAGGTGTAGAAGGCGCCCGCGTTCACCACGTGCCGGCCCATCGCCACGAAGCCCACCGAGAACAGCAGGATGACGGCACCGGCCAGGGCGTAGGCGGCCGGGGCTCCGGGGCCGTTGCCGATGGCGACGGCGATCGGGACGGCTCCCGCGATGCCGGTGAGCGGCGCCTGGGCGGACAGGACGAAGAAGAGGATGCCCAGGACGCCCAGGGCGTTGCGTTTGAGGGTGGCGGCGGGGCGGGTGCCCTCCGCGGTCTGCGGGGAGGCGTCGACCGTCTGACTGTCCACTCGGATCACCTGCTGAGGAAGGGAAGAAGTTTCGTTTTGAGCCAAACGAGTTGCCCCATCGTGAGTGGGAACTATCCATCTGACAAGGGGGTGGGACAGGAATTTACGGATGGGAAACCCCCCGCCACGAGCCGCGACGGGGGGTGTCGTGCCGGGCACGTTCAGTCGCGGGCCGCCGGCGGCCGCTCGGCGAGCGCGCTCAGCAGGGAGCGCAGCTCGGCGAGGGCGGCCTCGGTGTCGGCACGGTCGCCCAGGCCGGTGAGCTGGTGCAGCACGAGGCCGTCCAGAGCGGCGAAGACGAGCCGGTTGAAGGCCGGGGAGGCGCCGTCGGGCAGGATGCGGGCCAGCTCGCGCCGCGAGGCCTCGAAGTACTCGTCGTAGCGCTCGCGCACCCGCGGCAGCAGCTCGGGCCGGCGGCGGGCCTCCAGCAGCAGCTCGTACTGGTACGCCTGACCGTCCGCGTCCTGCTCCACCATCTCCGGCACGCCGGTGACGAAGTCCTCGGGCCGTCCGGTGCCCGGCTCCAGCAGGCTGCTGCTCAGGCTGACGCGCACGGCGTAGGCGAGGGACTCCTCGACGAGCGCGTCGCGGGAGCCGAAGTGGTGGACGACGAGACCGTGCGTGACCCCGGCCTCCTCGGCGACGGCCCGGTAGGTGAGGTGGCGCAGTCCGCGCCGCGCGACCACCCGCACGGCGGCCTTGAGCAGCGCCTCGCGCCCCTCTCCGTAACCGAGCCGCTTCTTGCGCGACCGGGAGCGGGGCTGCTGCGAGGTCTCGGCGGACTCCGTCATGCGCCCGACCCTACCGGGGCGGGCCGGCTCAGCGGCGCGGAGGCCGGATGCCACGGAACTCCCAGTCGCCGCCGAGCGCGGTGGACAGCACCTCCTCGGACTCGGTGGGCTGCGCGCCGACGTCCGTGCGGATGGCGGTCGGGCCGGTGACGATGTGGTTGGTCAGGCGGCCCAGGCCCTCGACCTCGACCTCGACGACGTCGCCGGGCTGGACGGGCCGCGAGTTGGCCGGGGTGCCGGACAGCAGCACGTCTCCGGGGTACAGGGTGATGGTGCGGGCGATGTCGGCGACGAGGTAGTGCATGTCCCACGTCATCTCGTCGGTGGAGCCGTCCTGCACGACCTCCCCGTTGACGTACGTCCGCAGTCGCTTGCCGTGGAAGTCCCAGTCGGTGACCAGGCCGGGGCCGAGCGGGCAGAGGGTGTCGGAGCCCTTGACGCGGAGCATGGAGCCGGCGTCGGTGTCGCGGAAGTCGTGCAGGCCGTAGTCGTTGGCGACGGTGTACCCGGCGATGTACTCCCCCGCCTCGGCCGGGGCGATGTTGCGCGCCGTGCGGCCGATGACGATGGCGACCTCGCCCTCGTAGTTGAGCCACTTGCAGCCCTCGGGTCGGACGATCGCGCCCCGGTGGGAGTTGAGGGAGGAGGTCGGCTTGTGGAAGTAGGTGGGGGTGTCGGGCAGGCCGATCCGGAACTCGTCCACGCGGCTGCGGTGGTTGAGGTGGACGGCGATCACCTTGGAGGGGACGACCGGGGGCAGGTGGTGGGCGTCGTCGGTCTTGACGCGGCGGCCGTCCCCGGCGACGAGTTCGTCGCCGTCGACGACGGTTTCGACGGCCGCGCCGTCGAGGAGGATGCGGCGGTATTCGGGCATGGGAAGGGCTCCTAGCTGCGGCTGTCGGGGGTGGGCAGGCCGGCGCCGGTCCAGCCGTCGGCGGGGCGGTCGAACCAGAGGTGCACCTGGCCGGTGCCGATGGAGTTCTCGTACTCGCCGTACTGGCGGGCCTTCGCGGTGCACGCCTGCTCGCCGAGGGCGCCGGCCATCATCAGGTAGTGGAAGAACTTCGCCTCGGGCTTGTACCGGGAGAAGTCGTCCATGGTGTCGAGGACCTTGTCGTGGCGGCCCTCCTTGAACCAGGCGATCCGCTCGAGGTCGGCCTCGCGGGCCTCGGGCGTGAAGACGTGCGCCGGGTCGCTCGCCTCGTGGTCGCGCAGCTCGCGCAGCGGCCAGAAGGTGTGCGAGAGGGCGCCGGAGGCGATCAGCAGCACCCGGCGGCCCGGGGTGGCGGCGATGCCGTCGGCCAGCGCGCGGCCCAGGCGCAGGTGGTCCTCCATGTCGCCGGTCTGACAGACGCCGATGGTCACCCAGCGCTTGTCGGGCAGTCCCTCGCCGAGGAACTTCCACAGGTTGGTGGTGGCGTAGAAGATCGGCAGGTACTCGTCGTCGATCGCGGTGATCCAGGTGCCGTGCCGTTCCGCGAAGGAGGCGACGTTGTGGGCGAGTTCGGGGTCGCCGGGGAAGTCGTACGGCATCCGGCACATGCCGCGCGGCAGTTCCTCGGACGTGAACAGCCCGGCGCGCCGCTGCTGGGCGGTGACGACGAACTCGACGGTGGTCGCCCAGTGCGAGTCCAGGACGACGACGGTGTCGTAGTCGTCACGTTCGAAGACGTCCCTGCGCAGCTCCCGCAGACCGGTGACGAGGGTGATCTCCTTGCCCTCGTTCAGCGCCAGCCGGTCCTGCTCGGGGAGCACGATGGTGGGGACGTGGGCGAGCAGGCCCGCCCCGGCGATCTCACCCATGGTCGTGGAAGCCCTTCGGTGCGGTGACGGTGTTCTTCAGGTCGCAGTAGAAGTCGAAGCTCCAGGTGCCGCCCTCCCGGCCCACGCCGGAGTGGCGGGAGCCGCCGAAGGGGGCCTGGAGGTCGCGGACGAAGAAGCAGTTGACCCAGACGGTGCCCGCGACGAGCCGCGCGGTGACGCGCTCGGCGCGCTCGCGGTCGCCGGTGGCCACGGTGGCGGCCAGGCCGAAGCGGGTGTCGTTGGCCAGCCGGACGGCCTCGTCCTCGTCCCTGAAGGTCTGCAGGGTAAGCACCGGGCCGAAGACCTCCTCCTGCACGATCTCCGAGTCCTGGGCGACGTCGGTGAGCAGCGTCGGCGCGTAGTACTGGCCCTCCCCGCGGTGCCCGCCGATGACCGCGCGGGCGCCGGCCGCGAGCGCCCGCTGCACGAACCCGTCGATCTTCTCCAGCTGCCGGGGGTGGATGTTCGGGCCGATGTCGGTGGCCTCGTCGCGCGGGTCGCCCTGCGTCAGCCGCGACGCCTTCGCCACGAAGCGGCGGGTGAACTCCTCGGCGACCGGCTCCTCGACGAGGATGCGGGTGGCCGCGAGACAGACCTGCCCGGCGTTGTCGTACTGCTCCACCGCCAGGTCGACGGCGAGGTCGAGGTCGGCGTCGGCGAACACCAGCAGGGGTGACTTGCCGCCGAGCTCCAGGCTGAGCGGGGTGAGGTTGGCCGCGGCCGACGCGGAGATGCGCTTCGCGGTGGGCACCGACCCGGTGAAGCTGATGCGGCGCACGTCCGGGTGCGAGGTCAGCGGGTCGCCGATCTCGGCGCCGTAGCCCTGGACGACGTTGAGGACACCGGCCGGCAGGCCGGCCTCGGCGGCGATGTCGGCGAGCAGGGACGCGGTCAGCGGGGACCACTCGGCGGGCTTGAGGACGACGGTGTCGCCGGCCGCGAGAGCCGGGGCGACCTTCCAGGTGGCCAGCATCAGCGGCGCGTTCCACGGCGTGATCAGCACGCAGGGTCCGGCCGGGTCCCAGCTCACGTGGTTGGTGTGGCCCCGCGTCTCGAAGTCCTCGTGCTCCAGCTTCAGCAGCCAGTCGGCGAAGAAGCGGAAGTTGTGGGCGACGCGCGGCATGACGCCGCGGCGGTGGGAGCGCAGCAGGGCGCCGTTGTCGCAGGTCTCGACGATCGCCAGGTCCTCCAGGCGCTTCTCGACGCCGTCGGCGACGGCGTGCAGGAGGCGGGCGCGTTCCGCGCGGGGGGTGGCGGCCCAGGCGGGGAAGGCGGCCTTGGCGGCGGCCACGGCGGCCTCCGCCTCGGCGGCCCCGCCGCGGGCGATCTCGCCGAGGACGCTGCCGTCGATGGGCGAGAAGTCGGTGAAGGTGGCGTCGGAGGCGACGCGTTCGCCGCCGATGAAGTGCCGGGTGTCGACGGCGACCCCGGCCACCGTGAGCGTGTGGTCAGTCATGTCCGGTCTCCCAGTCGTGTGCGGTGTGCGGAGGTCACTCGGCCCCGGAGGTGTTCGACTCCAGCAGCCGGCCGCCGTCCCAGACGACGCCGACCTGGCGGTAGTACGCGGCGATCGGCTCGCGGATCTCCAGCCTGGCCAGTTCCTCGGTGGGCGCCTCGAACAGTTCGAGTTCCGCGTCGCCGCGCCAGGCCGGCCCGGCCTCGAAGGACGCCGCGCCGGACTCGACCAGCTCGTCCAGCGCGAGGCCCTTGCCCTTCTCGATCGACGGCAGCCAGCGGTGGTGGGCCATGGGGTGGCCGTTGACGAAACCGTTCGTCTCCGACGGCTCCCGCAGCGTCACCACGGCCTGCGCCAGCCGCCGGTCCGCCGCGGCGAGCGTCGCCCCGAAGCGGGCCCCCGCCTCGATCCGCGGAGCCGGCCCGAACGGGTGCGGGCGCGTCTGGTGGATGGAGCCGAACTTCTTCGGGTAGCCCTGGTGCAGTCCGCGGGCGATCGCGAAGTCCTTGTCGACCCAGATGTACACGCAGCGCGAGTACGTCTGCCCGCGGTACTTGCAGCGCACGACCGCGAAGGCCTCCTTGTACTGGGAGAGCACGGGATCGAGCAGTTCCGCGCCGGAGGCCGAGCAGGACTGCCAGTCGGCCCAGATCAGCGCGACCGCGCCGGGGTCGTCGTCCGCGAGCTGAAGCGGTTCGGGCAGCAGTTCGCGCACCCTGGCGGGGTCCGTGCGGTATTCGACGGTGAGCAGGTCACCGGAGTAGCGCCACGGCGGCGACGGGATCAGCGACGAGGCGCCGGTCGCCGTCTTGGGAGGGAAGTATCCACGGACACTGGTCACTGGGGGTTCCTTATGCGGTGAGGGCGGGCTGCTTGAGCAGTTCGGCGCGGTATCGGGCGGCGGCGGCCGCGGCGGCCCGGCCGCCGAGCGCCACGACGCCGACGAGCCGGCCGTGGGCGTGGTAGCCGACGAGGACGTCCCCGTCCGGGTCGCCGTCGAGGACGCGTACGTCGTCCTTGCCGAGGACGGGCGACCCGAAGGACTGCAGCCGGAACTCGTGCTGGTCGCTCCAGAAGGTCGGCAGCGGCGCGAAGGGCGCCGGCGGTTCCTCGGTGCCGGCCAGATGGGCCAGGAGGGTCCTCGCCGCATGCTTGGCGGTGTCCGTCGGGATGGACCAGTGCTCGACGCGGCGCGGCACGCCGTCGTAGCGGGGGTTGGGGAAGCGGGCGACGTCGCCGACCGCGACGACCTCCGGGCGGCCGCCGGCGCGCAGCATGCCGTCGGTCAGCACGCCGTCGGTGAGGTCGAGGCCGTTGCCGTCGAGCCATTCGGTGTTGGCGATCGAGCCGACCGACTCCACGACCACGTCGGCGGGCAGCACGGTCCCGTCGGCCAGCAGCACGCCGGTGACCCGGTCCTCGCCGGTGAAGCCGGACACTCCGGTGCCGAGGGCGAAGCGCACGCCGCGCTCCCGGTGCCGCTTCAGCAGCGCCCGGGCGAGCAGGTCGCCGAGCGGGCCGAGCATGGGCAGCGGCAGCGGGTCCACGACCGTCACCTCGGCGGCCCCGAGGCCCACCGCGGTCGCGGCGACCTCGCAGCCGATGAAGCCGGCGCCCACCACGACGACCCGCGCGCCGGGCCGGGTGAGCGCCTCGCGCAGTCCCCGGGCGTCGGCGAGGGTGCGCACGGTGTGCCGCCCCAGGACCGGGCCGGGGCAGGTCAGGCGCCTGGGCCGCATGCCGGTGGCGACGACGAGCCCGTCGTACGGCAGCGTCGAGCCGTCGTCGAGGGAGACCGTCCGGTCCGCGAGCCGGGCGGCGGCGACCTTCGTGCCCAGCCGCCACTCGGCGTCGGACACCTCGGCGCGGGGGCGGAAGGCCAGGGACTCGAAGGGCGCCTTGCCGGCCAGGACCTCCTTGGACAGGGGCGGCCGGTTGTAGGGCATGTGGGGTTCCTCGCCGACGAGCGTGATCGCTCCGCTCCAGCCGGCGGCGCGCAGCTGTTCGGCGGCGCGCAGGCCGGCCATGGAGGCGCCGGCCACGACGATGCGTCCGGACGGCATCGGGTCAGCCCTCGATCCGGATGGCCTGCAGCGGACACACGTCGGCCGCTTCCTCGACCTCGTCGCGCAGCGCGGCGTCGGGCTCGGAGACGTACACCAGGTGTCCCGCGTCGTCCATGGAGAAGACGTCGGGGGCCGCGAAGACGCACTGGCCGTGGTCCTGGCACTTGTTCATGTCGACGACGACCTTCATGGCCGGTCCTCCTGGGGAACGGGAGCGAGGGAGAGGGAGAGAAGAAGAAGAGGGGCCCGGCCGCGGAACGCCCGGGCCCCGGCCAAAGGGGCGCGGAGACCGCACCCCCAACTCGTTTGGCTTCAAACAAGGTAGGCAGGGGGTACCCCCTGGTCAAGAGCTATCCGTCTGGATAAATTCTTTCCCCGTCCCCCTTGCGGTCAGGTTCACCCCTCCCTACCGTTTGGCATCAAACAACTGGCCGGGAGGCCGCCTCCCGCAGAAGCGCCCCGGCCCTCTTCTCCCCACGCCACCCGCCTCCCGGACGTCCGGTCCCGGAGGTGTCCCGCCGTCCGCCCGAGGAGACAACGGTGAGCGCTCAAGACCTGTCAGAAGTCCGCCGGCACATGGACCGGCTCGCCGCCGACGGCATCGACGTGGTCCGGGTGACGTATCCCGACCTCATCGGCACCGACCGGGCCCGCGACGTGCTGCTGGAGGACCTGCCCCGGGCCGTGGAGCACGGGCTCGCCTTCTGCCGGGCCGTCTACCACACCACCCCGCAGGGCGACGTGGTCCCGGTCAGCGGCGGTCTGGACGCCGGTCTGCCGGACGTCTCCGTACAGCCCGACCTGAACACCCTGGTCGCCCTGCCCTGGGAACCCGGCGTCGCCGCCTGCCTCGCCGACGTCGTCGACCCGGCCACCGGACAGCCGGCCCCCGAGTCACCCCGCGACCTGCTGCACTCGGTCCTCGACCGGTGCCGGCGGCACGGGCTGAGCCCGGTCGTCGGCCCCGAGCTGGAGTACTTCCTGTGCGAGCCGGCCCCCGGGACGGCCGCCGGGTGGCGGCGCTACGACACCACCGGCGGCGTCGTCTACACCGCCGGCCTGCGCGCCGACCCCGACAACCACCTGCTGCGCACGCTGCGGCACGTGCGCGGCCTCGGCATCGGGGTGCTCAGCGGCAACCACGAGTTCGACGGCGGGCAGTTCGAGATCAACCTGCTGCACTCCGACGCCCTCTCCGCCGCCGACCGGGCCTTCCGGCTGAAGGCCGCGGTCAAGGAACTGGCCCGGCGCGAGGGCAGGCTCGCCACCTTCATGGCCAAGCCCTTCAACGACGCGGGCGGCTCCGGCTTCCACCTGCACTTCTCCTGTACCGGCCCGGACGGCCGCAACGCCTTCGACGACCCCTCCGGCGCCCACGGCCTGTCGGCCACCGCCCGGCACGCGGTCGCCGGCGTCCTCGCCCACGCGCCCGCGCTGGCCGCGCTGCTCAACCCGACGGTCAACTCCTACAAGCGCTTCGGCCCCGACACCCTCGCCCCCTGGCTGATCGACTGGGGCATGGACAACCGCAGCGCGATGGTCCGCATCCCGCCAGAGCGGGGCTCCGGAGCCCGCCTCGAACTGCGCCTCGGCGACGCCAGCGCCAACCCCTACCTCGCCGTCGCCGCGACCACCGCCGCCGCGCTGCTGGGCGTCCTGGCCGGCGAGGAGCCCCCCGCCCCGCTGGAGGGCTACGGCTACGACACCACCAGGGCGGCCATGCTGCCGACGACCCTGCCGGCCGCGCTCGACGCCCTGGAGGCCGACACCGACCTGACCGAGCTGCTCGGCAAGTCCTTCACCTCTTCCTACCTCACCTACAAGCGCAACGAGGTCGAACGCTTCCAACGGCACGTCACCGACTGGGAGTTCACCGAGTACGCCTACCACCTGTGACACCGAGGAGCCCACACCCCATGAGCATCACCACCCCGCCCGTGACCGACGCCGTGCCCGAACCGGTGCCCCTGGCCGACGTCGACCTCGCGAACCTCGACAACTTCACCGACGGCGTCACCCCCTGGCGCATGTTCCACACCCTGCGTCACGAGGACCCGGTGCACTGGCAGCCCGAGGAGGCGCCCAACTCCGGTTTCTGGGCCGTCACCCGGCACGCCGACATCGCGCGCGTCGACCGCGACGCCGAGACCTTCACCTCCTCGAAGTTCGTCAACCTCGAGGAGCTCGACGAGGACCAGATCAAGAAGCGCGCCTCGGTCCTGGAGCTGGACGGCGTCCGCCACCGCGCCCTGCGCAGCCTCATCCAGCGCCAGTTCGGCGCGAGCGTGATCAGCAGCTACACCGACTTCCTGCGCGGCCTGACCGCCCGGACCCTCGACGCGGCGCTGGCCAAGGGACGCTTCGACTTCGTCAAGGAGGTCTCCGCCGACTTCCCCATCAACGTCCTCGCCCGCCTCCTCGACGTGCCCCCGGAGGACAACCAGCAGCTCATCGCGTGGGGCAACCGCATCATCGGCAACACCGACCCCGACTACGCGGACGTGCTGCTGCACAGCGAGGAGAGCGAGAAGTACCGCGACCTGCCCTTCCGCTCCCCCGCCTCCCTGGAGGTCTTCGCCTACGGACGCGAACTGGCCCGGCAGCGACGCGGCGGCGACGGCACCGACCTGGTGTCCCGGCTGGTGAACACCACGCCGAAGGACGGCGTCCCGCTCTCCGCGCAGGACTTCGACAACTACTTCCTGCTGCTGGTGGTGGCCGGCAACGAGACCACCCGCCACACCATCACCCACTCCATGCTGGCCCTGCTGCAGCACCCCGAGCAGCTCGCCCGGCTCAGGGACGACCCGTCGCTCATCCCGACGGCGGTCGAGGAGTTCCTGCGCTGGGCGTCCCCCGTCTACCACTTCCGGCGCACCGCGACCCGGGACGTGGAGCTGAACGGCAAGCACATCAAGGAGGGCGACAAGGTCGTCATGTGGTACGCCTCCGGCAACCGCGACGAGGAGGTCTTCGGCAACCCCTACGACTTCGACGTCACCCGGCAGAACAACGACCACATCACCTTCGGCAAGGGCAGCCCGCACCTGTGCCTGGGCAACCTGCTCGCCCGCGCCGAGATCCGGATCATGTTCGAGGAGCTCATCCCGCGGCTGGCGGACATCCGGCTGGCCGGCGAGGTGCCGCGGGTGCGCTCGAACTTCGTCAACGGCATCAAGCAGCTGCCGGTCGAGGTCACGCTCGCCTGAACCGGCAGGACCGCCGCTCCTCCGCCAGTGCGCCACTCCTGCGCCGACCGCCGCTCCTCCGCCGGGGCGGCGGCCGGCGTTTCCGGGGCGGCCGCCGAGGTCGTCGGCTAGCACAGCCGGTGATGAATCACCTATGTGCCTCCCCTCACAATCGTTAATTCTCGGGGAAATCTTCTACAACCATTCACCACGCGCGGCTGTCTGGTTAGCGCAGGGATGTTCAGTAGTGAGGAAGAGGAGCCCCGAGCGTGACCGTGCGTTCTTTTGCCCGGCGGATGCGGCCGCGAGTCGAGCGGAAGGCATCCGAGAGGGTGTGGCAGCTGCGCACCATGCGGCGGCGCCGCAGGGCAGCGGTCGCGGATCCGGTGCTACGTCCGGTGGCGGTGCGCGGCCAGCGGTTCTACGGACGGGTGGTGACCCGGTTCACCGCCGCCGAGGCGGCCGCCGCCAACCTCGACCTGGTGATCGCCGCCCTGGAGCAGGAGGGCATCCCCTACTTCCTCGTGCCGTCGTCCCGGGTACGGCACACGGTCGGGGTGAACGCCGTGGACCGGGAGCGTTTCCTCACCGCCCTGGAGGCCCGGAACGCGGGCAAGGCGGTCTTCATCGGCAGGCCGCTGCCCGGCGGTCAGCTCAAGCACCCGGCCCTGTTCATGGACGGCGCCCTGCCGGCCGGACTGCGCACGGCGCCCACGCTGCGCGTCGGCGAGAACCACCTCGGTCCCGCCGGCCAGCTGCTCGCCGGGCCGGAGCTGGCCTGCGACGTGGAGTTCTGGGAGGACGGGGCGCAGCTCCTCGCCTCCGACGACGGGCCGCGGCGCCTGGCCAAGGTGCAGCCGCAGGCGTCCGAGGACGTCTTCGCCGAGTCCCTGGTCGCGCCGCGCAACAACGGGATCACCGACGTGCTGCCGGCGTCCGAGCAGAAGCCTGCCACCGTGCGGGTCGGCGCCCGGGAGCTGCCGAGCTTCGCCCCGCTGACCCTGCCGACGGTGAACGACGTGACCTTCCCGGTCGACGTCGTATACACCTGGGTCGACGGCGAGGAGCCCGGGATGCGGGCGAAGCGGGCCCGGTACCAGGAGCGCGGCACCGCCGAGATCCTGGACAAGGAGACCAACGCCTCCCGCTACACCAGCCACGACGAGCTGAAGTACTCGCTGCGCTCGCTGGAGATGTACGCCGACTTCGTCCGGCACATCTACCTCGTGACCGACGGCCAGAAGCCGCACTGGCTCGACGACCGGGCCGACGGGATCACGGTCGTCGACCACCGCGACATCTTCCCGCAGGACGTCCTGCCGGTGTTCAACTCGCACGCGATCGAGACCCGGCTGCACCACATCCCGGGCCTGTCGGACCACTACCTGTACTTCAACGACGACGTGTTCGTCGGCCGCCGGGTCACCGCGGAGCACTTCTTCCACGGCAGCGGTCTGATGAGGATCCCGGTGTCCCCGCTCAAGATCGGCGTGGGCAAGCCGCACGCCGAGGAGACGGCCACCAACTCCGCGAGCAAGAACGTCCGGCGGCTGCTGCTGGAGAAGTTCGGGCGCATGACGACGAACAACTTCATGCACACTCCGCTGCCGCAGCAGCGCGCGACGCTTCAGGAGCTGGAGGAACTCTTCGCCGAGGACGTCGCCCGCACCACGGCCTCCCGTTTCCGCTCGCCGCAGGACATCGCGATGACGGCGCCGCTGCTCTACCAGTACGCGCTGATGACCGGCCGCGGCGTGCCGGGCCGGTTCAGCTTCCGGTACGTGAACATCAGCCGCCCGGACGCCGAGGCCCGCCTGGCCGACCTGCGCCGCACCCGCCGCTTCGACTTCTTCTGCCTCAACGACGTCGACGTGCCGCCGGAGGAGCGGGAGCGGGTCGGCGTGCGGATGCACGAGTTCCTGGAGGACTACTTCCCGTTCCCCAGCCGCTTCGAGAAGCAGAACTGACGGGGCCGCGTCCATGGACATCCGCCACCGCTTCACGGGTTCCGAGGGGCTGCGGGCCGCCCGGGATCTCCTGGCCCGCCTGAGACTCTGGCTGTGGGCCCGGCTCTGGGCGCTGCGCTCCGCCCGGGCCCGCCGGCGCCTGCGGGCCGCCGTGCCCGGCCTGCGCCGCGTGTCCTGCGGACCGCTGCCGCTGTACGGGCGCACGGTCGCCGGCTACACCGCCGCGGACGCCGCCGACGCCGACCTCGAGGACGTGTGCGCCCTGCTGGAGGCGGCCGGCGTCCCCTACTTCCTGGTGCCCGTCGAGGAGACGGACGGCGTGCCGCGCCGGGTGATCGGCGTCGAGGAGACGCACCGGGGCGCCGTCCTCGCCCGGGCCGCGGAGCGCTTCGCCGGCACGGCCCGCTACGCCGGCGCCGTCGGCCCGGACGGGACCGTGACGCGGGCCGCGCTGTGGGCCGACAGGAAGCTGCCGCGGGCGCTGCGCCGGGCGACCGTGCTGCGCACGGGCGTGGTGCGCCTCGGACCCGGAGGGCAGGTGCTCAGTGGCCTGGAGGCGGGGTGCGACGTCGAGTTCTGGCGCCGCGGCCGCGACCTGGGCACGGATCCGTCCTGGCTGACGGTGCCCGGCAGCCGGCTGGGGGACGTCTTCGGCCCGGCGCTGGTGGCCCCGCGCCGCAACGCCGTGTCGGAGGTGGTCCCGGCGACCGCGCAGCTGCCCGCCGCGGTGGCGGGCCGCCGTCGCAGCGTGCCGACGTTCGCCGCGTTCGCCGAGCCGGGCCTGGACGAGGTGCGCTTCCCGGTGGACGCCGTGTACACGTGGGTGGACGGGGACGACCCGGCGATGGCCGCGAAGCGCCGGGCCCACCTGAGCCCGGGCGACAGCGGCATCGCCCCGCGCGAGACCGGCGCCTCCCGGTACACCAGCCACGACGAGCTGAAGTACGCGCTGCGTTCGCTGGAGATGTACGCCGGGTTCGTCCGGCACGTCTACCTGGTGACCGACTCGCAGGTGCCCGACTGGCTGGATCCGGAGGCGGAGGGCCTGACCGTGGTCGACCACCGGGACATCCTCCCGGCCGAGGCGCTGCCCGTCTTCAACTCGCACGCCATAGAGAGCCGGCTGCACCACATACCGGGCCTGTCGGAGCGCTACCTCTACTTCAACGACGACGTCTTCATCAACCGCCCGGTGCGCGCCGAGTGCTTCTTCCACGGCAACGGCATCGCCCGCATCCCGCTGTCCCCGCTGAAGCTCGGTGTGGGCGCCCCACATCCGCTGGAGCCCGCCCCGAACTCCGCGGGGAAGAACGCCCGCGAGGTGATCAGGCGCTTCCACGGGAGGCAGGCCAGGCACAAGTCGCTGCACACCCCGCATCCCCAGCTGCTGTCCGTCATGCGCGAGATGGAGGGCTTCGGCATCGAGGAACTGGAGCACACCGCCGCCTCGCGCTTCCGCTCGGTCCGCGACGTCGCCCCGGCGTCCACGCTCCACCACCACTGGGCGATCGCGACCGGCCGTGCCGTCCCGGCGGACTACCGCTTCCGCTACGTGGAACTGGGCACGCCGGACATGCGGCGGCGCCTGGCCCGGCTGGAGGCGGGCGAGGACGTCGACTTCTTCTGCCTCAACGACGTCGACACCGCCCCGGCGGCGAGGGCGACGGCGAGGGCGGCGATCCACGCCTTCCTGGAGCGGAAGTACCCCTTCCCGAGCCGCTTCGAAGCCACGCCCGCGGCCACCGCGCACCGCCACGCGCCGCCCGCGGTACGCCACCTGCGGGCGGGATGAGCCGGACGGGGAGGGACCGGCCGGGCACGGGGCCGCGGCTACGGCTACGGCTACGGCTACGGCTACGGCCGCTGCGGCGCGGCTGTCAGGTCCCGATGATCTCCGCGGCCTCGGAGCCGGAGGAGGAGCCGGGCGCGCCGGCGCCCGGGGACGCGCCGGGCGCGCCGGCGCCCGGGGACGCGCCGGGCGCGCCGGCGCCGGGGGACGGAACGCGTCCGGGGCCGGCCGGGCGCGGCCCGCGGTTCCGGCGCTCGCCGCGGGTCTCGGCGATCAGCATGTCGACGCAGGCGAGCAGGTCCTCCCCCTGCGCCTTGCGGCGCATGCGCTGAGCGGCGCTGCCCTCGGCCAGGGCCTCCCGGGTGAGTGCCTCGACGGTCTGCCGGTCGCCGAGGGCTTCCAGGGCGGGGCGCAGCCGGGTGAGCAGCTTGCGGACGACCTGCGCGGCGGGGGCCTCGCGACGGGTCTCGGGGTCCACCAGGGTGCCCTCGAGGCCGGAGCGGGCGGCCCGCCAGGAGGCGCCGCGCAGCCACTCGTGCCGGCCCGGGCACTCCGTTGCGCGGCCGGCCTGCAGCCGCTGCCGCGCCCAGGTCACCAGGGCGCGGAACAGTCCGGCGACGAGGACCACCGTCTCGGTTCGCGGGCAGGCGTCGCAGAGGCGGAGTTCCAGCGTCGGCAGATGGGCGGAGGGGCGGACGTCGTAGTAGATCATCCCCGGGTCGGTGATGACCCCGGCCCGGACGAGGTCGCGCACCGCGGCGTCGTAGTCGGCCGCGGTCGGGAAACAGCCGGCCGGGCCCGCGGTGGGCCACCGCTGCCAGAGCAGCGTGCGCCAGCTGGCGTACCCGGTGTCGGCGCCCTGCCAGAACGGCGAGCTGGCGGACAGCGCCAGCAGCACCGGCAGCCAGGGGGCGACCGCGCACATGACCCGCACCGCCGTGTCGCGGTCGGGCACGTCGACGTGGACCTGGGCGCCGCAGATGAGCTGCTCGTCGGCGACCTTCCGGTACTCCTCGACCATCCGGCGGTAGCGGGCGTCCGCGGTGGGGTGCCCGGAGGACGCGGGCGCCAGCGGCGCCGTGCCCGCGGCCGCCACCGCCAGGCCCAGCGAGGAGGCGGCCGCGTCCAGGCGCCCGCGCAGGCCGGCGAGGTCGGCGTACAGCTCGTGCAGAGAGGTGTGCACGCCGCTGTTGGACTCCACGGTGGACTGGTGCAGTTCCGCCTGGAAACTGCGCCGGGGCAGCCGGCGCAGCAGCGCGTCGGCGCGCGGCACCAGCAGGCCGCTCTCCACCTCCAGGACGTGGAATTCCTCCTCCACACCGAGACCAGGGTTCACGGTCGCTCTCCTTGAAGGTGTTGCCCGAGTGTGTGCCACCCCCAGGTGCCCAGGACGAGTCCGCGTAAGCGCGATCACGCCCGTTTGACGCAATCACCGCACAGATGAGCGGCAAAGGGTGTCGTCGTCCCCGGCAGGGACGCTCGTCCCTTCGCGTACGTGTGTCTCTTCGCGCAGGCGTACGGGCGTCTCGTCGCGTACCGGCGACGGTCAGCCGTCCTGCCCCCGCGCGGCCGGCCCGGCCCCGGCACCGCTCCGGTACCAGGACGCCTGGCCGTCGCCGGTGCGGACCTCGCCGTCCTGCCGGCGCAGGCGGATTTCGACCCGGCCGTCGGTGACGCGGGTGTCGAAGGACGGCTGGGGTGCGGTGGCGGGCCCGCGGACGTTCCAGCCGTCGGCGAGGCGGAAGACACTGCCGTGCCAGGGGCACTGCACGCATCCGTCGTCGATGGTGCCCTCGGACAGCGGTCCGGCCAGGTGGCTGCACCGGTCGGCCAGCGCGTGGATCTCCCCGCCGAGCTCCCGCACCACCATGACCGGCACGTCGTCCACCGTGCGCCGCACGGCCCGGCCGGCCGGGAACTCGTCCACCGACCCGATCGCGTGCCAGCCCTGGGTGACGACGTGGGGCACCTCTTCGGCGTGGTTGGCGCCCGCGGCCTGCCGGTACGCCATGTGGCCGCCCAGCAGACCGCCCGCTCCCACGGCCGTCAGCCCCAGGAAGCCGAACGTCCGTCCCGCGCCCGGCCTGCCGGTGAGCCGGCAGGCCAGCGAGGCCGCGTACAGGCCGACCGCCGTCACGTTCGCCGCCGCGTGCACCAGTCCGACGCGCATCTGCTGACGGTGCAGCTCCGCCCAGTCGGTCGCGCCGGCCAGGGCGGCGGGAGCGGCGGTGGCCAGGCCGACCCCGACCAGCAGGCCCGCCTCGCGGGAGCGGCCCGGCCACAGGTCCAGCACCGCGGCGGACAGCCAGCTGCCGATGGGCACCTGCACCATGGGCGGATGGACCGGGTGCCCGATCCACCGGCCGTGCAGGACGTCCCTGCCGCGCCCCAGCGGCAGGGACCGTACCCCCTTCTGGAGTGTGTCGATCACCGGGTCGGCCCGCTGCCCCCGCTCCAGACGGTCCAGCAGGCTCAGGAGCCGGTTCTGCCGTGTCCGCGAGTGGCGTCGCCTTGTGTTCATACGCAGCCGGGTTTCCCCCTGCCCGGAGGGCAAACGAAGCCGGCGCGCCGCAGGTCCGCGGCCCCTCCCCCGGCGGCGCGGTGTGGGCCGGCGGGGGCGCGGTACCCGGCTCGCCGCCCGGCGGGACCCGTCATCGGGGGTCATCGGAAGTCATCGGGGGTCATCGGGAGTCATCGGAAGTCATCGGGAGAGGAGAGGCGATGTGCCGCCTGTTCGGTCTCAGCAGCGCGCCCCGGCGCACCCACGCGACCTTCTGGCTGCTGGACGCCCCCGACAGTCTCAGCCTGCAGAGCCGTCGCGACCCCGACGGCACCGGCCTCGGCTACTTCGCGCCGGACGGCACCCCGCGCGTCGACAAGGCGCCGATCGCCGCCTACGCGGACCGGGCCTTCGCCGAGGACGCCCGGCGGGTGCAGTCGGCCACCTTCCTCGCCCATGTGCGCTTCGCCTCGACGGGCAGCCTGGACGCCCGCAACACCCACCCCTTCGCGCAGGAGGGCCGGCTGTTCGCGCACAACGGCGTGATCGAGGGCCTCGACGCGCTCGACGACCACCTCGGCCCGGACCGGTCACTGGTCCGGGGCGACACCGACTCGGAGCGGTTCTTCGCCCTGATCACCCGGGAGACCCGGGCCCGCGGCGGCGACGTCCGCGCCGGCATCGAGAGCGCCGCCCGCTGGATCGCCGGGAACCTGCCACTCTTCGCGCTCAACCTGGTCCTGATCACCTCCGACCGGCTGTGGGCGCTGCGCTACCCCGACACCCACGAGCTGTACGTCCTCGAGCGCCCGCCGGGCGGCCGCCACGGCACCCGCCATCTCGACCACAGCGGCACCGGCGGACGCATGCGCGTCCACTCCGCCGACCTGGCCGTCCACCCCTCGGTCGTGGTCGCCAGCGAACGCATGGACGACAACCCCGACTGGCGTCTGATGGAACCGGGCGAGCTCCTCCACGTCGGCGCCGGTCCGCGCCCCACCCGCCACCACGTCGTGCCGCACGCCCCCGCCCACCCGCTCACCCTCGACGACCTGCGCCCCGAGGCGGCGGCCTCGCAGCAGGCGGCCTGAGCCGGCACCCTCCGCCCGGCCCCGCCTGCCCGGTGCAGCCGGGGCCGGGCGTGGTCAGCGGCCCGGTCCGGCGATGTCCTCGGTGCCGACGACCGCGAGCAGGTCGAGCAGGCCGGCGCTGTCGGTGCCGACCGCGGGGGTGAACCACAGCAGCCGCCGCCGGCCGTCCTCGGAGAACAGGTTGAGGCAGTTGACCTCGATCAGGCCGAGCGTGGGGTGGACGAGGCGTTCGCGGTCGTCGCGCCGGAACGCCACGTCGTGGTCCGCCCACAGCGCGGCGAATTCGCCCGACACGTCGAGCAGGGTTGCGATCATCGCGTTGACCTCCGTGTCCTTCGCGTCCCGGCGGGCGGCGGCCGCCCGCAGATCGGCGACGAAGGCGCGGGACTGCGTCTCGTGGTCGGCCTCGGGGTACAGACGCCGGGCCTCGGGTTCGGTGAACCACCGGTGGACGAAGCCGGCCCGCGGGCCCCGGAACCCGGACTGGTCGCCGAGCAGCGCCACGGCGAGCGGATTCTGTACGAGGACCACGTGCAGGTCGGTGATGACCTGCGCGGGCGTGGAGGTCAGCCGGCCGAGCAGGTCGAGCATGCCGGGGTGCACGTGCGAGGCGGCCGTGCCGTGCGACGGCACCGGGCGGGCCGCCAGGTGGTACAGGTGGTCGCGCTCGTCGGCGGTCAGCCGCAGCGCCCTCGCCGGCGCGGCGATCATCTGCCCGGACGGCTGGGACCCCGCGCCGCGCTCCAGCTCGTTGTAGTAGTCCACCGACGCCCCGGCGAGCTGGGCGACTTCCTCACGGCGCAGTCCGGGCACCCGGCGGCGCGGGCCGGCCGGCTGCCTGCGCCGTCGGCGGGACGGATGCGTTCGCGCCGCGACCGCAGGAATGCCCCCAGTTCGGCGTACTTCACAGAGCCCATGCCGTCCATTCTGCGGCCGGCCGGGGCGGGGACCCGGGGGATGCCGTCCCCCGCCCGGCACGACGGTGCCCGGGCCGGTCAGGCCCAGGCGGTCACCGGTGTGAAGGAGCTGTCCTGCCGGAAGAGGTCCGTGCCGTCCGCCGGGTCCACCCGCAGCTGGTAGTCGTAGTGGCGCAGGTAGCGGCCGGGGTAGTTGTACGACTCGAAGCGGACCGAGCCGGACGCGGTGCCCGTGCGGGCGACAAAGGTGGCGTCCCGGGCGAACGTGGTGGTGCCGTCGTTGGCGTCGAAGCGGCCGCGGAAGCCGTAGTGGCGCAGGTAGTTGCCGGAGGCGTCGCGGAAGGAGCAGGCGTTCGCGTCGGCCAGGCCCGGGACGACCGTGAAGGTGGCGGCCAGCTTCTCGGCGGCCGTACTGGCGGCGGTCACCACCGGGAGGCCGAGAAGACCGGACTGCTCCTGCCAGTGGCGGGTGGGGTAGTTGACCGACCGGAATGAACGGGTGACGTTCTTCGGCAGGACCGGGCCGCCGGAGACCGTCTCCTTGACGACCGTGAAGTGACGGGCCGTGCCGGAGAGGGTGGGCAGGGCCGTCGGGGCGCTCCAGGTGGCGAAGGTGTCGTAGCTGTCGCTGTAGTAGTACCTGCCGTCGCCGTAGCCGTCGAAGAAGATCCGCCAGGCGCCGTTGTCCAGTTGGATCACGGACGGGCCTTCTCGGTAGCTGCCCCAGCCGGCCCAGTCGCCCGTCCGGCTGATGGTGTACGGGCCGTTGAGGCTCGGTGCCGTGGCGTACTCGATGTACTTCGTCGTCTCGTTCTTCGTGAAGGCGTGGTAGAGGGAGCCGGTCCTCACCACGAACGTGTCGATGTGGTTGGCGCCGAGGCCGGACAGGGCTACCGGTGAACTCCACGTGGTGAGCGTGGAGTCGGTCGCCGTCAGCCGGTACGGCGTGAAGATCCATTCGTTGTCCGTGGTGGAGCAGGACACGATGACGTGGACGCTGCCGTCGCCGTCGACGAACCACTCGGGCGCCCAGGCGCGGGACAGGCCGGCGATCGGGACGGTGTGGTCGTACAGGAAGGTCCAGTCGACGCGGTCGGCGCTGCGGGCGAAGCCGATGGTGGTGCTGACGTCCTGCCAGGTGTGCGTGGTGTAGGCGAGGTAGTAGTAGCCGTCGGTGTGCCGGAAGAGGCTGGCGTCGCGGATCCGGTTGCCCGGCGGTGTGTAGGCGGAGGCCTGCGTGAGGCGGAAGTCGGTGGCGTCGTCGGACTGGTAGACGTCGACCGTGCCGTCGTCGCTGTTGCGGAACGGCACGATGGTGTACCGGGTGGCGGAGGCGCCGGCGGGTGCGGCAGCGGCGGCCGTGCCGAGCAGTCCGGGCAGCGTGGGCAGGACGAGCGCCGAGACGGGGACGACGGCCGCGGCGCGCAACAGGCTGCGCCGGGACGGGATGGAGGGGTGCGGGGTCACGTGCGGCTCCTTGGTGCGACCGAATACCGAGAGCTGAGCGTTCGTCATATCGAACGCGGTTCGCCAAGTCGATCAGACGGTAGGGGTGGGGCAGGTGTGCGTCAATGGTTCGGACAGCGGTCCGGCGTTCGGTGCGTTCGCGCCAACTCCCGTGGGAGCAAATGACGTTCGCCGTCCCGTACCGGGGCGCGCCGCAAGACGTTACTGTTCGGTAGACAGCGCGCTCCCGGAGGTGTCCCGCATGCTGCCCGACCGTTCCCCCGGCCTCGCGGAATCCGCCCGTGCGCTGGCCGCCGGGGAGGTGACCTCGCGGGCGCTGGTGGAGGCGGCGCTGGCCCGGATCGAGGCGACGCAGCCGACCGTCAACGCGTTCCGGATCGTGCGGGCCGAGGCCGCCCTCGCCGAAGCCGACGCCGCTGACGCGCGGCTGGCCGCCGGGGCCCGCGCACCGCTGCTCGGGGTGCCGGTGGCCGTCAAGGACGACATGGACGTGGCCGGCGAGCCGACCGCGTTCGGCTGCGACGGCGCCTTCCCGCCGGTCGCCGAGGACGGCGAGGCCGTACGGCGGCTGCGCGCGGCCGGAGCGGTGATCGTCGGCAAGACCAACACCTGCGAGTTCGGACAGTGGCCCTTCACCGAGGGGCCGGCGTTCGGCGCGACCCGGAACCCGTGGAGCCTCGCCCACACCCCCGGCGGCTCCTCCGGCGGATCGGCGGCCGCGGTCGCCGCCGGTCTGGTGCCCGCCGCGCTCGGCTCGGACGGCGCCGGATCGGTGCGCATCCCGGCCTCCTGGACCCACCTCGTGGGCGTCAAGCCGCAGCGCGGCCGCATCTCCACCTGGCCGCGCGGCGAGTCCTTCCAGGGCATCACCGTCAACGGCCCGCTGGCCCGCACCGTCGCCGACGCCGCCCTGCTGCTGGACGCGGCGAGCGGCAACCACCCGCACGACCCGCACCGGCCCGCGCCCGTCGACGCCCGCGCGGCGGCCGGCCGCGACCCCGGCCGGCTCCGGATCGCCCTCTCCCTCAAGCCGCCGTTCACCGCCCTGCCGGCCCGGCTCCAGCCGTACGTACGGGCGCGGGTCGTCGAACTCGCCGGGAAACTGGCCGGTCTGGGTCACACGGTCGAGGAGGCCGACCCGCCCTACGGGCAGATCGGGCTGGCCTTCCTCCCCCGCGCCACCGTCGGCATCGCCGAACACGTGCGGGACGCTCCGCACCCCGCGCTGCTGGACCGGCGCACCCGCGACGCCGCCCGGCTGGGCCGGCTGCTGGACGGGGCGCCGCTGCGGGCGGCCCGGCGGGCGGAGGCGGTCCTGCAGCGCCGTGTCGGCGGGTTCTTCCGCTCGTACGACGTCGTCCTCGCGCCGACGACGGCCGCTCCCCCGCCGCGCATCGGCGCGCTGCTGTCGCTGAGCGGCTTCGCGACCGACCGGGCGATGATCGCCGCCTGCCCGTACGCCTGGCCGTGGAACGTCCTGGGCTGGCCGGGCGTCAGCGTCCCGGCCGGATTCGTCGCCGGCGGCCTGCCGGTCGGCGCCCAGTTGCTCGGCCCCGGCGGCAGCGAGCCGCTGCTGATCTCGCTGGCCGCACAGCTGGAGGCGGAGCTGCGCTGGCACGAGGCGTGGCCGCCGCCGGCCGCCCTCGACGCCGACTCCCCGGCCGCGTGAGCGAGTTCGGGTGACCCGCAGCCGGTGACCGGTACCCGATGACCCGTACCCTGTGACCATGGACGATGCGTCGATGGTCGGGCTCGTGGGGCGGGTCACCGGAACGGTCGGACCCGGGCTCGTCGGCGAGGTGATGGTCCGGGTGCGGGGCGGGGCCGAGCACTTCCTCGCTCATCCCGCCCCCGGCAGCGGCCGTATCGAGCCGGGCACGGTCGTGATGGTCGTGGAGTACCTGCCGCCGCGGACGGTCTACGTCACCGAGGCGTACGACGGCTGAGCCGCGGACCGGCCGTCGGACGAGCCGGCTCCCGCCCAGGTGAGGGCGGCGCGCGGGCCTGTGCGTGTGCCTGTGCGTCAAGATTGCTACAAGGGTCCTTCGGCATCTTCCGCCGCGGCGTCAGGCGGGAGCACACTCCCCCTCGTTCGGTGCCGACAGGGCACCATGCAAAGGGGGCGTATGCCGATGATCGTCGGCGTCGTGGCGGGGGTGGCGGCAGGCGCCGTCCTCGTCCTGATCGGTCTGTTCAAGCTCATGTGGCGGGTCGCGGAGCCCAACGAGGCTCTGATCATCTCGGGTTCCAAGCACCGCACCGAGGGCCTCGAGGAGGGCATGGGATTCCGCATCGTCACCGGGCGCGGCACGCTGGTGCTGCCCGGGGTGCAGGCGGTGCGCAAGCTCTCGCTCGACCTGAACGAGACCGAACTGCACGTGGACTGCGTGACCCACCAGGGCATTCCGCTCAAGGTGCGGGGCGTGGTCATCTTCAAGGTGGGCGACGACTTCGTGTCGATCGCCAACGCGGCCCGCCGCTTCCTGGACCAGCAGAAGCTGATGGCGGAGCGGGTGCACAACGTCTTCGCCGGTCATCTGCGGTCCATCGTGGGCGGGTTGACGGTCGAGGACATGATCCGCGACCGGGAGAAGCTCACCGGGCAGACCCGGGCCGCCTGCGGCACGGAGATGGAGAAGCTCGGCCTGATCGTCGACTCGCTGCAGATCCACGAGATCGAGGACCCGACCGGCTACATCCAGAACCTCGCCATGCCGCACGCGGCGGCCGTCCAGCGGGACGCGCGCATCGCGCAGGCCGAGGCGAACCGGCTCGCCACCGAGGCGGAGCAGCAGTCGTTCGCGCGGATGGCGGAGGCCACCCGGGACAGCGAGATCCTGCAGGCCGGCTACCAGGCCGAGCGGGACAAGGCGGCGGCGAAGGCCCGGCAGGCGGGCCCGCTCGCCGAGGCGGGCGCCCGGCAGGAGGTCGTCGTCCAGGAGACGCGGGTGGCCGAACTGGAGGCGCACCGGCGCGAGCAGCAGCTCCAGGCCGACGTCCGCAAGCCCGCGGACGCCAAGGCGTACGAGAAGCGCACGCTGGCCGAGGCCGAGCGCGATGCGCGCATCTCGGCCGCGCAGGCGAAGGCGAAGGAGACGGAGCTCGCGGCGGCGGCCGAGGCGACCCGGGTCAAGGCGGCCGCGGGCGCCGAGGCGGAGGCGACCAAGGCCCGGGGTGCCGCCACGGCGGCGGCGACCCGCGCCACCGGCGAGGCCGAGGCCGCGGCGGCGCAGGCGAAGGGCCTGGCGGCCGCCGAGGCGACGAAGGCGCGGGGGCTCGCGGAGGCGGAGGCCATCAAGGCGCGGGCCGCGGCCCTCGCCGAGAACCAGGAGGCCGTGGTCGCCCAGCAACTCGCCGAGAACTGGCCGGAGATCGTCAAGGCCGGCGCGTCCGCCTTCGGCAACGTCGACAACATGGTGCTGCTCAACGGCGCCGACGGCATGGCCGACATGTTCGCCAAGGCGCTCACCATGGGCGGCACCGGACTCGGCCTCGCCCGCCAGCTGCTGGCCTCGATGAACCAGAACGGCCAGGCGGCGAACGGCACTTCGGCCCTGAACGGGACGGCGTCCCCGCCCGCGCGGAAGGTGCCGGTGGACTCCGACGAGGAGTGACGGAGCCCGGTCTGCGGACACCGGCGCACAGGTCACGGGGGCACCCTCTAAGGTGCCCCCGTGACCGCGTCTATCGATGAGAACGTCCCCGGCCGCCACGGCCCCACCGCCACCACCGAGGCCGACCCCCGCCAGGTCGGCAGGGTGCGCACCGAGTACTCGCCCGCGCACGACGGCGACCCCGACCCCGGCGAGATCGTCTGGACCTGGGTGCCGTACGAGGAGAACGACGGCCGCGGCAAGGACCGGCCCGTGCTGGTCGTCGCCCGCGAGGCCGCCGGCACCTTTCTCGCCGTACAGCTCACGAGCAGACGGCACGACGGCGAGCGGGAGTGGGTGGCGATCGGCAGCGGGCCGTGGGACCGGTCCGGGCGGGACTCCTGGGTGGGCGTCGAGCGGGTGCTGCGGCTGCACGAGGACGGGATGCGCCGGGAGGCCTGCGCCCTGGACCGGATGCGGTTCGACCTGGTGCGGCACCGGCTGCGCGAGCGCTACGGCTGGAGCTGACACCCGATCACCACGACTGAGGCACGGCTGAGGCACGGCTAAGGCTCGTTACGGCTGGAGCTGACGCTCCGGGAAGAACCGGACGAACGCCGCACGGACCGTCCGGTCCGGCGTGCGGTCCAGGATGCCGAACACCACGTGCTCGAAGGCCCCCGCGAACCGGCCGCCCGGCCCGAGCAGCGCCCGGAACGCGCCCGCGACCTGCGCCGGGTCGTTGCGGAACACCCCGCAGCCCCAGGCGCCCAGCACCAGCCGCCGGTAGCCGTGCGCGACAGCCGTCTCCAGCACCCGCTCGGCCCGCACCGCCAGCGCCCGCGGCAGTTCACCGGCCCGCTGCGGCGCCCTGCGCAGGACGACTCCCGCGTTCGGCGCCGCGGCGGTCAGGAAACCCGCGGTGTACGGCTCGTCCAGCAGGCGGCCGCGGTCGTCCCGGAAGACGGGCACCGCCGGTGAGTGGATGACCCGGTCGGTGTAGAACGGGTCGCGGTGGGCGCGGTGGTGCTCGTAGTACTCCGGCGCCCGCAGCAGGCAGGCGTACAGCGCGGACGCCCGGCACAGGGCCTCTTCCTGCGCCTGCGCGCCGTTGAGGTAGCCACCGCCGGGGTTGCGGGCCGAGGCGAAGTTCAGCACGGCCGTGTCCGCGCCGAGGCGGCGGGCGGCCTCCAGACTGCTCTCGCCCGTGACCTCGACCAGCGTGCCGGTCCCGGCGGCCGGCACCACCGGCACGGGCCCCGGGCCGTACATCCGGGTGCCGGCCCGCGCGGCCTCGACGGCCGCGGCGAGCGGCACCTCGTGCCCGCCCGGCGCGCGGTAGGCCCCGGCCGCCACGATCTGCTCCGTCTGCTGCGCGATGCCGCGCAGGCGCGCGCTCATGGCGCCACCCCCGTGGACGCCATGACCACGCCCCGCGCGTGCTCCCCCGTCGTGCTCATGCAGGCATCGTGGGTGATGCTGGTGATGCGGGGCAACCGGGTTTCACGGGCCCCGGGAACGCTCGGGAAAGGCGTGGGAAACGACGGAAAGGCGGAGATTACCGAGCCGGAACACAACGGTACGCACTCTTGTGCGAATCGACGCGAGGGTTTTGGGTGGGACGGGTGCCGCCGCCCGGACGCCTCACAGGGTGATCGGTGGCATCGTGGAATCTCAGGAGGAATCCCGACATGTCCGACTCAGTGAGCGACTGCGGTGACTGTCCGGAACACCGCACCGCAGTCACCGAAGCCGAGGTGGAGGCCCTGGTCAGGGGCATCTGCTTCAAGACCGGCCCACCGCGCGCCCTCGGGGTCGAGGTGGAATGGCTCGTCCACGAGCTGCGCGCACCGCAGCTCCCCGTCACACCCGAACGACTCGCGGCGGCCTACGCCGCACTGCGGACCGTGCCCCTGAGGTCGGCGTTCACCGTCGAACCCGGCGGCCAGCTGGAGCTCAGCTCGCCTCCCGCCGCCTCGCTGACGGAGTGCATCGCCACCGTCTCCGCCGACCTGGACGCCGTACGCGCGGTCCTCGCCGGACACGGCCTCGGCCTCTTCGGCATCGGCCACGACCCCTGGCACCCGCCGCGTCGGTTCCTGCGCCAGCCGCGCTACGACGCCATGGAGGCCTGCCTGGACCGGGGCGGTCCGGCCGGCCGCGCCATGATGTGCGCCTCCGCCTCCGTCCAGGTCTGCCTGGACGCCGGGTACGAGGAGCCCGGCCCGCTCGGGCACGGGCGGCGCTGGTGGCTGGCGCACCAGCTGGGCGCGGTCCTGCTGGCCGCGTTCGCCAACTCACCGCTGGCCGGGGGCCGGCCCACCGGCTGGCGCTCGACCCGCCAGCTGCGGTGGATGGAGATCGGCCCCGGCCGGGCGGGCGCGCCCCGCCTGAACGGCGACCCGCGGGACGCCTGGGCCCGGCACGTCCTGGACGCGCCGGTGATGTGCGTACGCCGCGAGGGCGGGCCCTGGGACGTCCCCGAGGGGCTGACGTTCCGGGAATGGACCAGATCCGGGACGCCGACCCGGGAGGACCTCGACTACCACATCACGACCCTGTTCCCGCCGGTCAGACCGCGCGGCCACCTGGAGCTGCGGATGATCGACGCGCAGCCCGGCGACGACGGATGGATCGTCCCGCTCGCCGTGACGGCCGCGCTGTTCGACGACCCGGAGGCCGCCGAGACCGCCTACCGGATGGTCAAGCCCCTGGCCGAACGGGCCACCGCCCGGCCCGCGCCGCACAATCCGCTGTGGAGTGACGCGGCCCGCCTGGGCCTGGCCGACCCCGAACTGCACGAGGCGGCCGTCGGCTGCTTCACGGCGGCGCTGGAGGCCCTGCCCCGGCTCGGGGCCGGCGCCGAGGTGACGCACGCCGTCACGGAGTACCTGGAGCGCTACGTCGCACCGGGCCGCTGCCCCGCCGACGACCTGCTCGACCACCTGCACGGCACCGGCCGTCGCAGCCACGGGAAGGACAGCCGCACATGACCGACCCCTCCCTCGACGCCGACGCGCTGCGGGAACGGAGCCTGCTCACCCTCACCACGGCCCGCGCCCGCACCACACTGCTGACCGGCTGCGTCGACGAGCCCGACCTGACCGCACAGCACTCGCCGCTGATGTCGCCGCTGGTGTGGGACCTGGCGCACATCGGCAACCAGGAGGAGCTGTGGCTGCTGCGGGCCGTCGCCGGCCGGGAGGCGATGCGCCCCGAGATCGACAGTCTCTACGACGCCTTCGAGCATCCGCGCTCCGAACGGCCCAGGCTGCCCCTGCTGCCGCCCGCCGAGGCCCGCGCCTACGCGGCCGAGGTGCGCGGCCGGGTGCTGGACGTGCTGGAGAGCGCCGACTTCCACGGGACCCGGCTGACGCGGGCCGGCTTCGCCTTCGGGATGATCGCGCAGCACGAACAGCAGCACGACGAGACGATGCTGATCACCCATCAGCTCCGCAAGGGCCCGCAGGTCCTGACCGCCCCCGACCCGGACCCGTTCCCCCCGTTCACCGGACCGGCCGAAGTCCTCGTCCCGGGCGGCCCGTTCACCATGGGCACCAGCACCGAGCCCTGGGCCCTGGACAACGAACGCCCGGCGCACCGGCGGGAGGTGGCACCGTTCTGGATCGACACCACGCCGGTCACCAACGCCGCCTACCAGGCGTTCATCGAGGACGGCGGCTACGACGACGAGCGGTGGTGGACGGCCGACGGCTGGGCCCACGTCCGCCGGACCTCCCTGCGCGCCCCGCTGTTCTGGCACCGCGACGGCGGGCAGTGGCTCAGGCGCCGCTTCGGCGTCACCGAGGTGGTGCCGCCCGACGAGCCGGTCGTGCACGTGTGCTGGTACGAGGCCGATGCCTACGCCCGCTGGGCCGGGCGGCGGCTGCCCACCGAGGCCGAGTGGGAGAAGGCCGCCCGCCACGACCCCGCCACCGGCCGCTCGCGGCGCTACCCGTGGGGCGACGCGGACCCGGCGCCCGAGCACGCCAACCTCGGCCAGCGGCACCTGCGCCCCGCTCCGGCCGGCAGCTACCCGGCGGGCGAGTCACCGCACGGCGTACGGCAGTTGATGGGTGACGTGTGGGAGTGGACGGCGAGCGACTTCCTGCCGTACCCGGGCTTCGAAGCGTTCCCGTACAGGGAGTACTCGGAGGTGTTCTTCGGGCCGGAGTACAAGGTGCTGCGCGGCGGTTCGTTCGCCGTGGACCCGGTGGCCTGCCGGGGCACGTTCCGCAACTGGGACTATCCGATCCGGCGGCAGATCTTCAGCGGCTTCCGCACCGCCCGTTCGGAAGCCGCCTGATGTGCCGGCACGTGGCGTACCTGGGGCCCGAGGAGCCGCTCGGCCGGCTCCTCGTGGAACCCCCGCACGGCCTGTACCGCCAGTCGTGGGCGCCCCGGCACCAGCGGTACGGCACCGTCAACGCCGACGGTTTCGGGGTCGGCTGGTACGCCGACGGCGACCCGGTGCCCGCGCGGTACCGGCGGGCCGGGCCGATCTGGGCCGACCTGTCCTTCGCCGACCTGGCCCGGGTGGTGCGCAGCCGCGCCGTGCTGGGCGCCGTACGGGACGCGACGCTGTCCGGGGCCGACGCCGAGGCCGCGGCGGCGCCGTTCGCCGCGGGCACCTGGCTGTTCAGCCACAACGGCGCGGTCGCGGGCTGGCCCGGCTCGCTGGCGCCGCTGACCCGGACGCTGCCCGCCGAGGACCTGCTGTCGCTGGAGGCCCGCAACGACTCGGCGTTCGTTTGGGCGCTGGTCCTCGCCCGGCTGCGGGCGGGCGACGACCCGGGCGAGGCCATGGCCGGCACGGTGCTGGAGGTCGCCGCGGCGGCCCCCGGCTCCCGCCTCAACCTGCTGCTCACCGACGGCGAGACGATCACCGCGACCGTCTGGGGCGACGCGCTCCACTACCTGTGGACGCCCGGCCGCGGCACCGTCGTGGCCTCCGAGCCCTACGACGACGACCCGCGCTGGCAGCAGGTCCCCGACCGCACCCTGCTCTCGGCGACCCGCACCGACGTGCTGCTGACCCCGCTCAAGGAGCCGAGTGACGCCCTGACCCCGGCACCACCGAAGGAGCCCTGTACGTGAGCCCGTTCCTTGTCACCCGCACCCTGCCCGAGGACGCCACCGAGGCAGCCCTGCGCGCCGACGTCCAGCACGGCCTGACCGCCACACCCAAGACGCTGCCGCCGAAGTGGTTCTACGACGCCCACGGCAGCGAACTGTTCGAGCAGATTACCGAGTTGACCGAGTACTACCCGACGCGCGCGGAACGGGAGATCCTCCTCGCCCGCTCCGCCGAGATCGCCGCGGCGACCGGCGCCCGCACCCTGGTCGAACTGGGCTCGGGCTCCTCGGACAAGACCCGCCACCTGATCGACGCCCTGACCGGACTGCGCACCTACGTCCCGGTCGACGTCAGCGAGAGCGCGCTCACCCAGGCCGGCCACGCCCTGATCGCCGAGCACCCGGCACTCGACGTCCACGCGCTCATCGCCGACTTCACCGCCGGCCTGGCCCTGCCGGAGACACCGGGCCCCCGGCTGCTGGCCTTCCTCGGCGGCACCATCGGCAACCTGCTGCCCGCCGAACGGGCCGCCTTCCTCGCCTCGGTCCGCGCCCTGCTCTCGCCCGGCGACGCGCTGCTGCTCGGCACGGACCTGGTCAAGGACGAGCGGGTGCTGGTCCGGGCGTACGACGACGCGGCCGGGGTGACGGCCGCGTTCAACAAGAACGTCCTGGCCGTCGTCAACCGCGAACTGGGCGCCGACTTCGATCCCGGCGCCTTCGCCCATGTGGCGCTGTGGGACGCGGAGAACGAGTGGATCGAGATGCGGCTGCGCTCGCGCCGCGCGCAGACCGTGAAGGTGCCCGCACTCGACCTGGCCGTCGACTTCGCGGCGGGCGAGGAGCTGCGCACCGAGGTGTCGGCGAAGTTCCGGAAGGAGGGTGTGCGCGCCGAACTCGGGGCCGCGGGGCTGGAGCTGTCCCACTGGTGGACGGACGGCGAGGGCCGCTTCGCGCTGTCGCTGAGCGTGGCGCGCTGAGCCGGGCGCGCTGAGCCCGGTGCCCCGCGCGGCCGCGCCGAGGACGCCCTCGGCGCGGTCGCGCCCGGTCGCGCCGTACGGCACGGTGGAATCAGGCGTGGCAGGTCCGTCACGCGGCGGAGAGGAGCAACCCGCATGTCGAACCACACCTACCGGGTCACGGAGATCGTCGGCACCTCGCCGGACGGCGTCGACGAGGCCGTCCGCAACGGCATCGAGCGCGCCTCGCAGACCCTGCGCAACCTGGACTGGTTCGAGGTGACGCAGGTGCGCGGCCGGATCGAGGAGGGGCAGATCGCGCACTGGCAGGTCGGCCTGAAGGTGGGTTTCCGGCTGGACGAGACGGACTGACGGAGGCGACCGTGTAACGGCTCGGCGAGACCGACCGACCAGACCGACGGACCGCACGGACGGACCAGACCGACCAGGCCTGATCGACGACCCCGACGAACTGACCAGACCGACGACCGGGCGGACCGGTGAGACCGGTCGGGCCGGGCGGGGCCGTCAGGTGCGTCCCTCCTGCTCCTGCGCCGTCTCCAGGTCCGCGGAGGGCGCGACCCACCGCGCCCGGACGACGGTGAAGCCCGCCCGCTCCGCGTCCTCGCACACCAGCTCGTCGTCGTCCACCAGCATCCGGATCTCCCGGGTGCCGGCGAGGCGGCGCAGGACCTCCAGCTTGGTCCGGCGGGCGGGCCTCCGGTCGCCGTCGCGCCGCATGTGGACCCGCCCCTCCGGCAGTCCGTGCGCGGCGAGCCAGTCGAGCGTGTCGCGCCGGAAGCGCTCGGGCCGGCCGGTCAGATAGACGACCTCGCACTCTTCCGCGCTCTCCCGCGCCAGCGCGACGCCCTCCGGGATCGGCGGATCCTTGGGCGCGGCGGCGAAGAAGCCGTCCCAGTCGCGAGGTCTCCGCTCCAGGTAGCACTGCCGGTGTGCCGTGTCCGCGAGGGTGTTGTCCAGGTCGAACACGGCCAGTGGGCGTGGGCTGCTGTCGGTCACAACGCCCACTGTAGAAGCGCCCGGTGCGTCACGCCGACATGCCCGTCGACGGCAGCGCGGGCGGCGCGGGCGCCCCGGCCGCCACCGGATCGTGGCGGATGCGGTCCGCCGGCAGTCCCAGCTCGGCCAGCCGCCGCACGGCGGCCGTGACCAGGCCCGGCGGCCCGCTGACGTACGCCATGTGGCCGCTGAAGTCGCCGTGCGCGGCCAGCGCCTCGGTGACCGGCGAGTGCCCGGACAGGCCGGGGCCGTCGTCGATCACCGGGATCACCCGCAGCCACGGGCAGCGGCCCTCCAGCCGGGTCAGCGCCGGCGCGTCGTACAGGTCGTCGACCGTGCGGGCGCCGAGGAACAGGTGGACGGTGCGGCCCGGCCTGCGCCGTTCGGCCATGTCCTCCACCAGGGCCCTGGCGGTGGCCCAGCCGGTGCCGCCGGCCACGATGAGCACGTCGCGCGGGACGCCGTCGTCCAGGGTGGTCGTCCCCTGGGCAGGTCCCAGGCGCACGGTGTCGCCGACGCCGGTCCCCGTCACCAGCGCGTCGCTCACCCCGCCGGGGCCGGTACGCCGGACGTGGAACTCCAGTTCGCCGCCCGCGCCCGGCAGGCCGGCCGGCGAGTACGGGCGCCAGGTGTGCGGCAGCAGGGGCGTCTCCAGGGTCGCGTACTGGCCGGGGCGGTACGGGTACGGCTCGGCGGGCCGCACGCGCAGCACGGCGAGGTCCGGGCGGCGGCGCTGGTGGTCGACGACCGTGCCGCTCCAGTACGCCGGCTCCGCCAGCGCCTCGTCGGCGCCCTCCGCCATCGCCGTGGTGGCGAAGCGGACCATGCGCAGCCACGCCTGCTCCACGTCCACGCCCAGCCGTCCGCCCGCGGACCGGTGCAGCGCGTCGGCGAGTGCCTCCTCGAACACCCGGTGGTGCACCGGCAGCACGCCGAGTTTGCGGTGGCCACGGCCGAGCCGGGTGCAGAAGTCGGCCACCTCCTCGGGGCGGTGCAGGTTCTCGATCAGGTACCACAACGCCCGTTCCAGATGGACCCGCTGGAACTCCATCGAGTCGGGGAACAGCTTCCGCAGATACGGGTGCCGCTCGAACATGACCTCGTAGAGGTGGGCGATGAGGCGGTCGAACGGGGTGACGTGCACCAGGTTCCGGGTGATCAGCTCCTGGTCGGCGGCTCCGTCGTAGGCGCCGGACCGGCGGGCGCCGGGGCGCGGTGCGGGCGAACACGACCCCATGGCGGCACGTGCCGCGCCGGGCGCGGGAGCGAGCAGCCGGTCACGCAGGCGCATGGCCTCCCGGCGCGCGAGCAGGGCGTGGTAGTCGGCGCTCATGCGCAGACCTTCTTCACGCAGGTGCCGCATGCCCCGCCGCCCGCGCAGGCGCCGGTCGCGCCGGCGGCCCGCGTAGCGGACCTGGCCCGGCGGGCGTAGGAGAGGGCCATGTTGGACGTCAGCCCGGCCAGCAGCAGCCAGACCACCCCCAGCCACGATCCCCGTGCGAAGGACACCGCCGCGGCGCCCGCGGCCAGGGCACAGACGATCGGGGTGATGACAACTGGGCGGAACATCGGCACTTTTCCTATCGGCTCCGGGGGTGCATACGCCATCGGGACGAGGTCGGAGGGCGTGATCGCATCACATCACCCGAAAGGATGGTCGGGGCACTGCCGACAGACCCTGCGAAAGGGAGCAAAGCACCTTCGAAAGGGTGCCGTTCGGCCCTGTTAGAGAATGGAATTCCGTGCTGTCAGCTCGCGCGGGCCAGGGAACGGGACCAGTCGACGGACAGCCGGTCGCCCTCGTCGGTGACGCCCTGGGTGCCCAGCTCGGCGCAGGCTTCGCCGAGCCGGTCGGCGATCCAGGCGTACTCCGCATCGTTGGCGAGGCGGGTGTGGCAGTAGTCCAGGGCGACGGGAACGGCCTCCGTGCGCACGGGGCCGTGCTCGTCCAGGGTGACCAGCCAGAGCAGGCCGAGGTCGTTGCGCAGGGCCGGGTGAACGGCGTAGTCGTCGATGAAGTCGCCCAGGTCGTACAGGACGTGCCGGGTGAAGCCGTGGAAGACGTGGGCGGAGTGCCCGACGACGAGATCGGCGCCGGCCGCGGTGAGGGCGGGTGCGGCGCCGCTGACGTGTGCGACGGGCCGGCTGGTCATGTTGGGGCCCCAGTGCACGCTGACCAGCACCAGGTCGGTCCGGGCGGCCAGGGCCCGGACGGCGTCGGTGAGCCAGGCGGGCACGTCCTCGTCCCAGAGGTTCGCGTACGCCACACCGGGCCGGCCGGGGCCCGCGGCGTACTCGGGGGGATGGTCGGTGACCGCGAGGATCCCGATGCGCAGCCCGCCGGCCTCCAGAACGAGCGGGGCGCGCGCCTCCCCGACGTCGGCGCCCGCGCCGAGCGTCCGGATGCCGGCCCGGCCGAGGTGGTCCCGGGTGTCGAGGAGCGCCTCGGGACCGTAGTCGAGCGCGTGGTTGTTGGCCAGGGACGCCACGTCCACGCCCAGGTCGGCCAGCACGGCCGCGGCCCGGGGCGGGGCGCGGAAGAAGAACGGCTTGCCGGGCACGTCGATGCGGGACCCCCGGTCCGACACGCAGCATTCGAGGTTGAGCAGGAACAGGTCCGCGCCTCCGGCGATCCGCTCGATCGCCGGGCTGAACAGGTGGTGCGGCTTCTTGTGGGCGAGTGTCTCGGCGACCCCGCGGCCCAGCATGGTGTCGCCCGCCAGGGCGATGGTGACGGCCATGGCTCCGCCTCCCGCGTCCGCTCTTCTCCGCGGCCCGCCGCGACGCCGGAACGCGAGACCGGCGTGCCGAACGGCGTGCGCGCGGCCCTCCGCACCCAGTGTCACTCCAGACGGACGGGAACGCGGCCGGACCGAAGGGGCTCCCGCACCCGGCGCCAGCGCCAGCGCCAGCGCCAGCGCCCTGCGCCTGCTCTTGCGGCCGGCGGCCGGCACCCCCGGCGGCAGGGTTACGCGGCCCCACTCCACGAAAGAGCTCCCGCGCCGCACTCGCGGCCCCGCCGCGAACCGCGACTCGACACGGTCCCGTTCCGCGGAGGAGGCCCGCGCGGACACTGCGCCCGGCACGGGACGTGGAACCCGTCGGCCGCCCCGGCGCCCAGCCGTACCCGGCCGTTGGCCGAGCGCGCAGCGGGCGCTGCGGGCAGCACGGGGGCACGGGCGCTGCGGGCGGCACGGGCCGCCGCGCCGTGCCCGGCGGCATGGCCGCGCGGCAGGTCGTCGCGCGTGCGGGCCCGGCAGGAGGGCGCGCGGCCGGCGGCCCGGCACCCCGTATCCCGCACCACGCGCCCGGGGCACGCCAAGTAGCCGTTCGGCCCCATGACGGGACCCGAGGAGCCCTCCCGCCGGTGCCCGTGTCCGCGTCAAGGTGAGGACGCCCCCCTCTGCCCCGTAACGGGACCCCGTCCGTCCGCCCGGAGGAGTACGACATGAACCGCCCCGTCACTGCCGGCATCGACGGCAGCGCCGCCAGTTTCGCCGCCGCCGCCTGGGCCGCCCGCGAAGCCGAGCTCCGGGGCACCTCCCTGCGCCTGGTGTCCGCCTGGCCGCCACCGGGCGGCACCGCCCCCGAGCCGCCGGAGGCGGCCGAACGGCGCAGCTGGGCCACCCGGTCCCTGGAACTCGCGAGGGACCGCCTCCGCTGCCGCCACCCCGGACTTCCCATCCACGCCACGCTGCTGGGCCTGCCGCCGCACGAGGCGCTGCTGCTCTCCGGGGTCGGCGGGGACCTGCTGGTGCTCGGTTCCCGGGGTCTGGGCGGCATGTCCGCCCTCCTGCTGGGCTCCACCGGCGCGCACACCGCCGCGCGCGCCGACTTCCCCGTCGTCCTGGTCCGGCCGGTGCCCCACCCCGGTGACCGGCCGGCCGGACCGGTGCTGCTGGCGCTCGACGCCGGGCGCGCCGAGCAGGAGGACGTCATCGCCGTGGCCTTCGAGGAGGCCGCGATGCGGCGGGTGCCGCTGCGGGCGCTGTACGCGTGGACGACGCCCGGTCCCGCGCGCACCTATCCGGTCACGCCCGGGCACGGGGCCCGTTCGAACGCGGCCGGGCAGGCCGCGCAGCGGCTCGCCGAGGCCCTGCTGCCGTGGCGGCAGAAGTATCCGGACGTCCGGGTGGAAGAGGTCTGCCGGGAGGACGTGCCCGCGGGTGCCGTCAGCGCCGAGACGCGTCGCGCCGGCCTCGCGGTGCTCGGCCACCGGGTGGGGTCCGGCGCCGGATCACGGCTCGGCGCGGTCGTCCACTCCGCCGTACGCCACGCGGCCTGCCCGGTGTTCCTCGTCCCGTGCGCCTGACGGCACCTCGGCCCGGGGGCCCGGCTCCTTCCCGGTCCGGCTCCCGGCCCGGCGACGTCGCCGTCACGCCTGGTGGCGCCGGTGGCCGGGGGCAGGCCGGCCCGCCAGGACGTGATCGGTGTTCAGATGGACCAGCCGGACGCCGGGCGGCTGTCCCGCTCGTTCCCGGACGCGCCCATGCCCTCGACGTCCCGCTCGGCGATGGCCACCAACTGCCGGCTCAGGTCGCCCAGCGCCCTGCCGACCGCCAGTTCGTCGCCGATCTCCGGCACGTCCGTGTCCGCGGGGTTGCAGTGCGCGGTCCCGCGGCCGGTGAGTGACGTGGTGCCGGTCTCCAGCACCGCGTGCGCCTTCGTCGTCCCCGCGTCCTCGAAGAGGTGGAGACGGACCTTCCATTCCTTGGTGTGCGGCATGGTCTCCTCCTGATGCCGACACGGTCTGATGCCGACACGGTCGGGGCCGAACCCTGATCCGGCCCGGGAGCTTCGGCTCTCGCTCCCGTATTCATGATCGGACGGCGGCGGGCCCGCGTCACGGGGCCGTTGGTCCCACACGGCCGACGACCGGGACGCGAAGGCCCTCGGACCCGGGCGCGAAGGCCCTCAGGCCCGGGCAGGACGCCCCTCACATGTGGCCGGGGGAGAACCCGGTCGGCAGCGGCTGGGTGTCGTCCAGGCTGTACGCGAGGCCGTCGACGACCGCCACGACGCCGTCGACGCCACCGGCGACGCGTACCGCGAGCGCGGCGTCGCTGCGCCGCTCCAGCTGTCCGGTGAGGGTGACCACTCCCCCGCGGACACCGACCTCGACGGTGGCGGGGGGCCGGGAGAGCGCGCCGGCCACCTGGTCGCGCACGTCGCGCCGGAGCTCCTCGTCCGGGCGCAGGAAGACCCGGAGCAGGTCACCGCGGGTGACGATGCCGACCAGGCGGTCCTGCTCGTCGACCACGGGCAGGCGTTCCACGCCGTGCCACTGCATGGTGTGCGCGGCCTCCCGCACCGTCTGGCCGAGGGACGCGGTGACGGCGGGCCGGGTCATGAGGTCTTCCGCGGTCCGCGCGCGGCCCTTGACCGCCGCGGCGCGCGCGGACCGGGTCAGCGGCGGCAGCCGGAAGCGCCGGCCACGGCGTTCCTCGTCCTGCGCCGCCTGGTGCTGGAGCAGGTCGGTCTCGGAGATCACCCCGAGGACCCTCTCCTCGTCGTCCACCACGGGCAGCCCGCTGATGCGATGGTCCGCCAGCAGGCGGGCGACCGTCTTGAACGGTGTGTCGCCGGTGGTGCGCACGACCTCGCGGGTCATGACGTCGGTGATCCTGCGCTGCCTCATCGTCGTGTTCGTGTTCCTTTCGGGTCCGGGTCCGGGTCGGAGTCGGGGTCGGGTCGAGTCGGGGTCCGGGCCGGAGTCGCAGCCGCTCCGGGTCGGCGTGGTGGCGGACGCCGCCGCGCTCAGGGGGCGGGCACCAGGAAGACCGGGCAGTGCGCGTGGTGCAGCAGGGCGTGCGTGACCGGACCGAGCCGCGAACCGGGCCGCTGACCGGGCCGCCGGTGCGCCGTGATCACGACCGCGTCGGCGGCGCGGGTGGCCTCGACCAGCGCCTGGGTCGCGCCGCCCCACACCGTGTCGGTCTCCACCTCGACCTCGGGGTACTTCCCGTGCAGCGCGGCGACGGCCCGCCCCGGCACGGCCGCCCGCCTCCGTACGACGGCGCCCGCGTCGGCCGGGGGAGCGGTTCCCGCGGGCACCGGTACGGCGCACGCGTGCAGGACCCGCACCCGGGCGCCCCGCAGCCGCGCCTCCCCGAAGGCGAATCGTGTGGCTTCGGTGTCCAGGTCGGTGGCCACGCCCACCAGCACGGTGCCGTGTTCCAGCCATCCGTACGCCGTCTCGCCGCGCACCACCAGCAGCGGGCTCGCGCAGTGGGCGGCGACCCGCCAGCCGACGGACCCGGCCGTCAGTCCGGTGATCTCGCCCAGGCCGCGGCTGCCGATGACGGTCAGCGCGGCGTTGCGGCCCCGGCGCACCAGTTCCGCCGCGACGGGCTGCGGGCTCAGGGTCGCCGTCAAGCGCAGCCCCGGAGCGCGCTCACGGGCCTGCGCCACGGCGGTCTGCAGCACACCGTGGGCCCGGTCGAGGAGGGAGTGCGTGCCCTCGTCCGCGCCGCGCGGCGGCTCGGAGGTCCCGTGCCTGGCCCACGGCCAGCCGTGCAGGATCTCCAGCGGCGTCCGGCGGGCCTGGGCCTCGGCGACCGCGCGGTCCAGCGCGCGTGCCGCCTCGGCCGATCCGTCGACGCCGACCAGGACGTGTCCGCTCAAGGGTGTCCGGGGGGCGTACTTGCCGTAGTCCCAGAGGGTCTTGTGCTCGTACGTCATGTCCACTCCTCGCCCCGGGCCGTCGCCGCCGCCCGTGTCGTCGCGGCTCCCGGTGTGCTGGTCCACCCCTCCCGTCACATCCAGCCTTGTGCGGCGCGATCCGGGTTTCATGGGTCCAACGGGCACAAGCCACGCCGATCGGCCCACCCGCCCCCGTGCCGCGTCGCACTCCCGTCCCAGCGGCCCGTCGTACCCCGTCTCGGCGGGTCGTCACGCTGCCGTCCCAGCGGGTCTACGCGCGGCCGTCCCGGGTCTTCGCGCCGCCCTTCCAGTAGGACGTCGTATTCGAGATATTTTGACCGGGAAATTGGTCCGGACTTTTCGCCGGGAGTCGCCTCGCGGGCAAGGCGGCACGTCATCCAGGAATCCCCGTCCCGCACCCGGTCACGCCGGATGCCCGACAAATTGACCCCCGCTGTTGATTACGCAAAGACGTCACTGTCATACTCCGCTTCCGGCCTCGTCATCACCCTCCGACAAGGCCCCGGGATCTTCACACCAAATCCCCGAGAACACCCCCGTGAATTCAGAGACCGAGTAATTCGGATTCACGGTCCCCCGACTTGGCCCGCACCTCACCAGCGCGTCCGTCCCTTCCCATCGCTCAGGGAAGCAGGACGCCCGACGGCTCCCCCGGAGCCGGTGCGGGCACGAAGCAGCGAAGAAGGTGCTTTTGTGCCCGAGCAGTCCGCATGGCCCGACGACTCGCCCGCCTACCACCGCGCACACGGCGGCCGGGTGGACCCGCCCCCTATTTCCGCCCATCCCGAATTCCGCTCGCTGCGCCATGCGCACCGGCGGTTCGGCGTCCGGGCGACGGTGTGGTCGGTCGGCGGTTTCCTGCTGTACGTACTGCTGTCGAGTTTCACGCCGGGCCTCATGAACCAGCCCCTGGCGGGTCACCTCACCCTCGGACTCGCCCTGGGACTGGGCCAGTTCGCGGTGATGGCGGTGACCGTGTGGGCGTACACGCGGCACATGCGCACCCGTGTCGACCCGCTCGCCCGCGGCGTCCGCGCGCACCTGCACCAGCACACGGCCCGCCGCGCCGCCACGGCCGCGGCGCACGAGGCCGCCGGGCAGCAGCCGGACCAGGGTCCGAGGGGGTACCGCACGTGGTGACCACTTCCGCGGGCGTGGTCGACCGGTTCAGCGTGCAGCTGACGTTCCTGCTGTTCCTGTCGGTGGTCGTCGTCACGCTGTTCATGGCCCTGCTGACCGCCCCGCACCGCGACGAGATCAGCGAGTTCTACCTCGGCAACCGGGGCATGTCCGCGCTGCGCAACGGCCTGGCCATGTGCGGCGACTACCTGTCCGCGGCGACGCTGCTGGGCACCACCGGACTGGTCGCCCTGACCGGGTACGACGGACTGCTGTACCTGGGCGGGACCACCGTGGCCTGGATGATGGTGGTGCTGCTGATCGCCGAACCCCTGCACCACGCGGGCAGGTTCACGCCCGGAGACATGATCGCCCTGCGTCTGCCCAGGATGCAGCGGCCGGTGCGGATCGCCCTGGCGGTGTGCACGCTGACCCTCACCACCCTCTACCTGGTGGCCCAACTGCTCGGCAGCGTGGCCCTGCTGACCCAGTTCACCGGCGAACCCGGCGCCACCACACGCACGTTGTGCATCGTCGTCATCGGCACCATCGTCATCGCCTACGCCTCCATCGGCGGCATGCCGGGAGCGACCGTCATCCAGATCATCAAGGCCGTGATGCTGCTGGCGGGGGTGGCGATCACCACGGTGATGGTGCTCCACCACTACCACTGGAGCCCCGGCGCCCTGCTCTCCGCGGCCGCCGACGGCAGCGGCCACGGCGAGCGCTTCCTGCAGCCCGGACTGCGCTACGGCGCCAGCACCTCCAGCAAGCTGGACTTCTTCAGCCTCGAACTGGCCATCGTGCTGGGGCTCGCCGCCCTGCCCCACGTGCTGATGCGGCTGCTCGCCCCGCGCACCGGCGCCGTACTGCGCACCTCCGTGGTGTGGGCCGTGACCCTGGTCGGCCTGGTCTGCCTGGCGGCCGGCATCCTCGGCCTCGGCGCCACCGCCGTCGTCGGCCGGGACACCATCGCCGCCACCGACCGCAAGGGCGACGCGGCCATACTGCTGCTCGCGCACGCCCTGGGCGGCGGCGTCCTCACCGCACTGCTGTCCTGCCTGGCCTTCGTCACCCTGCTCGCCGTCGCGGCCGGACTCACCCTCGCCGCCGCCTCCTCCCTCGCCCACGACGTGTACGGCGAGGTGATCCGGAAGGGCCGGGCGACCGAGGCCGAGGAACTCACCGTCGCCCGCCTGTCCGCGGTCGTCATCGGCGTCCTCGGCATCCTGCTGTCGCTGTTCTCCTGGCAGGCCAACACCGCGAACCTCGCCTTCCTCGCGTTCGCCATCGCGGCGTCCGCGATCCTGCCGACGATCGTCTACAGCCTGTTCTGGCGGCGCTTCACCGGGCAGGGCGCGCTGCTCAGCCTGTGGGGCGGACTGGCGTGCTCCGTCCTGCTCGTCGTGTTCTCCCCGGTCGTCTCCTCGACGCCGTCCTCGATCTACCCGGACGCCGACTTCGCCTTCTTCCCGCTGCAGAACCCCGGCATCGTCTCCATCCCGGCCGGTTTCCTGCTGGGCTGGCTCGGCACGGTGCTGACGGCACGTCAGGAGGCCGTCATGGAGGAGGAGTTCGAGGTGAAGATGCTCGTCGGCAGCGAGTGACCAGGAAGCCATTCGAAACATTCGAAAGATCGAATTCGCCAAACGATCTCACGTCGATGCACCCCTCCTCGCTTTCAATGGCCGGATCACCACAACCATCCCCCTGACCTGCGACAAAAACCTCAGAGCAGAACAGGCCCGCCCCCCGCATCTTTCGCAACGACTTCCGAAACTGTTGACAGTTGACAGGGGCAGACCAACACTGTTCGCCACTGGCAGAGGGCCCCGGCACCAACGGCCTCACCGCCGGCCTCACGAGGACGAGGAGGAAGCACGCCCATGAGAGACGTACGCTTACGCAGCCGCTTCCGGCTGCTCCTCAGCAGCGCCTGCACCCTGCTGCTGGTCGCCGTCGCCGCGCTGGTCCTGCCCGGCACCGCGCAGGCGGACACGGTCGTCACCAGCAACCAGACCGGTACGAACAACGGCTACTTCTACTCCTTCTGGACCGACTCACCCGGGTCGGTCTCGATGAACCTGGGCTCCGGCGGCGGCTACGGCACCTCCTGGAGCAACACCGGCAACTTCGTCGCCGGCAAGGGCTGGAGCACCGGCGGACGCCGGACCGTGAACTACTCGGGCAGCTTCAACCCGTCCGGCAACGCCTACCTCGCGCTGTACGGCTGGTCGCAGAACCCGCTCGTGGAGTACTACATCGTCGACAACTGGGGCACCTACCGGCCCACGGGAACGTACAAGGGCACGGTGACCAGCGACGGCGGCACCTACGACATCTACGAGACGACTCGCTACAACGCCCCCTCCATCGAGGGCAACAAGACCTTCAACCAGTACTGGAGCGTGCGTCAGACCAGGCGGACCGGCGGCACCATCACCACCGGCAACCACTTCGACGCGTGGGCCGGCCACGGGATGAACCTCGGCAGCTTCAACTACATGATCCTGGCCACCGAGGGATACCAGAGCAGCGGCAACTCCAGCATCACGGTGGGCGACACCGGTTCGGGCGGAGGCGGCGGGGGCGGGAACAACGGCTGCACCGCGACGCTCTCCGCCGGCCAGCAGTGGAGCGACCGCTACAACCTCAACGTCTCGGTCACCGGCTCCGACAACTGGACCGTCACCATGAACGTCCCCTCCCCCGCCAGGATCCTCTCCACCTGGAACATCACCGCCGGCTACCCCAGCGCCCAGGTACTCACCGCCAAACCCAACGGCAACGGCAACAACTGGGGCGTCACCATCCAGCACAACGGCAACTGGACCTGGCCGACCGTCTCCTGCACCACCGGCTGACCCCCGTATCCCCGAGGCTGGAGGACCACCCCCATGAGAGTCAGACCACGTCTGTCGGCGCGCTCCCTGGTCACCGGGCTGGCCGCCGTCGCCCTGGCCGCCGCGGGCACCCTGGCCGCCGGCCCGGCCCCGGCGCAAGCCGCCGGCTGCACCGGCTACGTCGGACTCACCTTCGACGACGGCCCGTCAGGCAGCACCCAGGCCCTGCTCACCGCGCTCCGGCAGAACGGGCTGCGGGCCACGATGTTCAACGTGGGCCAGAACGCCGCCGCCAACCCCTCCCTGGTGCGGGCCCAGGTGGACGCCGGAATGTGGGTCGGGAACCACAGCTACACCCACCCGCACCTCACCCAGCTCGGCCAGTCGCAGATCGACTCGGAGATCTCGCGGACCCAGCAGGCGGTCTCGGGCGCGGGCGGCGGGACGCCGAAGCTGTTCCGCCCTCCGTACGGCGAGACCAACGCGACGGTGAAGTCGGTCGAGGCGAAGTACGGCCTGACCGAGGTCCTGTGGGACGTCGACTCGCAGGACTGGAACGGCGCGAGCACCGACGCCATCGTGCAGGCCGCCGGCCGGCTCACCGACGGCCAGGTCATCCTCATGCACGACTGGCCCGCCAACACGCTCGCCGCGATCCCGCGGATCGCCCAGCAACTGGCCGCCCGCGGAATGTGCGCCGGGATGATCTCCCCGCAGACCGGCCGCGCCGTCGCCCCGGACGGCGGCGGCACCGGGGGCGGGGGCGGGAACAACGGCTGCACCGCGACGCTCTCCGCCGGCCAGCAGTGGAGCGACCGCTACAACCTCAACGTCTCGGTCACCGGCTCCGACAACTGGACCGTCACCATGAACGTCCCCTCCCCCGCCAGGATCCTCTCCACCTGGAACATCACCGCCGGCTACCCCAGCGCCCAGGTACTCACCGCCAAACCCAACGGCAACGGCAACAACTGGGGCGTGACCATCCAGCACAACGGCAACTGGACCTGGCCGACGGTCACCTGCACCACCGGCTGACCCCCGCCGCCCTGTCCCGCCGGACCGGCCCGGCGGGACAGGCAACACGGACACGGAATAACCGCACCCCTGGCGGCGTCCACCCCACGTGACCACCTCCAGCCCCGACACCACCGCCGTACGGTTCTCCGTCCTCGACCGCTCCCGCGTCCGCGAGGGTCACCCGCCCGCCGAGGCACTGCGGGACACCGTGGCGCTGGCGCGGGAGGCGGAGGCGCTGGGCTTCCACCGGTTCTGGGTGTCGGAACACCACGGCGTCCCCGGCGTCGCCGGTTCCGCGCCGACCGTGCTGGCGGCCGCCGTCGCGGCCGCGACCCGCACGATCCGCGTCGGCACGGGCGGGGTGATGCTGCCCAACCACCGGCCGCTGGTGGTCGCCGAGCAGTTCGGGGTGCTGGAGTCGCTGTTCCCTGGACGGATCGACATGGGCCTCGGCCGGTCCGTGGGCTTCACCGACGGCGTACGCCGGGCCCTGGGCCGCGACAAGGGCGACGCCGAGGACTTCGCGGACCAACTGGCCGAACTGCTCGACTGGTTCCGCGGCACGTCGCCGACCGGGGTGCACGCCCGCCCCGCCGAGGGCCTGGCCGTGCCGCCGTTCGTCCTGGCGATGGGCGAGGGCGCCGCGATCGCCGCCCGGGCGGGCCTGCCGATGGTGATCGGCGACCTGCGCGACCGCGACCGGATGCGGCGCGGCATCGACCGCTACCGCGCCGAGTTCCGTCCCTCCGCGTTCGCCGCCGAGCCGTACGTCGTCGTCTCCGGCACGGTCGCGGTGGCCGCCACCGCCGAGGAGGCACGGCGGCTGCTGGTGCCGGAGGCCTGGTCGATGGCGTACTCCCGCACCCGCGGCACCTTCCCGCCGCTGCCGCCCGCCGAGCGTGTCGAGGCCCTCGCCATGACCGGGAAGGAACGCGGCTTCTTCGAGTCCGGGCTCACCGGCCACATCGCCGGCACCGAGGAGCAGGTCGCCCACGAACTGGAGACGGTCCTGAAGGAGACCGGGGCGCAGGAACTCCTCGTCACCACCAGCACCTACGACCGCGAGGCGCTGCTCGACTCCTACCGGCGGCTGGCCGGAATCGTACGGCGGGCAGAGCGGACGCCTGGACGGCCCGGACCCCCTATGTAAAAGTCTTACCGTGCCTTCTGTGCCCTCTGTGCGAATGACCGTCGCCGTGGCGACCGTGTTGCGGGTCTTCCTCGAAGACGTCGGCCGGTCCCGTTACGGCTACGAACTCATGCGAGTGACCGGCTTCCCCAGCGGCAAGCTGTACCCGATCGTGGCCCGGCTGCAGGCGGCCGGCTGGCTGGTCAAGGAGCAGGAGGACATCGATCCCTCCGTGGCCGGCCGCCCCGCGCGCCGTATGTACCGGCTCAGTCCCGAGGGGATCGAGTCGGCCCGGCTGGAGCTCGCCGCGCTCAGCGAACGGCTGCGTCCGCCCGTGGACGCGGGCGGCGGGCTCCTGCGCCCGCAGGGAGAACCCTCGTGAGCGCGCCCCCCGTCGCGGCCGGTTTCGTGCTGGCCCTGGCGGGAGCGCTCGCCTACCTCGTCGTGTGCGACCTGCTCAGCCAGGAGATCCGCGCCCGTCTCTTCCGGTTGCCGTTCCTGGTCCTGCGGCTGGCCGCCCGGAGGCTGCCGCCGGACCAGCGCGCCGACATCTACGAGGAGACGTGGCTGCCGGACCTCCACTTCATCCTCCATGACGAGGAGGCGGGGCCGCTCACCAGGCTGGCCAGAGCCACCGGCCACGCCCTGTCCCTGTGGCTCCGGCGCGGCGGTGCGCGGATGGCCGAGGCGCTCGCCGCGGTCACGCCCGTCCGCCTGGACGGCTTCGAGGACGTCCGGGCGCTGCCCCCGGGTCGCCGCCGGGAGTTCGCGGCGCTGACCGCCCGGTTGCGCGACCAGCTCGAGCGTCCGGCGGACCGGGACACCGCGGCGGGCCTGCTCGCGACCGCGGTAACCGCGTGCGAGGCGTTCATCGACGACCGGGACGAGCACACGGCGAAGGAACTCGCCGTCGCTGCAAGCCCGTTGGCGCAGAGCCTGGATCCCGGGCATCCTGCCGTGCTCGGCATCCGCCGCGCCCACGCCCACGCGCTGCTCCAACTGGGCCGCTTCCGGCGGGCGGAGGCGCTGTTGCGCGAGCTCGGCGCGGACGAGGTCCGGATCTTCGGCCGGAGCGCGCCGGAGACGTTCCGCACGCGCCGCCTGCTCGCCTGGGCCCTGGTGGGCGAGGGCCGCTTCGCCGAGGCGGAGGCGGAGTTGCGGTCGTTGGCGGATCGCGTGCCCGCCGACGAGACGCCGTTGAAGCTGCACATCGCGTGCATGCTGTCCTGGACGATGGCCTGCCAGGGTCGGCGCGACGAGGCGGAGGACGCCTACGACTCGGTGATCGCCTTCAGGTCGCGCGAGCTGGGCCCCGGCCACCCCGACACCCTCGACGCCCGACACTCCCAGGGGAAGATGCTGGTGCGGTCCGGAGATGCGGCGGGGGCGCTGGCGGTTCTCCGGCCGTTGCTGGCCGACCGGGCGCGGGTCCTGGGGCGCCGCCACCCGGACACGCTGGAGACCCGCAAGTACCTGGCCGTCGCCCGCGCCCTGGCTCGGCCCGGCCGCGGCGGCCTCGCGCGCCGCCGGACGGTCCGCGAACTGCGGCGGGTGGCACGGGCGCAGACCCGGCGGCACGGCCCCGACCACCTCAACACCCGGGACACCCGGCAGTGGCTGACCCTGCTCATGAGATCGGCGGCGGGCCGATGAGACTGGGACTCCTCACCGCGTGCCTGCCCGGACTCTCCCTCGACGAGGTCGCGACCTTCGCCTCCCGCACCGGCTACCAGGACCTGGAGCTGGCGGCCTGGCCGTCCGGCGGCACGCACCCGCACCACGCCGCCCACCTCGACATCGCCGGCTTCTCCCGCGACGACGCGGCGCGCGTCCGCGAGCTGCTGGACCGGCACGGCCTCACGGTCTCGGCGGTCACCTACTGCGACAACAACCTGCACCCCGACCCCGGCGAACGCGACCGCGTCCACCGCCACCTGCGGGCCTGCGTCGACGCCGCACAGGCCCTGGGCGTCCTCCACGTCAACACCTTCGTCGGCCGCGACGTCACCCGGCCCGTCGCCGACAGCGTCGAACTGGCCGAACGGATCCTGCCGCCGCTGCTGGACTACGCGGCCGAACGCGGCGTCCGGCTGCTCGCCGAGAACTGCCCCATGGAGGGCTGGCACCCGGACGGATACCCCGGCAACCTGGCCTACTCCCCGGAACTGTGGGACTGGATGGCCGGCCTGGGCGGCGACGGCCGCGGCTTCCTCCTCACCTACGACCCCTCCCACCTGGTGTGGCTGGGCATCGACCCGGTCGCCGCCCTGGACCACGCCCTGGAGCGGGGCATGGTCGCGCACGTGCAGGCGAAGGATGTCGAGATCGACGAGGCCGCCCGCACCCGCTACGGCGTGTTCGGCAAGACGGTGGGACGCGGCTCGCCGACGGACGTGGGGTGGTGGCGCTACCGGGTCCCGGGGCGGGGATCGCTCGACTTCAACCGCCTCGTCGACAGGCTCCATCAGGCCGGCTACGACGGCGCCGTCGCGGTGGAGCACGAGGACCCCGTGTGGGGCGGCACGCTCGAGCGGACGTTGACCGGGCTGCGGATCGCCGCCGACCACCTGCGGCCCTTCGTCGCCCCGGCACGGCCGTGGCCGCCGGACAGCTGAGGGGACGGTCCGGCAGGTGTCAGCCGAACTGGCCGACCGTGTAGTCGCCGGCGGGCTGGCGGACGATGACGTTCAGGCGGTTGTAGGCGTTGATGACGGCGATGAGGGACACCAGCGCGGCGAGCTGGTCCTCGTCGTAGTGCTTGGCCGCGGCGGCCCACGCCTCGTCCGTGACCCCGCCGGCCGCGTCCGCGATGCGGGTGCCCTGCTCCGTCAGTTCCAGGGCGGCGCGCTCGGCCTCGGTGAACACCGTGGCCTCCCGCCATGCCGCCACCAGGTTCAGGCGCGTCTGGCTCTCCCCGGCGTGCGCGGCCTCCTTGCCGTGCATGTCGGTGCAGAAGCCGCAGCCGTTGATCTGGCTGGCGCGCAGCTTCACCAGTTCCTGCGTCGCGCGGGGCAACGGCGAGTTCGTGACGGCGCCGCCCGCCGCGTTGAGGTGCTTGAAGAAGCGGCCCGCGACAGCGTTGGAGAAGAGGTTCAGGCGAGCATCCATCGTGAACTCCTGTGTAGTGGTGGGCGCTTGTACCTCTCTGACGGAACGGCCGGGCCCGGTGTGACACGGTCGGATGTGACGTGCGTCTCCGCCTCGCACGACGCGGCCTTAGACTTGAAGAGTTGTTCAATTCACTAGGTGGCAGGAGAGTGACCGGGATGCCGGTGCCGCTGTACGAGGCGAAGGCCGAGTTCTTCCGGATGCTGGGGCACCCCGTCCGCATACGCGTGCTGGAGCTGCTGCAGGACGGGCCGAAACCGGTGCGCGAGCTGCTCGCCGCGATCGAGGTCGAGCCGTCGAACCTGTCCCAGCAACTCGCCGTGCTGCGCCGCGCCGGCATCGTCACCGCCACCCGCACCGGCTCGACGGTGGTGTACGAGCTGGCCGGGGGCGACGTGGCCGAGCTGCTCGCCGCCGCCCGGCGGATCCTGGCCACCTTGCTGACCGGGAGGCAGGACCTGCTGGACGAGCTGCGTTCGACGGGACCGGCCCGTTGACCGTCGGGGGCCGGTTCCGGCTGCCGTGGCGGCGGGGCAGGCAGCGGGCGGCCGTCGAACCGGCGCCGCGCGCGGTGCGCCGGCACGTCGCCTCCCTCACGCCGGGACCCGAGACCGTACGGCGCGCCCGGGAGGCTATGGCCGAGCACCTGCCGGCGGTCGGTGTCGCACCGCGGTCGGCGTTCGCGGACGCGGTGCTGCTGGTGACCAGTGAGCTGGTCGCGAACGCGCTGCGGCACGCCCCGCGCACCCCGGTGATCGACGTGGGGATCACGGTGGCGGCGGGGCACCTGGTCGTCGGCGTGGCCGACGCCGAGCCCCGGCTGCCGGACCTCGGCGAGGAGGGCATGGGCGCCGGGCTGCGTCTGGTGACCGAGCTGGCCGCCGACCACGGCGGCGGCGTCGGCGCGGAGCCCGCCGCCGACCACGACGGGAAGATCGTCCTCGTCCGGTTCGGCCTGCCCGTGGGGGCGGGCACAAACCCCCGGGGGTAGGGCCGACCGGCCCTGGTGCCGGTCATGTACGGTCTGGCACGCTGTGCCGCGTTCCAAGGGAAACTCTCTCCATTTTGGACAATTGCCGCTACCCGCAAGCCCGGAAGGACTGCCCGAAGTGATCGCTGTGGTGGGACACCCCGACCTCACCGCGCCCACGCTGGCGATGCTGGAGGAGGAGCTGCGCAAGCGGCTGGCCGGTTTCGCGAGGGCGGGCAGGGCCGGGCTGGTGCGCGCCGGGCAGGGACTGCCGGTCGTCTTCGGCAGGGCCGCCCGCGCCGCGGGACTGGCCCTGGTGACCGTCCTGCCGTCCAGGAACGGCGTGCCGGAGGTGCTGCGCCCGGGCGATCGCAAGGCGGCCGGCGAGTTGCTGCTGCTCTCGGAGCAGGTTCGGCTGCTGGAGTACGACCCGTCCGACCGCAACGCGTGCGTGGTCGCGGACGAGAGCCTGCTGAGCTCCTGCGTGCGACTGCTGGCGGTGTGGGACGGCTCCCCCTCCTGCGGCCGTGACGCGACGGCCCATCTGGTGGCCTTCGCCCGCAGCAGCGGCGTGGACGTGGAGATCCTCTGGCCCGAGGGAGCCGGCCGGGTGGCGCCGGGCGCGAGGGCGTGGTGATCCCGCGGCTCCCCGCGTCCGGTTCGTCCCGGCGCATGGTCGAGCTGAGCCACGAGGAGGCACTGAGGCTGCTGGGGACCGTCCCGTTGGGGCGGGTGGCGTTCAGCGAGCAGGCGCTGCCCGCGATCCGTCCGGTGAACCACCTCGTGGAGGGCGGCGACCTGATCGTGCGCACGCACGGCGGGGCCGCCCTGCTGGGCCGGGCGCTGCTGTCCGAGGTGGTGGCGTACGAGGCCGACGAGATCGACGCGACGACGCGGACCGGTTGGAGCGTCGTGGTGACCGGGACGGCGACCCGGGTGGAGGACCCCGGCGCGCTCGCCCGCTACCAGCGGCTGCTCATGCCCTGGCTCGAGAGGGAGACCGGCCAGGTCATCCGCATCCGCCCGGTGATCGTCGCCGGGTACCGGGTGGTGGGAGCGGGACGCGACTGACCCGCGGCCGGTGCGGTGAGTGTCCGCGGCCGGCACGGCGAAGGGGGGTGGCGAGAACAGCGGCGCGGCAGGCGGAAGCTGCGAGACGAGCGGCGTGCCGCGGGCTGCCGAGCGGCACGCGGGCGACCGCGGATTCGCCCGCGCCCGGCGGCCTGGCCATGCGGTGAACGGGCGCGGCACTGACGCCATGGAGCAGACCGACGGCCGGCGTTTCCGCGTCCGGGCCGGGGAAGCGGACCGGCGACCGCAGGGTGACGCTCGCTCGGCCGACGGCGGCCCGGTGGCCGGGTCGGTCAGGCGCCCGTGCGGTCTCCGGTCGGCCAGCCCATGGTGTACCACTCGTGGCGGCCCTCCACCTGTTCGCCGCGGTCCGCGCTGTGCGCGGCGCGGGCGGCGGCCAGGTCGGCGTGGACGGGGATCGGCGGGCAGTCGCCGGCCGGGACGAGGGAGCCGTCGGCCGGGATGGCGGCCAGCTCCAGGCGCCGGCCCGCCCGGGCGAGCCGGACGGCGGCCTCGGTGATCGCCAACTGCCCCTCGGGCGACCAGCTGCGGAGCTCCGTCAGGTCGACGACGACCGGGCCGGTGCCCCGGGCCAGCGCCCAGCCGACCGCGCCGCTGAAGCGGCGGACGGCCTCCGGGCCGAGGTAGCCGGTGACGGACAGGATGCCGATGTTCTCCTCGACGGTGTAGCGCCAGTCGATGGTCATGGTGATGAACTTCCTTGCGGGGGTTGCCGGTCGGGGTGTGCTGTCCGGTCAGTCAGAGCGGCAGGGTGATCCAGATGCTCTTGCCGCCGCCGTCCGCGTCGGCGCGGATCACGGCGGTACCGCCCAGGCCGAGCGTGAGTTCCATGACGGTGGCGAGCCCGCCCGCGCCGTCGCCGGTGGCCGGTCCGGGCAGCGTGGGCCGGTGGGGGTGCCGGTCGTGGACGGCCAGGGCCAGGCAGTCGGCGCCGGCCGCGTAGATCACCGTGACCTGCGGGGAGCGGTCGGCGGCGTGCCGGACGCTGTTGGTGACCAGCTCGCTGAGGATCAGCAGGGCGGGGTCCACGGTGGGATGGCTGGGGTTGATCCCCCACTCGGCCAGCGCCATTTCGGCCGTCTCCCGGGCGAGCCGGACGGCGGAGGGTTCCGCGGGCACGGTGAGGACGTGCCGCAGGGGCAGGGCCGCCAACTGTGCGGTCATCGCACGGCTTCCTCGTGGGAGGCCCCGGTCCGCCCGGCGGGGACGCCGGGCAGCACTCCGGAGAACTCCAGCAGGTGCCGGGCACCCCGGATCGCCTCCGGGGTGGTGGCGTACTCGCGGCCGCCGGGGCACAGCAGGTCCAACGCGCCGACGGAGTGGAGGACTTGGCGCTGCTCGGCGCGTATGCCGGAGGCGATGACGAGGATGCCGCGCCGCTTCAGCTTCTCCACCGCGTCCTTCAGGACCAGCGCGCCGGTGGCGTCGATGGTGGACACCCGCGACATGCGCAGGATGACGACGCGCACGTCGGCGACCTCGGTCAGCTCCAGCAGGAAGCGGTGGGCGGCGGCGAAGAACAGGGGCCCGTCGATGCGGTACGCGACGATGTGCTCGGCGAGCAGGGCGTGTTCCTCGGCGCTGTGGTCGCCGCGGTCGAGGGGCACCTGGTCGAGCCGGGCCTGCGCGGCCACCGCGCGCAGGGCGAGGGCGCCGGCCACGACCAGGCCGATGATCACCGCGTACACGAGGTCGAGGGCCAGGGTGGCGACGGCGGTCAGGACGAGGATCAGCGCGTCGGACCGGGTGGCCCGGGCCATCGCCCGCAGGGAGCCGACCTCGACCATCCGGATCGCGGTGGCCAGCAGGACGCCGGCCAGCGCGGCCAGCGGGATCTTCGAGACGAGCGGCGCCGCCGCGAAGACGATCACGGCGAGGACCGCGGCGTGGGTCAGCGCCGCCAGCCGGGAGCCCGCGCCGGTGCGGACGTTGACGGCCGTACGGGCGATGGCGCCGGTCGCGGGCACACCGCCGAACAGCGGGGCGACGATGTTGGCCAGCCCCTGGCCGAAGAGCTCGCGGTCGGGATCGTGCTGCTGACCCACCGTCATGCCGTCGGCGACCGAGGCCGACAGCAGCGACTCCAGCGCGGCCAGCGCCGCGACCGCGACGGCGGGGGCGAGCAGGGTCCCGAGCGAGCCGAGTTCCAGGAAGGACAGCGACGGGGCGGGCAGCCCGGCCGGCAGGTCGCCGATCGGCTTCGCCGCGTCCAGGTGGGCCAGCTGCGCCACGACGGTCGCCGCGATCACGGCGAGGATGGAGAACGGTACGGTCGGCCGCAGCCGGGCGCCGACCAGCATGACCGCGGCCACCGCGACGGCGAAGCCGGCCGCCGTCCAGTTCGGGGAGCCGACGAACGCCTCGACCGCCCGCCAGGTCACCACCAGCACCCGGTCGCCCTCCGGCTTCGGCACGCCGAGCGCGTTGGGGACCTGCTGCAGGCCGATCACGCAGGCGATGCCGAGGGTGAAGCCCTCGACGACGGGGGCGGGCACGTACCGCATGTACTTCCCGGCCCGCAGCAGGGCCAGGCCGACGAGCATCAGGCCCGCCATGAGGCCGACGGTGAGCACGCCGCCCGGCCCGTACCGGGCGACGATCGGCACGAGGACCACGGTCATCGCGCCGGTCGGCCCGGACACCTGAAGGTTGGACCCGCCGAAGACCGCGGCGAGCGCGCCGGCCACCACCGCGGTGGCCAGTCCGGCCTCCGCGCCGAGTCCGGAGGAGACGCCGAAGCCCAGGGCGAGGGGCAGGGCGACGATGGCGACGGTCAGGCCCGCGAGGAGGTCCCGGCGCGGGTTGCGCCGCATCTGTGTCAGATCGTCACGGCCGGGCAGCAGCGCGGCGATCCGGGCCCAGGTCCGGCCGGTTCGCGTGGGGGTCGTCATCGCGCGGCGACCTCGGCTTCCCGCAGCTCGGCCAGCAGTTCGTGCTGCCCGGACAGCATCTCGGTGAGGATGCGGCGGGCGGCCTTGAGCAGGTCGGCGACGTCGCCGCCGGCCAGTTCGTAGACGACCGTCGAGCCCTCCCGGGTGGCGGTGACGATGCCCGACCGGCGCAGCACCGCCAGTTGCTGGGAGAGGCCGGACGCCTCGACCTCGATGGCGGCGAGGAGGTCCCGTACCGGTTTGGGCCCGCTCTGCAGCAGCTCCAGCACTCGGATACGGACCGGATGTCCGAGCATCCGGAAGAACTCGGCCTTGGCCTGATACAGCGGAACGGACACGAACCCTCGGCTCTTCTGCGTCGCCCCGTCTCGGGGCCGGTGCGTAAGGCTGTGCCCGCGGCTACTACGAGCACAGCGAATACAGCATCTAACGAATTGCGAAATTTTGCAACTCTGCATCCCGGCGTTGCGCTTCCCGGAGGACCCCCGGCGTGCCGGGGCACGGTTCCTGGGAACAGGCCTATGTGACCGCGCTCACCGACGGCCGTACGCCGACGGGCCCCCGCGGCTGCCCCGTCCGGCCCAGGACGGGCGGGGCGGCGGGGCCTGGAATGAGCACAGCACCGGAACGGCAGGACGAGAACACCGACGACACCAGGAGGCCTTCGTGCAGTTCGACGTGATCGTGGAGATTCCGCAGGGTTCGCGCAACAAGTACGAGATGGACCACCGGCTGGGCCGCATCCGCCTGGACCGCATGCTGTTCACCTCGACCCAGTACCCGGCCGACTACGGCTACATCGACGGCACGCTGGGCCGTGACGGCGACCCGCTCGACGCCCTGGTCCTGACCGCGGACCCCACCTTCCCCGGGTGTGCCGTCGAGTGCCGGGCCGTCGGCATGTTCTGTATGAAGGACGAGCACGGGCCCGACGAGAAGGTGCTGTGCGTCCCGGCCCACGACCCGCGCTACGCCGAGGTGCAGGACATCGGCGACATCGCCGAGTTCGACCGGCTGGAGATCACCCACTTCTTCGAGGTCTACAAGGACCTCGAGCCCGGCAAGTCCGTCGAGGGATCGCACTGGGAGGGCCGGGACGCGGCGTACGCGGAGATCGAGGCGTCCCGGGAGCGCGCGGCCGGCGCCCACTGACGCTGTCCGGACGCGACGAAAAAACCGGGCCACGGAAAATCGCGTCTTCGCGCCGGAAAATGTCGCTCGATCGGACGGCGGAAAAATCGTCCGGAAACAGCCCAGGGGCCCGCACCTAGGTGCGGGCCCCTGGCTCGCGACCGCGCGCCGAGAACTCAGGCGCGCGTCACGACCGTCCCTGGTGTCAGGCGGGAAGGATGTTCTCCGCCTGCGGGCCCTTCTGGCCCTGCGTGACGTCGAAGGTCACCTTCTGGCCTTCCTGCAGCTCACGGAAGCCCTGGGTGGCGATGTTCGAGTAGTGGGCGAAGACGTCAGCGCCGCCGCCGTCCTGCTCGATGAAGCCGAAGCCCTTTTCCGAGTTGAACCACTTCACGGTACCGGTGGCCATGTCAAATTCTCCTAAGGCAAGTGCTAGGGTGCCCGCACCTCGCGGGCCTCCTCATCGCTGTGATGATCACCTGCCCGAAAAATGGCAAGAATGGCAACCACGACTGCAACTGACGCCGAGCCTAGCACGGAACGAATCGGCGCCGCGGAAAATCACCGGCCGGAAAAACCGGCCACGAAGCCGGGCCCCCTTTTCCCCCACCGGATTTTCTCCACTCCCGCGCCGTCAGGATTTTCCGCCGCGGTTGCTCCGTCCGGCGGCCCGGCGGCGGCCGTCGTCCGCCCGCAGTGGGCCGGGTCCGGTGCGGCCGGCGGGTCCGGCTGCGCGGCACGGGCCAGGCTGCGCCGGTCGGGGTGGCTGCCCGGGGCGATGACGGCGCGTATCTCGACGTCGGCCACCAGTCCGCGCGTCGACACCACCCGCCACACCGAGGCCGCCAGCGCGTCGTCGCCGACGAAGGCGGGCGCCGTGCTGGCCGTTCCGGCGGCGCTCCGGTAGCGCAGCCGCACCGGCTGCACGGGGACCCGGGCGTCGAGCGCGGCCTGGAAGGCGGCGCGGCGGAAGGGGCCCTGGGCGCGGCCGCACCAGGTGCTGCCCTCGGGGAACACCGCGACCGCCCGGCCGTCGCGCAGGGCGTCCGCGATGCGGGCGACCGTGCCGGGCAGCGCGCGCAGCCGGTCGCGTTCGATGAACAGGGCGCCCCGTGCGGCCAGCCGGCCCACGACGGGCCACCGCCGGATCTCCGCCTTGGCCAGCGTCCGGGCCGGGCGGACGGCGGCCAGCAGCGGGATGTCCAGCCACGAGATGTGGTTGGCGACCAGCAGCAGTCCGCCGGTGGGCGGGGCGGCGCCGGTGACCCGGACGCGGACCCCGGCGGCCCGCACGACGCACCGGCACCACCACCGCACCGGCCCGGCCGGCAGGCGCCCGCCGAGCGGCGACAGCGCGACGCCGGCGAGGACCAGGGCGAGGACCGCCGCGAGCCGCAGCACGGCCCGTGCCGCGGCCACCGGCCGGGCCGGCTCCAGGCACGACCCGGGGGTGCAGGGCGCGCTGGGCAGCCAGACGCTCATCAGGCCGGGACGAGAGAGAGGAAGTGCCGCAGATAGCGCTGGTTGACCCGGCGCATCGGCAGCAGCACGTACAGGTCGGCGACCCCGAAGTCCGGGTCGTGCGCGGGCCGGCCGCACACCCAGGCGCCGAGGCGGAGGTAGCCGCGCAGCAGCGCCGGCAGTTCGGCCGGGGCGGCGGGCGTCGCCTCGTCCGGGATCCAGGGCAGCAGCGGCCGTACCCGGTACTCCTCGGGCGCCAGGTGCTTGGTCCGCACCCGGTCCCAGGTCGCGGAGGCGAGCGCGCCGCCGTCGGCGAGCGGGACGGAGCAGCAGCCGGCCAGCCAGTCGTGGCCGCGGCCGACCATGTAGCGGGCGATACCGGCCCAGATGAGCCCGATGACGGCGCCGTCCCGGTGGTCGGGGTGCACGCAGGAGCGGCCCACCTCGACCAGGCCCGGCCGGATGGCGTCGAGCGGGCCGAGGTCGAACTCGCCCTCGGCGTAGAGGCGTCCGGCGACCGCGGCGCGCTCCGGGGGCAGCAGCCGGTAGGTGCCGACGACCTGCCCGGTCGTCTCCTCGCGCACCAGCAGGTGGTCGCAGTAGGCGTCGAAGGGGTCGATGTCGAGGCCGGGCTCCGGGCCGGTCAGCAGGGCGCCCAGCTCCCCGGCGAACACCTCGTGCCGCAGCCGCTGCGCGGCGCGGACGTCGGACTCGTCGCGGGCGAGGGTGACGGTGTAGCGGGCGTGGGCCGTGGACTGCGGGGGAAGGTCGAGCGCGGTGGCGCCGGTCATGGCTGTCTCCTGGTCGCGGGCCGGGGCGGCGAGGCGGGGAGCAGACCCGGGGCGTGCGATCTGCCGCCCCTGTTCTTCCGGGGCCGGCTGACCTTCGCGTGACCGGCGCCAGGAGTGCCGGTGTGAGGTTGTTGAACGGCTCGCGCGGCGCCTTCGGCGACCCCCGGAGAGCACCGAACCGCCCGCGCGGAACCCCCGGCAACCACCGCAGAGCACCCAACCGCCCGCGCGGAACCACCAGCAACCACCGCAGAGCACCCAACCGCCCGCGCGGAACCACCAGCAACCACCGCAGAGCACCCAACCGCCCGCGCGGAACCCCCGGCAACCACCGGACGTGCGAGACGGGGCCGGGGAGCACCACTCCCGGCCCCGCCCGTCCGCGCCCTCGGCGAACGTTCAGTGCGTGGCTGCTAGCGCCTCGCCGCCTTGCGGGTGGCGCGCAGCCACTCCTTGTTCATGCTGGTGATGGACATCAGCGGGATGCCCTTGGGGCAGGCGGTGGCGCACTCGCCGGTCAGCGTGCAGCCGCCGAAGCCCTCCTCGTCCATCTGCGCGACCATGTCCAGCACCCGCGTCTCCCGCTCGGGCGCGCCCTGCGGCAGCACGTTCAGGTGGTTGATCTTGGCGGAGGTGAACAGCATCGCCGCGCCGTTCGGGCACGCGGCGACGCACGCCCCGCACCCGATGCACTCGGCGTGCTCGAAGGCGAAGTCGGCGTCCGGCTTCGGCACCGGCGTCGAGTGCGCCTCCGGGGCGGAGCCGGTGGGCGCGGTGATGTAGCCGCCGGCCTGGATGATGCGGTCGAACGCCGACCGGTCCACCACCAGGTCCTTGATCACCGGGAACGCGGACGCGCGCCAGGGCTCGATGTCGATGGTGTCGCCGTCCTTGAAGGACCGCATGTGCAGCTGGCAGGTCGTGGTGCGCTCCGGCCCGTGCGCCTCGCCGTTGATGACGAGCGAGCACGCGCCGCAGATGCCCTCGCGGCAGTCGTGGTCGAAGGCGACCGGGTCCTCGCCCTTGAGGATGAGCTCCTCGTTGAGCGTGTCGAGCATCTCCAGGAAGGACATGTCGGAGGAGATGCCGTCCACCTCGTACGTGGACATGGTGCCTTCCGCGTCGGCGTTCTTCTGCCGCCAGACGCGCAGGGTGAGCTTCATGCGTAGCTCCGCTGAGTGGGGTGGACGTACTCGAAGACCAGGTCTTCCTTGTGCAGGACGGGAGCGTCGCCGGTGCCGGTGAACTCCCAGGCGGCGGCGTAGGCGAACTCGTCGTCCCGGCGGGCGGCTTCGCCGTCGGGGGTCTGGGACTCCTCGCGGAAGTGGCCGCCGCAGGACTCGGCGCGGTGCAGCGCGTCGAGGCACATCAGCTCGGCGAGCTCGAGGTAGTCGACGATGCGGTTGGCCTTCTCCAGCGACTGGTTGAACTCCTCGCCGGTGCCCGGCACCTTGATACGCCGCCAGAACTCCTCGCGGATCTGCGGGATGCGCTCCAGGGCCTTGCGCAGCCCGGCGTCGGTGCGCGCCATGCCGCAGAACTCCCACATCAGCTCGCCGACCTCGCGGTGGAAGGAGTCGGGAGTGCGGTCGCCGTCGACCGAGAGCAGCCGCGTCAGCCGGTCCTCGGTCTCGGCCAGCACCTCCCGTACGACCGGGTGTTCGTCGGTGACCTCGCCCTGGTGCGGGTTGCGGGCGAGGTAGTCGTTGATGGTCGCCGGCAGCACGAAGTAGCCGTCGGCCAGGCCCTGCATCAGGGCGGAGGCGCCCAGCCGGTTGGCGCCGTGGTCGGAGAAGTTGGCCTCGCCGATCGCGAACAGGCCGGGGATGGTGGTCTGCAGGTCGTAGTCGACCCACAGGCCGCCCATCGTGTAGTGCACGGCCGGGTAGATCCGCATGGGCACCTGGTACGGATCCTCGTCGGTGATCCGCTGGTACATGTCGAAGAGGTTGCCGTACTTCGCCTCGACGGCCTTCCGGCCCATGCGCTCGATGGCGTCGGCGAAGTCGAGGTAGACGCCCTGTCCGCCGGGGCCGACGCCCCGGCCCTCGTCGCAGACGTTCTTCGCGGCGCGGGAGGCGATGTCGCGCGGGACGAGGTTGCCGAAGGACGGGTAGATGCGCTCCAGGTAGTAGTCGCGCTCGTCCTCGGGGATCCGGTTCGGCGGCCGGGTGTCGCCCTTGGCCTTGGGCACCCAGATCCGGCCGTCGTTGCGCAGCGACTCGCTCATCAGGGTGAGCTTGGACTGGTGGTCGCCGGTGCGCGGGATGCAGGTGGGGTGGATCTGCGTGAAGCAGGGGTTGGCGAAGTACGCGCCACGCCGGTGCGCCCGCCAGATGGCGGTGGCGTTGGAGTTCATGGCGTTCGTCGACAGGTAGAAGACGTTGCCGTAACCCCCGGACGCCAGGACCACGGCGTCGGCGAAGTAGGTGGAGATCTTGCCGGTGATCAGGTCCCGGGCGACGATGCCGCGCGCCCGGCCGTCGACGACGATCAGGTCGAGCATCTCGGTGCGCGGGTGCATCTCGACGTTCCCGGCCGCGATCTGCCGGCTGAGCGCCTGGTAGGCGCCGAGCAGGAGCTGCTGGCCCGTCTGGCCGCGGGCGTAGAAGGTGCGGGAGACCTGGACGCCGCCGAAGGAGCGGGTGTCGAGCAGGCCGCCGTACTCGCGGGCGAACGGCACGCCCTGCGCCACGCACTGGTCGATGATCTCGACGGAGATCTGCGCCAGGCGGTGGACGTTGGACTCGCGGGCCCGGAAGTCGCCGCCCTTGACGGTGTCGTAGAAGAGGCGGTGGACGGAGTCGCCGTCGTTGCGGTAGTTCTTCGCCGCGTTGATACCGCCCTGCGCGGCGATGGAGTGGGCGCGGCGCGGGGAGTCCTGGTAGCAGAACTGGACCACGTGGTAGCCCTGTTCGGCGAGCGTGGCGCCCGCGGAGCCGCCCGCGAGGCCGGTGCCGACGACGATGACGGTGTGCTTGCGCCGGTTGGCGGGGTTGACCAGCTTGGCCTCGAAGCGGCGCTTGTCCCAGCGCTCGTTGATCGGGCCGGACGGGGCCTTGGTGTCGGCGACCGGCTCACCGGTCGTGTAGGCGGTGTAGGTCATGTCAGCTCACCACTCCGGTCATGACGCCCACGGGGACGGCGATGAAGCCGGCCGTGAGCAGCAGCGCGAGGACGTTCGCGACGGTCTTCAGGGCGCGGTCACGGGCGCGGCTGCCGACGCCGAGGGTCTGGGCGGCGCTCCAGAAGCCGTGCCGGATGTGCAGGCCGAGCGCCAGCATCGCGACGATGTAGACGGCGTTGCCGTACCAGGTGGAGAAGGTGTCCACCACGTTCTGGTACGGGTGGCCCTCCTGGAAGCCGCCCGGGTGGGCGGTGCCGGTGGTCAGGTCGAGGATGTGCCAGACGATGAACAGGCCGAGGATGATCCCGCCCCAGCGCATCGTCCGCGTCGCGTAGCTCGCCCGCGGCCTGGAGTGCACGTACTTGCTGGGACGCGCCTTGATGTCGCGGCGGCTGAGCTGGTACGCGGAGACGGCGTGCGCCACGACCGCGACGACCAGGACGACGCGGATCAGCCACAGCGTCCACTCGTAGTGCATGAACGGTTCGCCCACGGTGCGCAGCCAGTGCGCGTAGTGGTTGAACTCCTGCGGCCCGAAGAAGATCTTCAGGTTGCCGATCACGTGGGCGACCAGGTACAGCAGCATGATCACGCCGCTGACGGCCATCACCGTCTTCTTGCCGACGGAGGAGTCCCACACGGTGCGCGCCATAGACGGCCGTCGGTCCGTCCGCGTTGCCAGAGCCATGAGTCCTGACGTTAGGACCGAAGGGCCCCATCGGTCCAAGACATGGTCTGCCTTGTTTCCATAGGCCGGCGCTATCGTACGAGTATGCAGTTCCAGCAACTCCAGTATTTCGTGGCCGTCGCCGAGACCCGGCACTTCACCCGGGCCGCCGAACTGGTGCACGTCGCCCAGCCGTCGCTGTCGCAGCAGATCAAGGCGCTGGAGCGGGAGCTGGGGGCCGACCTGTTCCTGCGGGCGCGCGGCAACATCAGCCTCACCGACGCCGGCGAGGCCCTGCTGCCGCTGGCCCGGCGGATCCTGGCCGACGCGGAGACGGCCCGCTACGAGGTGCAGGAGCTGGTGCAGCTGCGCGGCGGCCGGGTCCGGCTGGGCGCGACGCCGAGCCTGTGCACGGGCCTGCTGCCGGACGTGCTGCGCGCCTTCCACGACCGCTACCCCGGCGTTCGGCTGCTGATCGAGGAGGGCGGCTCGCACGACCTGGTGCGGGAGCTCGCCCGCGGCGCCCTCGACCTCGCCCTGGTGGTGCTGCCGCTGCCCACGCCGTCGCCCGCGCTGACGACGGTGGAGCTGCTGCGCGAGGACCTGGTGGTGGTCTCCTCACCGGAGGCGCCGGCGCCCGGCGGAGCGGGCCGGCGGACCGTGCGCGTCGCCGACCTGGAGGGCGAGCGTCTGGTGATGTTCCGGCACGGCTACGACCTGCGCGAACTGACCGTGGCCGCGTGCCGCGCGGAGGGGTTCGAGCCGGACTTCGCGGTGGAGGGCGGCGAGATGGACGCGGTCCTCGGCTTCGTGCGGGCGGGCCTGGGCGTGGCCGTCGTACCCCGCATGGTCGCGGCCCGCTCGGGCCGCGGCCTGCGGGTCACCCCCCTGGCCCGCCCCGGCCTGCACCGCACCATCGCCCTGGCCCACCGCAGCGACGTGGCCCCGCCCCGGGCGGCACGCGAGCTGCAGCGGATGCTGCTGGAGCGGTGAGGCGACACCGGCCCGCGCGAACCCGGCGCGCTTGCCGGCATCCCGCTGCTCGCCGGACTACTGCTTCTTGAAGGAGCGGATCTGGTAACTGCCCTGGAGGTTGCCCCCGTGTCCGGCGGGCGTCGATCCGACGCGCGCGTGGTAGTTGGTCTGCTTGTAGTACTGAACCCGGTGGCCGGTCCCGTTCCACACGGACAGCACCTTCTTGCCGTTGCGGATGAAGGAACACTGGTCGGCGGTGTTCGCGACCCTCTGCGCCGTCCACTGGCAGCGGCTGCCGCCGCCGCTCCAGCCGCTGTAGATGCAGAAGTGCCCCGGATCGCAGCGGAAGGCTGCGGCGCTGTCAACGGTCGCCGGAGCGGCCGGAGCCGTGACGGCGGCGGACGCGGCGGGAGCTGTGCCGAGGGATGCGGCGATGGCGAGCGAGGTGATGGCGAGCGCGGTGACACGGTGCATGGAGATCGTCCCCTTTCCATGGGTTCCATGGGATCCATGGGATCCACGGGATCCACGGGATCCACGGGTTCCGTCGATTCCGTCGGTGTCCCCGGGCGGCACCCGGGCGACGGTCGCCAGTCTCGTGCGCCGGAAACGGCGGCCGTCAGGGCGTGCGCAGGGGCGCGAGAGGCACCCGAGGAGGCCGCCGCCACCTCCCCTCCGCCATATGAGCCGGGGCCTCCGGTGGCATCGGCGGCGGACCGCCCGCTCCCCCGAGGCGCCCGGCTCGCGCACCCCCACCCCACGCGCCCCCGCCTGCTCCGGTGTCTCAGGCGCGGTCCGGCGCCACCGGTGTGCCCTGGTGGTAGTACAGGCGCCAGCCGGTCTCCTCGTCCTGCTTGCGCCACAGGGCGCTGCGGCGGGCACGGCGGCCGTCGAAGACGGTCTCGTACGTCAGGTGCACCAGGCCGGGAGCCAGTACGACGCCCGTGATCGCCGACGGCTCGTAGCGGGGGCCGTCCGCCGAACTGCCCGGCATGTCGGGCAGCTCGGCGAGCGTCTCCGGGTACGTGTTGCGACGGCCCGAGGCGCCCACCTCCACGAACTCGGGGTCGCGCAGGCCGGCGGCCCCGGCGCGGGAGCGGACCGCGGGGTCCAGGAGGCTCAGTTCGCCCGCGATCGCCTCGCCCACGTCGTCGTCCGGTTCCTGCGTCACCCTCACATGATCGCGTGCGGCCCCGGGCGGGCCGCGGCGCGGGGCGTGGCGTCAGCCCGTCGCGTCGACCAGGGCCAGCTCGTGGAGGCGGTCCGGGGGGCCCGGACGCGCGTAGTACCAGCCCTGGGCCGTGTCGCAGCCCAGGATCCGCAGCTGCTCGGCCTGGGCGCCGGTCTCCACGCCCTCCACGGTCACCGCGAGGTCCAGGCTGTGAGCGAGCGAGACGATCCCCTCGACGATCTTCAGGTCGACGGGGTCGGCGGGGAACTGCTGCATGCTCTGGGTGAAGGAGCGGTCCAGCTTGAGGACGCTCACCGGCAGCCGGCGCAGGTTGGCGAGGTTGGAGTAGCCGGTGCCGAAGTCGTCCAGGGCGATGTCGACGCCCATCTCGGCCAGCCGGCGCAGCGGTTTGAGCAGGTCGTCGTCGGCGCCGATGAGCGCGGACTCGGTGACCTCCAGGCACAGCGCGTTCGGTTCGACGCCGGCCCGTTCGAGGATGTCCACGGTGTCCTGGACCAGGCCGGGATGCGTGAGCTGGCACGGCGAGAGGTTGACGTTGATGCGCAACGGCCCCGCATCCGCCCCCGCCCCGTGCCGTTCGCGCCACGCGCGGGCCTGCCGGATGGACTGCTCCAGCACCCAGCGGCCGAGCGGCACGATCAGGCCCGTGTGTTCGGCGAGCGGGATGAAGCGGTCCGGGCCGAGGACGCCGTGCTGCGGATGCAGCCACCGCACCAGCGCCTCGGCACCGCGCACGCTGCCGTCGCCGAGGTGCACCAGCGGCTGGTACTCGATGAAGAACTCGCCCCGGTCCAGCGCCGTCGGCAGCGCGGTGGTCAGCCCGTGCCGGGTGATGACGCGGGCGTCGGCCTCGGGGTCGGCGAGCTCGAAGCGGTTGCCGCCCGCCGACTTGGCCCGGTACATGGTGATGTCGGCGCTGCGCAGCACCTCCGCCGGGCTGCGCTCCCCCGCCGGGCCCTCGACGATGCCGATGCTGCCGCGCACGGTCAGCTCCCGGCCGTCGACGCTGATCGGGGCGATGAGGGCGTTCATGATGCGGGTGGCGAGCTCGTCGACCCCGCGCTCGGTGTCGGGGCCGGTGGTGAGCGCGACGAACTCGTCGCCGCCCAGCCGCGCGACCATCTCGCCGGGCGCGGTCGCGCACGCCTGCAGCCGGTCGGCGACCTCGACCAGCAGCCGGTCGCCAGCCGCGTGGCCGAGGCTGTCGTTGACGGTCTTGAAGCCGTCCAGGTCGAGGTAGCACAGCCCGAACCGCTGGCCCTCGCCGGCGCCGAGCGCCTTCTCCAGGCGTTCGAAGAAGAAGGTGCGGTTGGGCAGGCCGGTGAGCGCGTCGTGCGTGGCCTCGTAGCGCAGGCGCAGGTTGAGCAGCCGCCGCTCGGTGGTGTCCTCCATGAGGGCGAGCTGGTACTGCGGGTTGCCGTCGGGGTCGCGCAGCAGGGAGACCGTCAGGTTCGTCCACAGAACCGTTCCGTCAGACCGGTTGAACGCCTTCTCCACGTGGTAGTGCTCGCGCTCGCCGCGCACGAGTTCCTCGTAGAGCCGCCAGGTCTGCGGCGCGTCCTCGGGGTGCGTCCACTCCATGACGTTACGGCCGCGGAAGCCCTGCGGGGGCAGGCCGAACATGCGCAACAGCGCGCCGTTGACCTGCAGGATGTTGCCCTCGAGGTCGGCGATGCCGATCCCTATTGCCGCGCCTTCGAAGACCGCGCGGAACCGGGCCTCGCTGGCGTGCAGCGCCTGCGCCACCACGCCCTGCGCCGTCAGGGCGGCCGCCGAGATGGCCTCCTGCTCGGCCAGCGTCCGCTCCCGCAGCGCCTGCGCGAACCCGGCGGCCATGGCGTGCTGCAACCGCGCCGAGCGGGCCCGCAGTTCCTCCTGGTCGCCGTCCTCGCCGCAGTACAGCACCAGGTAGGCGTCGACGCAGTCCAGGGTGCGGCTGAGGGCCTCCGGGTCGGTGCAGTGCGCGGTGACGAGGGCGGCGCCGACCGTCTTGCCCTGGTCCGCGTCGAAGGCCCGGGCGTGCAGGGCCTGGCTCAACCGCCGCGCCAGCGGCAGGAGCTGCTCCTCGAACTCGGGCCGGGTCAGCGACGTGGAGGTCACCGGGAACACCGCCCGGCTCCATATCGTCGCGAACCGGCGCACTCTGCCCTCCGGGCCGTCCGGTTCCTCGATCACGCCGTACGCCCCACGCCCGCGAAACCGGAGAAGGCGAATGGGTCCTCGTCCTCCGGCGCCGTCTCCGGCCGCCAGAGCGGCATCGGCACCAGTCCCGGTTCCACCATGTCGTACCCCTCGAAGAACCGCGCGATCTCGTCGCGCGAGCGCATGATCAGCGGGTTGCGGATGTCCTTGTACACATCCACGGTGCCCGCGGCCCGCTCCTCCGGGAGCGGTATTCCCTCGTACGAGGCGTGAGTGAGGATCAGCAGACTGCCCGGCGCGAGCGCGTCGCGCAGGTGGGCCACCGCCTCGTACGGGTCGTCCTCGTCTTCCACGAAGTGCAGTATGGCAACCAGAAGCAGCGCCACCGGGCGGTTCAGGTCGATCAGCCGCCGGACTTCGGGGCTTTCGAGTATCTCGTCGGGCTTGCGCAGGTCGGCGGCGACGACGCCGCAGTCCTCGTTGCCCTGCAACACCGCCTGGCTGTGGGCGACGGCGACCGGGTCGTGGTCGACGTAGACGACATGGGTGCCGGGAGCGGCCGCCTGGGCCACCTCGTGGACGTTGCCGAACGTCGGGATGCCGGAACCGATGTCGAGGAACTGGGTGATGCCCTCGTCGGCCGCGAAGCGCACCGCGCGGCGCATGAACGCCCGGTTGGCCTGCATGATCTTGGGGAGTCCCGGCATGAACTCCATGGCCTTGCGGGCCGCTTCCCGGTCGACCTCGAAGTTGTGCGAACCGCCCAGGTAGTAGTCGTAGATTCGCGAAACGCTCGGCACCGAGATGTCGATGCTCCGTGGGGCCCAGGCGGGACGCTCCATCTATCTCTCCAGGCGTAGGCGATCCGGTGTTCGAAGTGAGGCTACTGATCGCCTGCCAACAGAGCGAGAGAAAACGGAAATTGACCATCCGTTCCCGGTCACTGCCTGCGGCATGTGCCGAATTGGCATACCACACACTCGCGACGAAAGACATCGGAGCCTTCCGCAATATTCCGGTCCAGGAAGAAGCGATACCACCATGTCCGGTCATGACGCACAACGGTCCGCCCCCTCCGTGCGGCGCGGAGGGGGCGGACGGTGGGTCGGGCGCGCTGCCCGGCGATCAGCCGTGGGGAGGCGACCGCTACTGCTTCGGCGCGCCGACCGGCTTTCCGTCGGGCGCGACGGCGTACCACGTACCGCCGATGCCCTGACCGTTGGTGTCCCCGGGGTTCTTGTCACCGGAGAAGGTGTAGACGGGCCAGCAGTTGATGGTCTGCTGCTTGACGCCGTCGGGCCGGGTGAAGCTCATCAGGCCCTTCTTCTGCACGCCCTTGGTGTCGTTCGCGGCCACCGGGCCGACCGCCGGCCACTTCTCCAGGCAGGAGCCGGTGCACGCGGACACGGGCTTGGGCCAGGCCTCGTCCTTCATGAAGCGGTAGACCGTGTGGCCGTTCTTGTCGACGACGATCTCACCGAGCTTGGGGTCGTTGCGGGTGGACAGTCCGGGCAGGGAGGCCAGCGTGGCCTTCTTGCCGTCCGGGGCCAGCGCGTACCACTTGCCGCCGACGCCCTGTCCGGCGATGTCCCCGGCCTTGGTGTCCTTCGCGTAGCGGTACGCGGGCCAGCCGCCGATGGTCAGCTGCTTGGTGCCGTCGGCCCGGGTGACCTCGCCGAGCAGGGACTTGTCGACTCCGGCGCCCGCCGTGGCGTCGTCCGCGGGCACGGGCGGCCAGGTCGTGGCACAGGCTCCGTCGCAGTTGGACTTGGGCGGCTCGGCGGTGTCCGCGTCGAATCGGTAGAGGGTCAGGCCGGCGCTGTCGGTCAGCACCTTGCCCAGTTCCGGGTTCTGGGCGACGGACAGCTTGCCCGCGGCGGAGGTCTGGGTCGCGGAGCCCTGGCCGTCCGCGCCGTAGCCGTTGCTGGGGCTCGCGCTCGCGGCGGCGCCCACACTTCCGTAGTCCCCGGCCGCCGCCGTCGCGCCGACGTTCTGGGTGCCCGCCGACGTGGCGTTTTCCTGACCGCACGCCGTCGTCAGCGCCAGCACGGCCGCAGCGCTTGCCACGAGTGAGGCGCTCCGCCAGGAGGTCTTCATCGTCAACTCCCCGAAATCACATGGGTGTTGCAGCGCCCTGCTGCGCCGCCGCACGACACTGGGTACGCACGGAGCACGTGGTTGTGTTCAACCGCGGCACGAATTTCTTTCCGGGACCCGCGATCCGGTGCGACATCCCGCGCAAGTGTCCAGGACGACGACATCTGGCCATGACCGCCGCCAAACCGGTACAGCCCACGCATCCTCCCTTCGGGTCAACCCTCCCGGCGCGGCCGCATGCGACACCCTGCGGCGGCTCATGCTCTCCGTCGTGCATCGACCCGAACCGTCCCGATCCGGCCGCGCCGCACGGACGTTGGCGTCGGCGACGCTGACCTGCCTGCTGCTGGGCGCCCCGGCCGGCGTCGCGTCCGCCGACGCCTGCGCGTACGCGTCGACCGGGCCGGGCGGCACCACAGCGGTGGCGGTCGCCGGAAGCGGCGCCTGGCCGACGGCCTGGCCGACGCTCCCGGCCTGCCCGAAACCCCCGCCGACGCCCGCGCCGACCACCCCGAGCCCGACGCCGACACCCACGCCGACCAGGAGTCCGGCCCCGCCCCCGAAGCCCCCGCCGACTCCGCCGGCCCGGCCGGCGCAGCCGCGGCCCCAGCCACCGCCCGCTCCTCCTGCTCCCCCGCCACCCACGCCCACGTCACCCGCACCCACGCCGCACCCGTCGGCGCCCGCTCCGAGACCCGCCCCGCGGCCCTCGGCCACACCGGCCCCGCGCCCGTCCGCGGCTCCGGTGCGCTACCCCCGGTACCGGGCGCAGCCGCCCCGGCGGCCTCCCCGCCACCGCCGGTCGCCCGTCACCTACGTCCTGCTCATCACCGCACCCGCCGTGATCGCCGTCGCCGCGCTGCGGCCGCGCTGACCCTCAGGAGGCCCGTCTTGCCGGATTGGCTCGTTCTCACCCTCGCGATGCCGGCCGCCTGCGTCGCGGTGGTCGCCGTCACCCTCCTGCGCCACCGCACCGCCGCCGTCGACGAGGATCCCAGCGAGACCCCGGACGTCATCGAGTACATGACGATGTGGATCGGTGTGGTGTACGCCATCGTGCTGGGCCTGGCCATCGCCGGGGTGTGGGAGTCGCGCAGCGCCGCCCAGGACCATGTCCGCAGCGAGGCCGTCGCCCTGCACGAGATCTCCGAGCGCGTACGGGTCTACCCGGCCGGCGTCCGCGACCGCATCCGCGGCGACGTCGACGCCTACGTGGGGTACGTCGTCGGCACCGAGTGGAAGGCGATGGCGGACCACCACCGGGTCACCGAGCACGGCGCCGAACTGCTCGGCCGCGTCCGCCGGGACGTCACCGACTACCGGCCGAGGACGGACTTCGAGGCCCAGGCCTACCAGCCCCTGGTCGACCAGGTCGCGGCGGCGGACGAGGCGCGCAGCGCCCGCGCCGACTCGCAGGGTGCGACGATGCCGGGGGTGGTGTGGTTCGGGCTCATCGGCGGGGCCGTGGTCACCGTGGGGATGGTGTTCGCGCTGCAGATCCGGAGCACCGCCCGCGAACTGGCGCTGGCCGGGCTGTTCTCCGCGCTGATCGCCTTCCTGCTGTTCCTCATCTGGGACTTCGACGCGCCCTACAGCCGGGGCCTGCCCGCGTCGGCCTCCCCGTTCCTGCACCTCTTCCCCCACATCACGGGCTGACGGGCCCGCCCCGGCGCACCACGGGCACCCACCCGCGCACCGGCGCGCACCCCGGGCGGGCGCACACCGGCGCCCGCCCCGGCCGGGCACGCGGCCGGATACTTCGGCCGGACGCACCGGACCCCCGGTCCCGCGAAGGGGAGCGGGGGTCCGGGGGTCCGGTGCGCCGGAGGGTTCAGATCTGCCGCTCCGAACGGCGGCGCATCCAGAACAGCCCGCCGCCGATGACAGCGGCCGCCACCAGCCCACCGCCGATCGCCAGGTCGGTCGGCGTCGCCCCGCTGGAGCTGCTGCCGCCGAGGCCGCCGCGGACACCGCCGATGACGGTGAAGGCGGCCGGGTTGGTCAGGGTCTTGCCGCCGCAGTTGACGGTGATGCTGTGCGATCCGGTCCGCGCGTTGTTGCTGATCGTCGCCGTACCCTTCGCGGTCGTGCCGTCACGGCGAATGCCGTCACTGTGCATCGAGCCGTCATCGCGAATGGGTGTCAGCGTGACCGGCTGGACGAAGGCGTCCGAGGTGGCGGTGCCGCCGGTGGGGCAGCCGTCGACGGTGATGGTGAGCTGCCCGCCGCGGGCGATGACGCTGGGCAGGGCGACGATGTTGCTCGGATTGATGTTCATGCCGTCCCGCGCGACCGCCGCCGGTGCGGCGAGCCCGAGGGCGGCGACCGCGGCGGCAGAGGCAGCCAGGGCACGAGTAGTACGCATGTGATCCTCCGCGGAAGACGCCCCGGGGCCCGTCCCCGGTGGATCGGCGAGAAAGCGCCTCCCGGAAATGACCCTCAGTTGCCGCGTGCGCGCCCGCATTTCGGGGATGGTCCGTCCTGGTGAGACAACACGCCGGGCGATGACCATGCAATCTGATATCCATGCAGGTCACGGACCATCAGAAATTTTCTGTGCCCGGCAACTCGGATGGCTCACCGGGGAAGTGCGGGGCCACCCGTTCGCCTCTCCCCCGTCGCCGGTTCCGTGCGGCGGACATAGCTTTCTCGTATGCGCGAATGACGCGGCGACGGTCGCGTCGAGAGGGGAAGTCGAATGTCTGCGTTCGAGCTGGCCGACGACGAGGAGGAGCTGCGCCCGAAGAGGCGTGCTCCTTGGGGCGTGATAGCGCTGGTTCTGCTGACCGGCCTGGCGCTCATTCGGAATGGTTCGGGGGAATTCGACATGGGTCCGCCGCAGCCCGCCTCGGCGGCCGCCGCGGACGGTCGCGTCCCCTCCGCCGCCCCAGCCTCGGTCCAGCCGTTGCCGTACTCCGCCCCCGACCGGGTGCGGATCCCGGCCATCCAGGTAGACGCGCCCGTCATGCCGGTCGGCCTCGACGTGGACGGCTGGGTGGCGGCACCGCCGCCGGAGGACCCCAATCTGGCGGGCTGGTTCACCGGCGCGGTCACTCCCGGCGAAAAGGGCACCGCGGTCGTGGTCGGCCACGTCGACAACATGCAGGGCCCCGCCGTTTTCTACGGCCTCGGGGCCCTGAAGAAGGGAAATCACATCGAGGTCGCCCGCCAGGACGGGAAGACGGCCGTGTTCGAGATCTACGGCATCGAGGTCTTCGCGAAGAGCAACTTCCCCGGCGACCGCGTCTACGCCTCCAAGGGCACCCCGGAACTGCGGGTCATCACCTGCGGGGGCGGTTTCACCAAGCAGAACGGATACGACGGCAATGTCGTCGTCTTCGCCCGCCTGACCGAGGTCCGCTGAGCGTTCCCCGGCCGGGCGGGCGGAATCGGGATCACACGGCGTGCCGTCGCGGCACGGTGATGTGATAGCCGGAATCCAGCAGGTACGGCAGATAGTCGCGCAGTGCGCGGACACTCTGCGAGCGGTCGCCCCCGGCGTCGTGCGAGAGCACCACGACGCCGGGGGCGGCGCCGTGCTCGACCCGGTCGACGATGGCGCGCGTGCCGGGGGTGGTCCAGTCGAGGGTGTCGATGCTCCAGGCGAGCGGCTCCATGCCCAGTTCGGCGCCGATCTGGAAGACCGCGCGGTTCCAGGCGCCGTAGGGCGCGCGGAACCAGGCAGGCCGTTCGCCGCAGGCGTCCTCGATGACGGCGCTGGTGCGTTCCATCTCCGAGCGGATCCCGGCGCGGCTCAGCTGGGTCAGCTGGGCGTGCGACCAGGTGTGGTTGCCGATCACGTGACCGGCGTCCGCCATCCTGGCCAGCAGATCCTTGTTGTAGGAGGCCATCTCCCCGCACACGAAGAACATCGCGTGCACGTCGTGCTCGGCCAGCGTGTCCAGGACACGCGGCGTGTAACGGGGGTCCGGCCCGTCGTCGAAGGTCAGGACCATGGTGCGGCCGGGTCCGGGCAGCCGCAGGAACGGCTCGTGCCGCACCACGGTCGGGCCGGGCGCGACGCGCGGCGGGCCGTATCCGGTCAGAGGTTGGAGGCGGTAGGCGGACGGCTTGAGCGCCTCGCGGGCCCGGCGGGCCTCGGGGCCCGCCGGGCCGGCGACGGGAGCGGTGGACCCGGCCGGCGAGTCGCCTCCGCCGAGCGTGAGCACGCCGACCGTGCCGGCCGCGCCCAGCGCGGCGGCTCCGCCTGCGAGCAACAGCCTTCGTCGGGTGAGCAATTGATCCTTCTTCATGACTCATCAGTCGACCGGCCGTAGCCGGGCGCACCCCACCTACACCGATGCGGCGGTAGGAAAGCACTCACCCGGCTCAAGTATTCGGGTCATACGACGAACGCCGTCTTCCAGTCGGGTGAGGCGGGTTGGCCACACCCGGGAGGCGGAGGCCGCGCGGGGACGGTGACGAGGAGGCCGGAGACGGGCAGTTCACGCGGGCCGGAGAAGGGGGCGTCGCCCGGTCTCGTCTCCTCCGGCGAGGCCGCGCGCTGTCGGAGCTGCTCGACGCCGTCGCCAGATCCGTCTCGCCCCCTCCGGCGAGGCCGCGCGCCGCCGGCGACGGCAGGCCCACGGTGATCGCGGGCCGTGGCGCGGTCTACGGGTGCCCGTTTCACCGGAGTCTGCGCACGGACGGGGCGACGGGCCCCGCCGGCGGATCCCGGCGGCGCAGGGGCGTACGGTCCGGCGGACGGCCCCCGGCGCCCTGGCGTCCCGGTTGCGCGCCATGTGTGCCCCGCCGCCGGGGAGGATCCCGCGTGGCGGCCGGACCTGCGGCTTCCGCTAGCCTCGAAGCCGTGACGGAACAGCACTCGCACCAGTTCGAGCGGGGCACGGACGGACCGAAGGTCATCGTGGTCGGCGTCGACGGCTCCGACTCCTCGCTCCGTGCCGCGGCGTACGCGGCCGGCCTGGCCAGGCGGCAGCACGCGCTGCTCGCCGCCGTGTACGTCCAGCCGGTCATGGCGGCGGGCGCGGCGATGGGGGCGCCGGTCGCCGACACGACCGACGAGATCGCGGAGGACCTGGTCAAGCAGATCCGGGAGGCCTCCCAGCGGCTCAAGGGACTGTACGAGGTGCGCTGGGAGTTCCACACCTTCCGCGGCGACCCCTACACCGGCCTGGTGAAGGCGGCGGACGACCTGAAGGCGGACGCGGTGGTGGTGGGCGCCTCGGAACAGGCCGGCCACCGGATCATCGGCTCGGTGGCGGTACGGCTGGTGAAGGCCGGGCGCTGGCCGGTGACGGTCGTGCCGTGACCGGGCGCCGCGGAGCGTGGGCGGGAAGTCCGGCACGACCCGGCTGGACTCCTCCGGTCGCTCCATGTCCCCGCCGCACGGCCCCGCCGCCGCCCCGCCTCGCGGTCACCCCGCCCAGCGGCCCCGCTAACGCGCCATCACGAGCCCGTCCTTCGCGGCGCCCCGGCTGAGCACCACGTCCCGGATCCGGTCCCGTACGCCCTGCAGCCCGGCGCCCTGGGCGATCGCCCGGTTCAGGTCGACCACCCGCCCGGCGTCCACGTCGAACCACTGCGGGACGAATTCCGCCTTGGTCACCTCCCAGCGCCCGCCCGGCCGGGCCGGCGGAGCGAAGGTGAAGCGGGCGACGCTCGACTGGTTGCCGCGCGGGTCCTGGGCGCCCTGGTGGTTGACCATCTCACCGGCGATCTGGTCGCCCATGCCGTAGACCACCCAGGTGCCGTTGACCTTCTCGTACGCCTGCGGGACGTGGGCGTGTGTGCCGAGGACCAGGTCGATGTCGGGGCGGCCGCCGGTACGGGCGGCGGTGAGCTGCCGGGCCACGGTGAGCTGCTGCAGGTCGGGCTCGTCCTGCCACTCCGTGCCCCAGTGCACCGACACCACGACCACGTCGGCGCCCGCCCGGCGGGCGGCCCGGGCGTCCGCGACGATCCGGTCGCCGTCGATCAGGTTGACCGCCCACGGCTCGCCCTGCGGCAGCGGAATGCCATTGGTGTCGTAGGTGTACGAGAGGTGGGCCACCTTCGCCGTGCCCGCGCGCAGGACCGTGACGGCGTGCGCCTCCTCCTCGGTGCGGGCCGAGCCGGCGTGCCGGACACCCGCCTGGTCGAGGGCGTCGAGGGTACGGCGGATGCCGTCGGCGCCGTCGTCGAGGGTGTGGTTGGAGGCGGTGGAGCAGCCGTCGTAGCCGGTGTCGGCGAGGGCCTGGGCGACTTCGGGCGGGGACTTGAAGGTGGGGTACCCGGTGTAGTCGCCGTTCGCGCCGTACACGGTCTCCATGTGACACAGCGCCAGGTCGGCGCGGGACACGACGGGCTTGATGCCGGCCAGCATCGGACGGAAGTCGTAGGCGCTGCCGCCGCCGTCGAAGCGGGCGCGCTCGATGATCGAGCTGTGCGGGAGGACGTCGCCGGAGGCGACGAGCGTGAACCCCTTGGTGACGGCGGACGGGGCCGGGCGTCCGGCCTTCACGGCCGGCGTGTGGTGCTGGGACTGACAGGCGGCGCCCGCGGCGAGCAAGGCCGTGAGGGCCAGGGCAACCTGTCGTCTGCGTGCAATCATCAGCTCACCCCACTGTGGTCATATTTACCCACGAATAGGTACGAAGCTGGCGGCCTTCCCAAACGGCCCGCGCCCCCCGATTAGCCCGTCCGGCGCGCGGACGGGGTGCTCCGGGGACGCTTCGGGGGTGACCGGAACCGAACGGCCGGAGCGGAGGGGACCGTTCATCGAACCGTTCGTCGACGCGATCGACCGTCCGTCGCAGATCCCGGTACGGACCCTGTCCCGCGACCGCGCCCTGGGGTGCCATACGCGCATGACGGCCGTAACCACAATGACGAACGGGACGACCGCCGAGCACGAGATCGCCGCTCTGCAGCGCGAGCACGGCCGGCCCCTCTTCGCCCTGCTGACGAGGCTCTGCGACGGCGACCGGCAGCGCGCCGAGGACCTGGTGCAGGAGACGCTCGTCCGCGCCTGGCAGCATCCCGAGGCGCTGCGCGCCGACGCCTTCGAGTCCGTACGGCCCTGGCTGCTCACGGTGGCACGCCGGCTGGCCATCGACGCGCGGCGGGCCCGGCAGGCGCGGCCTGCGGAGGTCGGCGACGCCATCCTGGAGAACGCCCGGGTGTGCGCGGATCACGCCGAACGGGCGGCCGCGGCCCTCGATGTGCGGGAGGCTGTGAAGACACTCACTCCCGAACACCGTGAAGTCCTGGTGCTCGTGTACTTCCAGGGGGCGAGTGTGGCGGAAGCCGCCGAAACCCTCGGGATCCCGCCCGGTACCGTGAAGTCCCGCGCGTACTACGCGCTGCGCGCCCTGCGCCGGGTGCTTCCGGGTTACGCGGCCGACCTGCGCTGAAACCGACGCCTGGGTCAAACCTCGGTAAAGCGCCTTGCTGAGGACCCCGGTTGAGTAATCGGCTGTCTTCATCCGTGTTCCGGACTGGGGGGCCACGGGTTCCCGAGGGGGGCCCGCGGCCGGGCGACGCGCACGCACCGGAGGAAGGCAGGAAGGGATGCTGCACAGAGGTCAAGAGGGCACGGACGGCACCGGCGACGGCGAACTGGCCGTCCCCATGGCCTGGCTGTACGCCGAGTACATCGCCGACGAGTTGTTGCGGACCGGCGATCTGATGCCGCCCACGTCCTTCGAGTTCCGCGCCGGACGCGACGCGCTCGCGCTGACCATCTTCCTCTCGGACACCGACCGCGAACTCTGCGGCATCCGGGTGGTCTCCCAGCTGGAGACCTGGATGTCGCTGACCGCTTACGACCAGCCGTGGCAGGACTGGGTGCGCGAGGGCATGGCACGGCTCGCCGCCGAGGCGGCCGAGCCCGGCGGCCCGGCAGCCGACCTGGAGCTCGCGGAGGCGGCCTGGCGCTGGCTGGAGGAGACCGAACTGCTCGCGCCCGACCTGAACGCGGTCCCGGGCGGCGCCGCGGGGGCGGGCGAGGACGAGGGCCCGAAGGTGTGGACGAAGGCGTGGCAGCTCGGGCTGCCCCTCGGCCACCTCGCCATCCATCTTTTCTAGATTTCTTCCGCCCGGGACCAATCCGCGGGCCGGACCGCTCCGAATACCGGGGTTCTGCGATTCCTCGTGTGCCTTGAGTGATTCGGCGGTCTGGTCCGTACCGATGGGAGCAACGAGTAACCCCACCCGCACCCAACGGCACGAGGATTCGGCATGAGGTCCCTGGAGAGGCATCGCGACGTCGCCGCGTACGCGCTCGGCGTGCTGGACGAGGCGGATGCCTTCCGCTTCGAGGACCACCTCATGGAGTGCGCGCGCTGCGCGACTCACGTGACCGAGTTCGGCCCCGCCGCACGGCAGTTGATGCTGTACCGGCGGGCCACCCCGCGTTTCGTGCACCCCATGACCCAGCCCGGTCCCCAGCTGCTGAACCGGCTGCTCGGCGCGGTGGCCGCCCGTCGCCGGGCCACCCGCCGGCGCCTGCTGTACGCCCTCGCCGCCTCGGTGGTCGCCGCCGTGGCCGGTCCCGGCATCGTGATGGCCGCGGGCGGCGGCAACGACGACCAGGTGCGGATCGCGGCGACCGACCAGCGGTCGGGGGTCTGGGCGCAGGTGACGGTCGCGGACGAGGAGTACGGCACCGAGCTGGAACTCCAGGTGAAGGACGGCGCGGGCCCGCACTCCTGCCGCCTCGTCGTCATCGCCCGGGACGGCTCCGAGCAGACGGTGACCAGCTGGACGGTCCCCGGCCACGACGCCCGCCCGAACACCGTGCAGGGCAGTTCGCCCCTGCGCAGCGACGACATCGCCCGCTACGAGGTGCGCACGGCCCAGGGCGAGCACCTGGTGACGCTCGAGCCGCGGTAGGCGCTCCGCTGGAGGTGCCGCGCCGTGCCGTCGAGCGGGGCGTACGGCGGGGCGGCACGGCCGCACCGTCGTGGCCGGCCGCACAGTTCCCCGCGCCCCTTAAGCTACTTCAGCTACTTCAGCAGCCGGGACATCCTCCGGTCCGCCAGTGGTCTGCCGCCCGTCTGGCAGGTGGGGCAGTACTGGAGGGAGGAGTCGCTGAAGGAGACCTCGCGGACGGTGTCGCCGCAGACCGGGCAGGGCTCGCCGGTGCGGCCGTGGACGCGCAGGCCGCCCTTCTTCTCCGCCTTCAGGCGGCCGGCCGCCACGCCGCGGGAGCGTTCGACCGCCTCGGTGAGGGTGCTGCGCAGCGCCCGGTACAGCCGCGCGGTCTCCTCGGGGGTGAGCGAGGCGGCCACCTTGTACGGCGACATCTTCGCGGCGTGCAGGATCTCGTCGCTGTAGGCGTTGCCGACGCCGGCGACGAGGCTCTGGTCGCGCAGGGCGCCCTTGAGCCGGCGCCGTTCGGACGTCAGCAGGGCGGCGAACGCCTTCTCGTCGAAGTCGGCCGCCAGCGGGTCCGGGCCCAGGCGCGCGATGCCCGGGACCTCCCGCGGGTCGCGGACGACGTAGACCGCCAGGCGCTTCTGGGTGCCCGCCTCGGTGAGGTCGAAGCCCTCGCCGGTCTCCAGCGCCACCCGCATCGCGAGCGGGCCCTTGCCGGGGCGCGGCGGCCCGTCGGGGAGCCGGTCCCGCCACTGCAGCCAGCCCGCGCGGGCCAGGTGGGTGACGAAGTGCGTTCCGCCGTCGGTCTCCAGGCCGAGGAACTTGCCGTACCGGTGCACGGCCGTCACCTCGCGGCCCTCGACGGCGGCGAGCGGCGGGTCGTACGTCTTCAGGACGCTGACGGCGACCGGCAGCACCCGGACGATCCGGCGACCGGACAGGTGCTGGGTCAGGAAGTCCTTGAGCGCTTCGACCTCGGGGAGTTCCGGCATACGTCCAGAGTGCCACCCGGGCCCGAGGCCGCCAGGCGAGCCCGGTCGGGACGCCGGGCAGACCGGCCGCGACACCGGACGGATCCAACCTCACCGCCAGGCAGATCCGACCGCGACACCGGGCGAGTCCGGCCTCGGCGCCAGGAAGGCCCAGCCGCACCGCCAGGCGGCAGGCGGGTCCGGCCGCGACACCGGACGGATCCGGCCTCACCGCCAGGCAGATCCGGCCGTACCGCCACCCGGGCCCAGCCACACCGCCAGGCAGATCCGGCCGTACCGCCACCCGGGTCCGGCCACACCGCCAGGCAGGTTCGGCCTCGTCGGCGGGCGGGTTCAGTCGTTGTCCCGGACCGCGAACTCGCACCACACGCACTTGCCGCCGCCCCGTGCCTCCACCCCCCACGCGTCGGCGAGCAGGTCGACCAGGAGCAGGCCGCGCCCGGAGACGCCGGACTCGCCCGCGTCCCGGCGGCGCGGCAGGGCGCTGGAGGAGTCCTCGACCTCGACGCGCAGCCGGCGCCCGCTGCCGATGAAGACCCGCAGGGTGACGACCGCGGAGCCCTCGGTGTGCATGAGGACGTTCGTGATCAGCTCGTCGCCGGCCAGTTCGATCTCGTCGGCGCGGTTCCGGCCGCCCCAGGCGCGGACCGCCGCCCGGATCATGCGCCGCGCCTCGGTGAGGGCGCCGGGGTCGCCGGGCGCCACCTGCTGCTGGAGCCGGCCGCCCGACTGCGGGGTCTCCAGGCCGCGGCGGCGCAGCAGGAGCAGGGCCACGTCGTCGTCGCCGCCGCGTTCCTCGGCCACGTCGATCAGGCGGTCCGCGAGGTCCCGTACGTCCTCGGGGCCGCTGCCGACGAGGGAGACGAGCGTCCGCATGCCGTCGTCGAGGTCCGCGCCCGGCTGTTCGACCAGGCCGTCGGTGCACAGCACGAGCGTGGTTCCGGGGTCCAGTTCGAGCATGCCGACGGGGTACGCGAGGCTGTGGAACTCGGCGGACAGGCCGAGCGGCAGGCCCCCGTCGACGAAGACCCGGCGGCAGCCGCCGTCGGCGTCGCGGATCAGCGGGTCGATGTGGCCGGCCCGCACCACCTGCACGACCCCGGTCGACAGATCGGCCTCCGCGTACAGGCAGGTCGCGAAGCGGTCGGTGTCCAGTTCGTGGAGGAAGACGGAGGCGCGGGCCATGACGGTGGCCGGGGTGTGGCCCTCGGCGGCGTACGCGCGCAGCACGATCCGCAGCTGGCCCATCACGGCGGCCGCGTGCGTGTCGTGGCCCTGGACGTCGCCGATGACGGCGCCGACCCGGCCTGCCCCGGAGGGGGTGCCCCCGGGCAGCGGGATCAGGTCGTACCAGTCGCCGCCGATGTCCCGGCCCAGCGCGGCCGACCGGTAGCGCACGGCCACGTCGGCGCCGCGCACGCTGGGGATGGTGCGCGGCAGCATCGCCTGCTGCAGTCCGGTCGCGAGGTCCTTCTCCCGCTCGTAGAACATGGCCCGCTGCAGGCTCTGCGCGATGCTGCTGCCGAGAGCGAGCAGGACGTTGCGGTCCTCGGGCGAGAAGCCGCTCCGGCCGCTGTAGAGCACGCCCATGACACCGATCGGGCGGGCCTGGACGATCAGCGGGAGGTACGCGGCGGCGGTGACGCCCAGGCCGGTGATGTGGTGCCACAGGACCGGGTAGCGCTCGGCGAACTCCTCCGGCGACTCGATGAACCGGGGGGTGAGGGTGCGCACGGCCTCACTCGTCGGACAGGGCTCGTCGAGACGGATGACGCGGGCCTCGGGCACGGCGCTCTCCGCGGGACCCTCGGCGATCACCCGGACGTGGTCCGCCTCCACCAGTCCCATCATCAGGCTGGTGGCGCCGAGGTGGGTGAGGCCGTGGGTGTCCTTGACGACGTCGATGACGTCCTGGACCGTGCGCGCGTGGGCGAGGGCGGCCGTGGTGAGCTGCACGACGTTGGTCTGCTCGCGCCGGGCCGCGTCCCGGGCGGCCTGCTCGCGGCGCGCCTCGCTGTCGGCGAGTTCCTCGGTGGCGTCGCGGACGATGCCGACGATCCGGCGCGGGCGGCCCGTCCCGTCGCGCCGGATGTAGCCCTGGGTGTGCGCCCAGCGCAGGCTGCCGTCGCGGCGGCGGATGCGGAAGTAGGCGCCGTAGTTCTCGCTGCCGTCCTTCATGGACCGGGCGACCAGCTCGTCGAGCCGGTAGGCCTCGACCGGCGGGACCCGGACGGAGAGGCTCTCGGGGTGGCCGTCGTACTCGTCGGGGCGCAGGTCGAAGACCTCGTGGGCCTGGGCGTCCATGTGGAGCAGGCCGCTCTCCAGGTCCCAGTCGAAGCTGCCCATGCGGTTGAGCGCCAGGACTGGATCCGGATGAGCGGGCCAGTCGTCCGGGAGGGAAAGGGCGCTCGCTCCCCGATCAGCCATGAGGCCACTTTGCCAGGATTCGCCCTTTTCTTCGACCGGGGTGGAGGGCTTCGCCGTCATCCTTCCCCTGCGCCCGCCCCGTTCGCCCAGCTCGCCGGGTTACGCGGGCACGCCCCGGTCACACGGACGGTGACAGCGGGTCCGGCCGGACAATGGAGTGAGGAGCGCACGGCCGTGGACTGGTTCACCGCACCCGACTACTGGCTGAGCCGGCTGGTCTTCCAGCGGGCTCTGGCCGGCGTGTACCTGGTGGCGTTCCTGACGGCGGCGCTGCAGTTCCGGGCGCTGCTCGGCGAGCGCGGCATGCTGCCGGTGCCCCACTTCGTCGCGCGGGTGCCCTTCAAGCGGGCCCCGAGCCTCTTCCACCTGCACTACTCCGACCGGTTCTACGCCTCCGTCGCCTGGGCGGGGTGCGCGGTCTCCGCCGCGCTGGCAGCCGGACTGGACTCGCTGCTGCCCCTGTGGGCGGGGATGCTGCTGTGGCTGGTGCCCTGGGCGCTGTACCTGTCGATCGTGAACGTCGGCCAGACCTGGTACGCGTTCGGCTGGGAGTCGCTGCTGCTGGAGGTCGGTTTCGTCGCCGTCCTCCTCGGCAACGACGAGGTGGCCCCGCCGGTCGTGGTGCTGTTCCTGCTGCGGTGGATCCTGTTCCGCGTCGAGTTCGGCGCGGGTCTGATCAAGATGCGCGGCGACGAGTGCTGGCGGAGGCTGACCTGCCTGGACCACCACCACGAGACACAGCCGATGCCCGGCCCGCTGAGCTGGTTCTTCCACCACCTGCCGAGGCCCCTGCACCGGGTGGAGGTGGCCGCGAACCACGTCACGCAACTCGTCGTGCCCTTCCTCCTGTTCACCCCGCAGCCGGTCGCCACGGTCGCGGCCGCGCTGATGATCGTCACCCAGTTGTGGCTGGTGCTGTCGGGCAACTTCTCCTGGCTGAACTGGATCACCATCGTGGTCGCCCTGCCCGCGGTGCGGTTCCCGGCGCACGCGCCGTCCGTGCCCGGGACCCCGCTGTGGTACGAGGTCGTGGTGCTCGCGGTCGCCGCGCTCCTGCTGGGCCTGAGTCACCGCCCGGCCCGCAACATGCTCTCCCGCCGCCAGGTCATGAACCGGTCCTTCGACCCGCTCCACCTGGTCAACACCTACGGAGCGTTCGGCAGCGTGAGCCGGGTCCGCCACGAGGTGGTGATCGAGGGCACCGCCGACGACGTGCCGCGCGAGGACTCGGACTGGCGGGAGTACGACTTCCGGGGCAAGCCGGGCGACCCCGGGCGCTGGCCGCGCCAGTTCGCCCCGTACCACCTGCGTCTGGACTGGCTGATGTGGTTCGCCGCGCTCTCCCCGGCGTACGCCGGCTCCTGGTTCGGCGCCCTGGTGGAACGGCTGCTGGAGAACGACCGCGACACCCTGCGGCTGCTGCGCCGCTCCCCGTTCCCCCCGGACCGGCCGCCCCGGTTCGTACGGGCCCGCCTCTTCCGCTACGAGTACACGGACTGGCGCGAGTTGCGCGAGACGGGCGCGTGCTGGCGGCGGACGTACGTGCGGGAGTACCTGCCGCCGACGCGGCTGGCGGGGGCGGCGCGGAGATCCTGAACCCGGCGGGACGGTGACCGGGTGCGGCCTGTGCGCATGTGTCGGCTGTGAGCGTGAATCGCCGGACATGACCGGGCAGTTCGTGTGAGGCTTTGCCCATGAACTCCGAAGACCCGCTGGCCGACCGGCTGCAGCTCGACCGGCCGCACTCGGCCCGTGTGTGGAACTACCTGCTGGGCGGCAAGGACAACTACGCCGCCGACCGGCAGGCCGGTGAAATGATCCTCCAGATGTTCCCGGACATCGCCCTGCTCGCCCGGCTCCAACGGCGCTTCCTGGCAAGGGCCGTACGCCATCTCGCCGGCGAGGCCGGGATACGCCAGTTCCTGGACGTGGGCACCGGCCTGCCCACGGTCGACAACACCCACGAGGTCGCGCAGCGCATCGCCCCCGAGAGCCGGATCGTCTACGTCGACAACGACCCCCTGGTCCTGGTGCACGCGCAGGCGCTGCTCACCAGCACGCCGGAGGGCGCCTGCGCCTACCTCGAGGCCGACGTGCGCGACCCCGAGGGCATCCTCGAGGCGGCGTCCCGGACCCTGGACTTCAGCCGGCCCGTCGCGCTGACGATGCTCGGCATCCTCGGGCAGATCCCGGACTCCGACGACCCCGGTTCGGTCGTCTCCCGCTTCCTGGACGCCCTCCCGCCGGGCAGCTACCTCGCCCTCGCCGACGGCACCGACACCAGTGAGGCGCTCAACCAGGCGATCGCCGTCTACAACGCCAACTCCGCGAGCTCGTACCACCTGCGCAGCCCGGAGCGCATCGCGGGCTTCTTCGACGGCCTAGAACTCGTCGAGCCCGGCGTGGTCCCCACCTCGCAGTGGCACCCCGACCCGGTCGACGTGGGCCGCGCCCCCTCGGACGTCGACGCGATCTGCGGCATCGGCCGCAAGATCTGAGAGTCGCGCAGAGCCGCGCGCGGAGGGGCGCCCGCGAGACGGCGCCGCCCCTCCACCGGCCCTGCCCCGCCCGGGCGCCGTCCGGCGACGACCTGTCACCGGGGCCGTACGGCGCCGGTGCCCCGGCCGGAGGCAGCGGCGCCGAGGCGCCGTCGGGTCACAGGCGGAACAGCGCCCACACCACCTTGCCGCCGCCGGTCCGCGGGCTCCACCCCCAGGTGTCGCTCAGCGCCGAGATGACCTGCAGGCCGCGCCCCGACTCGGCGAACTCGTCCGGCTCGGTCAGCACGGGAACCCGGTCGCTGTCGTCAGTGACGCCGCACACGGCGCAGGACAGGCGGTCCCACACGGCGACCCACAGCAGCGGTTGCGGGGCGGTGTCATGGCCGGGCGGCCGGCCGTAGCGGAGGGCGTTGCTGACCAGTTCCGACACCGTGACCGTGACGTCGTCGAGGCGTTCCGCCGACGCGTCGTGTTCGAGCGCGGACCGCGTGAAGTCCCGTGCCACGTGAACGGACCGGGGCACGGGCGGCACGAGGAGTACCGAACACCGGGTGGGCACGACGGCGTTGCCGGACGCGACGGAGAGGGGATGCGGCTTCCCCGGCGCCGGGCGCCCCATGTCGTCGACGGCGTGGCACAACCATTGCCAGGTCGCCTCGATCCGCAGCGAGTCTGCCGGTCGTACGACTTGCTCAGCGGACATCGCAACCCCTGAAACCGTGCCAAGAGAACTACGGAACGCGTCTACTCCCGTGCGAAGTATCGTGCTCCGTCCGGCAGTTCGAATGCAAGTGCATCGGCAATTACCGCTGCAATTGCAGATGATCTTGCGAGCGCCATCGCCGTGGCGCTATCGTCCCGCACGACACCCCTGGATGCAATTGACGATGCAATTGCATCGGATCTTGGGTCCACCGCCTGCGACTTCATCTCGAAGAGGCTTTGGATGCACCACGTGAGCAACGGCATGCCGGCGACCCTGCTGAGAGAAGTGGTCTGGCGCAAGAGCCATCACAGCAACCCGGAGGGCAACTGCGTCGAGCTCGCCGCACTCCCGGACGGCAGCGTCGCCATGCGCAACTCCCGCCACCCCGAGGGTCCCGCGCTCGTCTACACCGGCGCCGAGATCTCCGCCTTCGTCCGCGGTGTGAAGGACGGCGACTTCGACGGACTGCTCCCCGGCCACTGAGGACGGCCGCCTCCGCGGACGGCCGCCTCCGCGGAGGCGGCCGGTGGAAGCCCGGCCCGAACTCCCGGCCCGCTTTCGGCCCTTCACTCCCCGCAGCCGTACGGCCTCAGGGTGCTACCCTTTTTGGTCGAGTCCCGGACCATGCATATGCCAGCCGGTACGGCGGCCGAGGGGATGGACATGACTGCAGCTCAGCCGGAACCCGTTCCCTCCGGCCAGGAGGTCCTGAGCCTTCGGCGGGGCGGCCCGACCGTGCAGCGCGTCGTGCTGGGCACCCGCCTGCGCCGCCTGCGCGAATCCCTCGACATCAGCCGGGACGCGGCCGCTTCGGCGATACGCGCCTCGGACGCCAAGCTGTGCCGTATGGAGCTGGGGCGAGTCGGCTTCAAGACGCGTGACGTCGCGGACCTGTTGACCCTGTACGGCGTCCACGACCCGGACGAGCGGCAGGAGTTCCTCGACTCGGCACGCCGCGCCAACGAACCCGGCTGGTGGCGCGCGTACGGCGACGCCTATCCGAGCTGGTTCGAGCAGCACCTGGGCCTGGAGGAGGCCGCGTCCCTCATCCGGACCTACGAAGTCCAGTTCGTGCCGGGCCTGTTGCAGACCCCCGAGTACGCCGAGGCCGTCGTCCGGCTCGGCCCCCGCGTCGCCGACCCGGACGCCGTCGAACGCCGCGTCGCGCTGCGCATGAGCCGGCAGGAGCTGCTCACCCGTCCCGACGCGCCACGGCTGTGGGTCGTGGTGGACGAGGCGGCACTGCGCCGGCCCCTCGGCGGGACCGAGGTGATGCGCGCCCAGCTGGAGCGCCTGATCGAGGCCGCCGCGCTGCCGAACGTCACCCTGCAGGTGCTCCCCTTCCACGTCGGCGGCCACGCGGCGGCCGGCGGGCCGGTCACCGTGCTGCGTTTCCCGGTGCCCGACCTGCCCGACATCGTCTACCTCGAGCAGCTCTCCAGCGCCCTGTACCTGGACAAGCCGGAGGAGGTCGACCACTACCTCGCGGTGATGGACCGGCTGAGCATGGTGGCGTCCCCGGCCGCCGAGTCGGTGGCCTTCCTGGAACGGGTCCTGAAGGAGATGTGAGCCCTCGACCTGCGGCATGACTCTCGACGCGGAGGCTGCGGCGGTGCAGAGTGCTGTGCGTACTCACGAGTAACGCAAGCACCGCACCCCGAGGAGTTCCCGTGACCAGCTGGGCCGGGCGGACCGCCGCCGAGATCGCCGCCGCCGTACGCGAGAAGCGGGCCACACCCAGGGAAGTGGTGGCCGAGCACCTGGCCCGGATCGAGCGGCTCGACGGCCGCGTCGGGGCGTTCCGCGTGGTGCGGGCCGATGCCGCGCTCGCCGAGGCGGACGAGGTCGCCGCGCGCGCTGATCTCGCCGGACTGCCCCTGGCGGGCGTGCCGGTGGCGGTCAAGGACAACCTCGCCGTGCGCGGCGAGTCCAACCGCGTCGGCTCCGCCGCGACCCCGGACACGCCCGCCGCCGAGGACCACGTCACGGTGGCCCGGCTGCGGGCGGCCGGCGCGATCGTGGTGGGGCTGACGAACGTGCCCGAACTGTGCGTCTTCGGCACCACGGAGGGCGTCCACGGGACCGCCCGCAACCCCTGGGACCTGTCCCGCACGGCCGGCGGCTCCTCCGGCGGCAGCGCCGCCGCGGTCGCCGCCGGGATGGTGCCGCTGGCCCTCGGCAACGACGGCATGGGCTCGCTGCGCATACCGGCCGCCAACTGCGGCCTGGTCACCATCAAGCCCGGACACGGAGTCGTACCGGCGGGCGTCAGCGACGGCGACTGGTTCGGCATGTCCGAGAACGGCCCGCTGGCGACCACGGTCGAGGACCTCCGCCTGATGCTCGCGGTCCTCGCCGGCGCCGAGGAGACGCCGTCGGCCACGCCGGGCACGCGCAGGATCGCCGTCTCGCTGCGCTCCCCGCTGACCGGCGTCGTGATCACCAAGCCGTACGCGGACGCGGCCCGGGAGGCGGCCGGCGTTCTGATGAAGGCCGGGCACCAGGTGCGGCGCGCCGACCCGCCCTACCCGCTGTCGCTGAGCACGACCTCGCTCGCCCACTGGACGGCCGGCACGGCGGTGGACGCCCAGGGTCTCGATCCGCGGCTGCTGGCCAGGCGCACCCGGGTGCATGCGGCGGTCGGCCGCCGCTTCCTGAAGGGCGTCCGCACCGGCGACGGCCGGGACCGGCTGCGCCGCCGTCTGGAGCCGTTCTTCGCCGAGCACGACGTGCTGCTCACGCCCGCGCTCGCCCGGCGCTCCCCCAGGTCGGTCGCCTGGCACGAACGGGGCTGGCTGCCCAACCTGCTGGCCAACACCAACTACTCGCCGCTGACCCCTCCGTGGAACCTCACCGGCTGGCCGGCGATGGCGGTCCCCTTCGGCACGCTCCCCTCGGGCGCCCCCTGCGCCGTGCAGCTGGTGGGCCTGCCGGGCACGGAGGCGGACCTGCTGGCGCTGGCGGAGCAGTTGGAGAAGCTGCACCCGTGGCAGCGCACGGCGCCCCTGGCGCGGGAGGCGGACGAGCCCGCCGCGGCCGGCTGAGGCGGCCGGTCCCGCGGGCCGGGGCAGGCGGTCGGAAAGGGGTGGCAGGCCGCGAGTACGCCGTGCTTGCATGGCCGCATGATGTCCACCGACCGCCTGTTCGCCTTCGCGGCGCTGTCGCTGCTGTTGATCGTGGTCCCCGGGCCGAGCGTGCTGTTCGTGATCGGCCGGGCGCTGGCGCAGGGGCGCCGCGCCGCGCTGACCACGGTCGTGGGCAACACGCTCGGCGCCTGTCTGCTCGTGGTGGCCGTGGCCGTCGGCATCGGGTCCGTCGTGGAGCGCTCGGTACTGGTCTTCACGGTGCTGAAGCTGGCCGGCGCCGCCTACCTGGTGTATCTCGGCGTCAAGGCGTGGCGGCACCGCGGGTCCCTGCGGGCCGCGTTCGCCGGTGACGGGGACGGGGCGGTGGCCCACGGCGGACTGCGCACGTTCTGGGAGGGGTTCGCGGTCGGCGTGACCAACCCGAAGACCATCGTGTTCTTCGCGGCCGTGCTCCCGCAGTTCGTCGACCGTGACAGGGGTCACGTCGCCCTGCAGATGCTGCTGCTCGGGCTGGTGTTCAACGCCATCGCGCTCGCCTCGGACAGCGTCTGGGGCCTGGCCGCGGCCACCGCCCGCGACTGGTTCGCCCGTTCCCCGCACCGCCTGTCCCTGGTCGGCGGAGTGGGCGGCCTCACCATGATCGGCCTGGGCGTGACCGTGGCCGTGACGGGCCGCAAGGACTGACTGCTGCCCGGACGTCCGCGGTGGCTTCTCCGAGCCGCAGGGGCGTGGTCCAGCACGCCCGTGCGGTCGGCGATCGCGAGGGTCCCGCCGGAGTCAGTCGACGCTGGGCAGGATGTGGGGCTCGGCGAGGTCGTCCTCGTAGCCCGCCAGGCGGATCGGGGCGGACCGGGCCCACACGTCGAGGCTGCCGAGTTCTCCGGGCCGGCGGCCCGCACGCTCCGAGCGTTCCTTGGGACGTTGATCGCGATTCGTCTTCTCCGGTGTCACCGCGCACTCCTTATGTGTCGGGTCACCCTCGGGGCGGGCCGGCCGGTCTGCGGTCCGGCGCTGGACGCCACTCGGGTTCGTTGGGAAAGCCGTTCGGACGCGGTGGCGCCGGTCTTTCGTGGGAGAGCAGGCCGTTGTCGACCCGCTTGCCCCGGGACGGACGTGGGTGTGGATGGGACCCGATGGTTCTGCCCGTCAGCACTAGATTAACCAAATGAGCAGGCGCCTGCTCGATGGGGCTGAAAACTTGACGTTACTGTCTGAATTCATCCCCGTTCATCCGGCGTTTCATCACCCGTCGGGAGTACATCTCCGCCGCCGTGTCACGGTCCGTCCGGTCGCCCGGCAGTTCAGGTCCCGTTGGCCGGACCGCAAGCCGGCCATGCTCTGCTGACGGGCGGCAACGGCTTGTCCGGCGGGAGGACCGACGCATGGAGCCGCGGAGTGTCGAAGAGCTGATGGATCTGCTGTACACGTGCTGCGGCGACGTACGCCGGCACGCGCTGCGGACCGCCGCGCTGCTGCGCCGCAGCCGGCCCGCCGACAAGGAGCTCCAGTTGGCCGGCCTGCTCGGCGCCGTCGCTCCGCCGCCGCAGCCCGGCGACGCGTCCGCCCGCGCGGACCGCGCGGCCGGCGCGGTGCGGTCCCTGCTCGGCGAGCGGGTGGCCCGTCTCGTGCGCGGCCGGTACGGGCCCGAGGCCGGGTGGGACGACGACCTGCTGCGTCTGCGCCAGGCGGACGAGGAGGCCCATGGCGCGGTGTTCGACGCGGGCGTCCTGGAGGACTGGCGTACCGTCCTGGAACTCGTCGCCGCACGCAACTCCCGCCTCGGCGCGCACGACTGACGGCCCGTCAAAGTTGCGTGTCGGTGAACCGCGAGGGCCGCGCACGGCGGAAGACGGCGACGGAGGGCGCGTTCGCGCGAGCGCGCCGTCCGTGACCGTCCGCCGGCCGAGCCACCGCCTCGCCCTCGGCGGTGGCGGCGGCCGGCTCAGGGGAACAGCGCGATCCCCAGGAGGATCACGAGAACGATGAAGGCGATCAGCCCGGCCGTGGCCCACGGGCCGCGGTGCTTGACCGGGCGGGCCGGCCCGCCTCCGCGCGGCCGGTCCTCCGGCAGCACGGGGTGCTCGGGCCGGTCGCTGGCGTAGAACTCCTCGTCCGTCGGGTAGCGGTTTCGCGGGTCGGCGAACGCCCGCGGATCGATTTCACGTGGACTGGCCATGACTCACTCCTGGCGGAGAGGTTGCGTAGGCCGGGTTCCCGCCGGGCGCCGGAGCCACACGTCAGGTCGGCGGATCACCACTTCCCGGGCGCGTAGTCCTTGAGGAAGACGCCGTACAGGTCCTCGCCCTGCTCGCCGCGCACAATCGGATCGTAGACCCGCGCCGCGCCGTCCACCAGGTCGAGCGGGGCGTGGAAGCCCGCCTCGGCCAGGCGGATCTTGTCCGGGTGCGGGCGCTCGTCGGTGATCCAGCCGGTGTCGACGGCCGTCATCAGGATGCCGTCCTTCTCGAACATCTCCTGGGCGCTGGTGCGGGTGAGCATGTTGAGGGCCGCCTTGGCCATGTTGGTGTGCGGGTGGCCGGCGCCCTTGTAGCCGCGGTTGAAGACGCCCTCCATGGCGGAGACGTTCACGATGTACGTCCGCCGGGCCGCGGCGGCCGCCATCGCCGGACGCAGACGGCTGATCAGGATGAACGGCGCCGTCGAGTTGCACAGCTGCACCTCCAGCAGCTCGACCGGCGTCACCTCCTCCACCGTCTGTATCCAGCTGTTGGTGTCGTGCAGGTCGGGGACGAGCCCGCCCGCGTCGATGGCCGTGCCGGCGGCGATGCGCTCCAGGGACGCCGAGCCCGACACCAGGGCCAGGTCGGTGACGTCCTGCGCGGTCAGCGCGCCGCTGCCGGCGACCGGCAGCGCGGCCACGGCGCCGGAACCGAAGGTGCCGATCACCTCGGCGGCGGGCAGCTCGCCGGCCGGCAGCGGGGCGGACTCGGCGGCGACCAGCTCGCTGTAGGCCTGCGGGGAACGCCGTACCGTCTGCGCCGCGTTGTTGATCAGGATGTCCAGCGGGCCCTCGGCGGCGACCGAGTCGGCCAGCGCGACGACCTGGGCCGGGTCGCGCAGGTCGATGCCGACGATCTTGAGGCGGTGGATCCACTCGTCGCTGTCGGGCTGCGCCTTGAAGCGGCGGACGGCGTCGTTCGGGAAGCGCGTGGTGATGGTGGTGTGCGCGCCGTCGCGCAGCAGCCGCAGCGCGATGTACATGCCGATCTTGGCGCGGCCGCCGGTGAGCAGCGCGCGCTTGCCGGTGAGGTCGGTGCGGGCGTCGCGGCGGGCCCGGTTCTCGGCGGCGCACTTCTGGCAGAGCTGGTGGTAGAAGTAGTCGACCTCGACGTAGCGCGCCTTGCAGATGTAGCAGGAGCGGGGGCGCTGGAGCACCCCCGCGATCCGGCCCTCCTCGGTGCGCGACGACGGCAGGATGCCCTCGGTCTCGTCGTCGATGCGCTGGGCCGAGCCGGTGGCCGTGGCCTCCGTGACCGCCTTGTCGTGGGCGGTCTTGGCGGCCCGGCGCTCCTGGCGGCGGCGCTGCTTGACCGTGCGGTAGATACCGGCGGTCGCCCGGCGCACGGCGATCGCGTCGGGGTGGTCGACGTCCAGCTTGTCGAGCTCCTCCAGCACGCCGAGACAGACGGCCAGCCGCTCGGGGTCGATGCCGGGCCCGTACCCGGCCTCGTCCGTGGTCGCCGAGCCGTCCTCTGTCACCGTCATCGCGCTGCCGTTCCCTGCTTCACCCGCGCAGCGCTCCGACCGCGCCCGCCTCCGAACGGAGGATTTTACTTCAGCGGCGGGCCGTTCCTGCAAACCGGTGACGATCAAGGGCAGCAGGCGTCGTTGAGGCTCGCCACCTCCTCGGACACGGCCGCGGCCAGGCGGTCCAGGTCCCAGACGGCCTCGGCGTCCGCGACGAGCCCGTAGTGGACGTGTCCGCGGTACGTCGAGATCGCGACCGCCAGCGACTGGCCGCGGGCGAGCGGGGCGTAGGGGTAGACCTCGGTGACCGGGTTGCCGCCGAGCTTCAGGCCGAGGCTGGGCAGCGGCACGCTGGTGACGAGGATGTCGAACCAGAGCCGGGCGGCCTGGCCCATCAGCGGTCCGCCGAGCCGGTGGCCGAGCGCGGGGACGTGGTCGGCGAGCAGCGCGACGGCGCCCGCGCCCCGGTGGGGGCCGGCGTCCTTGTTGCGGTCCATGGCCGCGCGGACCGCGCCGAGCCGGGCGAGCGGGTCGGGGTCGCCGACGGGGAGCCGTATCAGGTAACCGGAGAGCCGGTTGCCCTGTGGGTGCGCGGTGCGCGGGCGGCGCCTGGAGACGGGGATCAGGGCGCGCGGCGCGACGCCCTCGCTGCCGTCGCCGCGCTCGTCCAGCCAGCGCCGCAGGGCGCCCGCGACGACGGCGATGAGGACGTCGTTGACGGTGCCGCCGACGGACTTGCGCACCTGGTGCACGTCGTCGAGGTCGATGCGCACGCCGGCGGTGCGGCGGGTGCCGGTCGGCCGTGCGGTGAACGCGGACGAGGACCGGGTGGCCAGCGTCGACAGGGCGACCGAGGCGCCGATGTCGAGGGCGCGGCCCGCGTCGGACAGGACGTCGCGCATCCTGCCGGGCAGTTCGCGCACGTCGGGCAGCAGGCGGCGGCCGGGCTCCTCCGGGTGCGGCCGGGGCGCCGGGAGGTCCATCGGGTCCAGGACGGCGGCGGCGAGCGTCAGCGCCCGCAGGCCGTCGGCGAGGGCGTGGTGGAACTTGAACAGGACAGCGAAGGAGACGCCGTCCTGCCCCGGCAGCACATGCGCCTCCCACGGCGGCCGACCGCGCACCAGCGGGCGTTCCATGAGCCGGCCCGCCACGGCCTGGAAGTCGGCGGTGGGGGCGTGCAGCCGGACGTGGTTGAGCGGGTCGAAGCCGGGGTCGGGCTCACGGGCGGCGCCGCCGAAGGAGAGCGGCTGCCAGACGTCCCGGATGCGCATGCGCAGGCCGGGCACCGCGGCGGCCCGGGCGGCGAGCAGGTCGGCCGCGTGGGCGCCGGCCGTGGGCGAGTGGGCCGAGAAGACGCCGAGCGCGCCGAGGTGCATGGGGTGCTCGGCGGACTCCATGTTCCAGAACGCAAGATCGAGAGGAGCGAGCAGGTCAGAAGTCAATGGCTTGCCTCGCATCGACGAAGGGTGGACCAGCAGTCAAACCCCTCACCTTGATTACGGTCAAGTACGATCAGGCTACGCTCAGTTAACACCAGATTAAGTCCCGCCCCTCCGAAAGGGGCGGGACTCATGAGGTACCTGTGGTGACTTCAGCCGTGAAGGGGCGTGCCCGGGGTGACGAAACCCACTCCGACGGGTGCGGGCCGACCGTGGAACCGGGCGACCGCGCGGAGCGGACTTCCACCGGGTCTACGGCACCCGCTGACCCTTGCCCAGCGCGATCACGCCGCCCTTGGAGACGGTGTACAGCTCGGCGTCCCGCTCCGGGTTGACGCCGATCGTCGCGCCGGGCGGGACTTCGACGTTCTTGTCGAGGACGGCCCCGCGCACGATCGCGCCCCGCCCGATGTGCACGTTGTCGTGCAGGATCGAGCCCTGCACCACCGCGCCCGGGTCGACCACGACGCCCGGCGACAGGACCGACCGGGTGACCTGCCCGCGGATCAGGCAGCCCGCGCTGATGATCGACTCGCTGGCGATGCCGCCGGCGTTGAAGCGGGCCGGGGAGAGCTGGTTGGAGTGGGTGTAGATGGGCCACTGCCGGTTGTACAGGTTGAAGGCGGGACGCTCGGCGATGAGGTCCATATGGGCGTCGTAGTAGGCGTCGAGGGTGCCCACGTCCCGCCAGTAGCCCTGGTCTCGGGTGGTCTCGCCGGGGACGTGGTTGGCGCTGAAGTCGTACAGGTGCGCCTCGCCGCGGTCGGTGAGCTGGGGCAGGATGGAGCCGCCCATGTCGTGGACGGAGTTCTCGTCCTCGGCGTCCCGGTGCAGGGCCTCGATGAGGGCCTTGGTGGTGAAGATGTAGTTGCCCATCGACGCGAACACGCACTCCGGGTCGTCCGGGAGGCCCGGCGGGTCGGCGGGCTTCTCCAGGAACCGCTCCACCGTCTGCCCGTCCGAACCCGGGCTGATCACGCCGAACGAGGACGACTCGGTGCGCGGCACGCGGATGCCCGCGACCGTCACGCCCGCGCCGCTGTCGATGTGCTGGGCGAGCATCTGCCGCGGGTCCATGCGGTAGACGTGGTCGGCGCCGAAGACCACCACGTAGTCGGGCTGCTCGTCGTAGACCAGGTTCAGGGACTGCAGGATCGCGTCGGCGCTGCCCAGGTACCAGCGCGGGCCGAGGCGCTGCTGGGCCGGGACCGGCGTGACGTAGTTGCCGAGCAGGCTGGACATCCGCCAGGTCGTGGTGATGTGGCGGTCCAGCGAGTGCGACTTGTACTGCGTGAGCACGCAGATGCGCAGGATGTCGCCGTTGACGAGGTTGGAGAGGACGAAGTCGACGAGACGATACGTGCCGCCGAAGGTGACCGCGGGTTTGGCGCGGTCGGCGGTCAGCGGCATCAGACGCTTGCCTTCTCCGCCCGCCAGGACGATTCCGAGCACCGAAGGACCACCACGACGCATGGCCGCTCCCCTCACACCGGTTGACCCATGCCTGCCCCTGAGCAGGGCACAGTAAGCCTGTTCGAGGATCTTCCCGCCGTTGTGTTCCGGCTTCGGGTCCTGCCTATTCCGGCTTCGGGTCCCGCTTCAGGACCTTCTCGTACAGCCCGACCGTGCGCCGGGCGACGGCGTCCCAGCCGAACTCGTCCACCGCGCGCTTCCGCCCGGCCTCGCCCATCCGCCGCGCGGCCTCCGGGTCGCCCAGCACCGAGTCCAGCGCCCGCGCGAGGTCCGCCTCGAAGTCGTCGCCCGGGGAGACGAGTACCCCGGTCCTGCCGTCCTCCACGACCTCCGGGATGCCGCCGACCCGGGAGGCGACGACGGGCGTACCGCAGGCCATCGCCTCCAGGTTGACGATGCCGAGCGGCTCGTACACCGAGGGGCAGACGAACGCGGCGGCGTGCGTCAGCAGCTGGATCACCTCGGGGCGCGGCAGCATCTGCGGGATCCAGTGCACGTGCTCGCGCACCCGGCTCAGCTCCGCGAACAGGTCGCGGAACTCCCGGTCGATCTCGGGCGTGTCCGGGGCGCCCGCGCACAGCACCACCTGCGCGGCCGGGTCGATGTCCCGTGCCGCCCGCAGCAGGTGCGGCACGCCCTTCTGCCGGGTGATGCGGCCCACGAAGAGGATGTACGGGCGGCCGCGGTCGAGGCCGATCCGGTCCAGGACGTCGGTGCCGTGGTCGGGCCGGTAGAGCGTGGTGTCGATGCCGTTGTGCACGACGTGGACCCTGGCCGGGTCGAGGGCCGGGTAGCAGGCGAGGATGTCGTCGCGCATCGCGCCGGAGACCGCGATCACCGCGTCGGCCGCCTCGATCGCGGTGCGCTCGGCCCAGCCGGACAGCGCGTATCCGCCGCCGAGCTGCTCGGCCTTCCAGGGGCGCAGGGGCTCCAGGGAATGGGCGGTCATCACGTGCGGGATGCCGTGGAGCATCTTGCCGAGGTGGCCGGCCAGGTTGGCGTACCAGGTGTGGGAGTGCACCAGTTCGCGGCCCTCGACCGCGGCGGCCATCGCCAGATCCACGGAGAAGGTGCGCAGCGCGTCGTTGGCGGTGTCGAGGGCGGCCCAGGAGCGGTGGCGTACGACGCCCACGCCGCGGCCCTCGCCCCAGCAGTGCACCTCGAGGTCCACCAGGGAGGCCAGCTCCCGGGCGAGGAATTCGACGTGGACGCCCGCGCCGCCGTACACGTCCGGGGGGTACTCCCGGGTCAGCAGTCCCACTCGCACCCGCAACCCCCTGGTCTCAGCGGCAGGTCCCGTTCATGGTCACTCATGAGGTGCCGCGTGCGGAAGAGCGCGGGGCTCGTGGGAAACAACAGTCACCGCACACGCCCGCTCCGGGTACCCGGTAGTACAGGCAGCAACTCCGCCGCCGGAACGCGGTCCCGGTCAGGGTGCCGGTGCCTGCCAGCAGGGGGTCGGCGAGCAGGCCGGCGGTGAGGGAGCGGGCGCGGGCTGCCGCGTCGGCGCGGCCGTGGGCGCGGGCCCACCGGTCCAGCTGGCGGGCGGCTCCGACCAGGGCGGAGGCGGCGTTGCCGCGCAGCAGGCCGGACGCGATCCGGTGGCGGGCGCGCAGCGCCGCGGCCAGCGGCTCGAGGTGGGCGCGCAGCACGGCGTCGGCGACGGTCGCCGGGTCCGCGGGCAGCGGGCGCACCTCCCGCAGCCACAGGTCGTCGGGGACGCCGGCGGCGGGGTCCCAGTGCAGCAGCCGCGGGTCGGGGTCGGGTATGCGCCCGTACAGGGCGGCGCAGCCCAGCGTCACCGACCACAGCCGGGCGGCGAGCCCCTGCTGGGCCACCGAGGCGGCGACCCGCGGCTCGGAGGCACGCAGCGCGCCCCTGACTTTCTCCACACGGAAGTCCAGGGGGTCGCCTGACCGCACAGGCCGGTTCGCGTAGACGTCCGCGAGCGGCGCCGGCGTCCCGGGCGGTGTGCCGCCCGCGCGCAGGACGAAGTAGCCGCCGAGCGGCCGGAGCGCGGTGAGTCCGGGGTCGAGGTCCACGACACGCAGTAGTACCAAGGCCCTTAGGGGACGCCACCAGGGGGGCCGCACCTGGTGTCACCCACCTGAGGGAGGACAGGGTCCGGTTCGTACTCCATCGGCAGTAGGACCCAATGCGTGCTCAGGGACGACGACGGGAAGAGCCGGAGACGGCATCGTGTTGGTCATGATGGCCGACCGTTCGTCGCGCAGGGGTCACCGCCCCCGCCCCACGCAGAGGAGCAGCTCATGAGCGCCCTCGCGTTGTCCGTGCTGCTGTCCTTCGTCTCCGCCGTCGCGTACGCGGGCGGGGCGATCGTGCAGGAGCACGTCGCGGTGTCCTCTCCCGACCGGCAGTACGCGCCGCTGCGCCGGCCGGGCTGGTGGGCGGCGGTCGCGCTGAACGGCCTCGGCGGACTGCTGCACGTGGTGGCCCTCGCCTACGGGCCGCTGAGCCTGGTGCAGCCGCTGGGCGCGCTGACCATCGTGTTCGCGCTGCCCATGGCCGCGCTGTTCGTCGGCCGCAGGGCCGGCTCGGCCGCCTGGCGGGGCGCGATCATGGCGACCGTGGGCCTGGCCGGGCTGCTGTCGCTGGTCGGCGCCTCTCAGGCGCAGTCGCTGAGCACCGCGCAGCGGGTGACCGCGGCGGTGGTGTCCGGGGGCGCGGTCGTGACGCTGATGATCGCGGGCCGGGCCGCCCACCGGCACCCCGCGGTGCGCAGCATGCTGCTCGCCACCGCGTCCGGCGTCGCCTTCGGCATGTCGTCGGTGTTCACCAAGACCGTGGCGGTCGACTGGGCCGGCGGGAGGTCCCTCGCGGAGCTGCCGACCCTGGTCCTGATCGGCGTCTTCGCCACCGCGGGCGTCCTGCTGTCGCAGGCCTCCTACCGGGGCGCGGGTCTGGCGGCCCCGCTGGCCACGCTGACGGTGGTGAACCCGGTGGTGGCCGCGGCGGTCGGCATCACGATGTTCGGCGAGACGTTCCGGTACGGCAGCACGGGCACCGCGCTCGCCCTGAGCTGCGGCGTGGTGGCGGCCGGCGGCCTGATCCTGCTGACGACGGAGCGCATGACGCGCACCGCCGCCGAGACCGAGGCGCCGCTGCCCGAGCCGCGGCTGCCCGAGCCGCCGCTGCCGGAACCTGCCGTGCCGGTGCCGGCGCAACCGGCTCCCGTCCGGCCGGTCCTGGCGGAGCCGGTGCCCGTCGAGCCGGTGCCGGCGGAACCGCTCGTTGCGGAACCGGTCGTGGCAGTGCCGGTGTTCGTCCGGCCGCTGCCCGCGGAGGAACTGCTCGCCGTGCTTCCCGAGCAGTCGGTGCCGGCGCTGCGCGAGGACATCACGCTCGAGGAGGCGCCCGCCGCGGCCCCCTCCGCCACCGACGCCCCCGCCGCCACCGCCACCGCGGACGACGCCGTCGTGGCCGTGGCGGAGGGGGCCGAGGGGGCCGAGGGGGCCGACGACACCGCTGCGGGCTCCCGCTACCACGGCCCCTTCTACGGAGGCGCCTACATCCCGATGCTGCCGGTCCTGCCGGTCCGGGAGCGGCGCCGGGAGCGCGTCAGATCCTGACGCCGCCGGCCCTGAGATAGGCGAGCGGGTCGATGTCCGAACCGAAGCCGGGCCCGGTCCGCACCTCGAAGTGCAGATGCGGGCCCGTGACGTTGCCGGTGGACCCGGAGCGGCCGATGCGCTGGCCGCCGCTCACGCTCTGCCCGGCCTTCACGGAGATCGCCGACAGGTGCGCGTACTGGGTGTAGCGGCCGTCGGCGTGCCGGATGACGACCTGGTAGCCGTACGCGCCTCCCCACCCGGCCGTGACCACGTGGCCGGCGGCGACCGCCTTCACCGACGTGCCGGTGACCACGGGGAAGTCGATGCCGGTGTGGTAGCCCTTCGACCAGGAGGAACCGGCCACGCGGTACCCGGTGCCGATGTGACCGCTCACCGGGGCGACCAGGGAGTGGCCGGCGGTGGTCTTCTCCTCGGTGGCCGGTGACGCCTTCTTCGCCTTCTTCGCCGGGGACTTGGTGCCGTCGCGGCTGGTGTGCGTGGCCGGCGCGGCCTTGGCGTGCAGGTTCAGCCGCTGGCCGGGCAGGATCAGGTCGGGGTCCGCGCCGATGGTCCGGCGGTTGCCGGCGTACAGGCGCTGCCAGCCGCCCTCGACGTGCTCGGTCTCGGCGATCGTGGAGAGGCTGTCGCCGCGGACCACGGTGTACATCTCCGCCGTGCCCGCCCGGGACTGGGGCGTGGTCTGCGGCCGCACGTCGGAGGTCTTCCTCGTGGACTGCTTCGCCTGGTTCGCCTGCTTCGCCTCGGTGGAGCCGCCGAGGACGTGGACGTCGGGCGTGTCACCGCCCCTGGTCAGTCCGGCCCGCGCCGAGCAGGCCGGCCAGGCGCCGGGGCCCTGTCCGTCCAGCACCTTCTCCGCGACGGCGATCTGCTGGTCCTTGGTGGCCAGGTCGGCGCGCGGGGCATACTTCGCGCCGCCGTACGCCTCCCACGTGGACTGGGTGAACTGCAGTCCGCCGTAGAACCCGTTGCCGGTGTTGACGTGCCAGTCGTTCGTGGACTCGCACGCGGCGACCTTTTCCCAGGTGGCCACGTCGGCGGCGTGCGCTGTGCCGGTGCCGATCAGCGGGAGCGCCATACCCGCTCCGCCTGCGGTGACGGTGAGTGAGGCGCGGTTGATCCTGTTCGGCTGGTACCGGCGGTGCCGGCCGCGTACGGCCATGAAAAGCCCCCTACGACTGCGTCAGGAGGGCCAAAAGTAAGCGCCGCGAACAGGCCATGACAAGACGGCAAATCGGCCGCTCTGCCGCCCGAGCGCCCGGAAATCGACCCCGGTCGGGAAACGGCTGAGGCGAGTGGGGCCCGCGTTGCGTATCTGGGGGAAGCCACGAACGGCCGGTACGTGCGGTCGGCCTCCGCGCAGGCCAGGATGTCCGTGCGGCAATACTTGGCGGGCAAGGCCGGCAACACCGGATACGAATGCCGAATACAGGATCCTCGAGGAGCCAACCGAATGAGCAGTTCAGCGCAGATCGGCGTCACGGGTCTCGCGGTCATGGGCCGCAACCTCGCCCGCAACTTCGCCCGCAACGGATACACCGTCGCGGTGCACAACCGGACGGCGGCGCGCATGCACGCCCTGGTGGAGGAGTTCGGGAGCGAGGGGGACTTCGTCGGGGCCGAGACCGCGAAGGAGTTCGTGGCGGCGCTGGAGCGGCCTCGGCGCCTGGTCGTCATGGTGAAGGCCGGCGAGCCGACCGATGCGGTGATCCGGGAGTTCGCGCCGCTGCTGGAGCCCGGCGACATGATCATCGACGGCGGCAACGCGCACTTCGCCGACACCCGGCGCCGGGAACGCGAACTGCGCGAGCAGGGCATCCACTTCGTGGGCATGGGCGTCTCCGGCGGTGAGGAGGGTGCGCTGAACGGGCCGAGCATCATGCCGGGCGGGCCGAAGGAGTCGTACGACTCGCTGGGCCCGATGCTGGAGAAGATCTCCGCGAAGGCGGCCGACGGGGCGCCCTGCGTCACGCACGTCGGCCCCGACGGCGCCGGCCACTTCGTGAAGATGGTGCACAACGGCATCGAGTACGCCGACATGCAGCTGATCGGCGAGGCGTACCAGCTGCTGCGGGACGTCGCCGGGTACTCCCCCGCCCAGATCGCGGAGATCTTCCGCACCTGGAACCGCGGCCGCCTGGACTCCTACCTGATCGAGATCACGGCCGAGGTGCTGTCCCACGTGGACGCGGCGACCGGCAAGCCGTTCGTGGACGTGGTGGTCGACCAGGCCGAGCAGAAGGGCACCGGACGCTGGACCGTCCAGATCGCCCTCGACCTCGGTGTGCCGGTGTCCGGGATCGCCGAGGCGGTCTTCGCCCGCTCCCTGTCCGGCCACGCGAAGCTGCGCGAGGCCTCGCGGGGGCTGGCCGGCCCGAAGGCGTCGCCGATGGGCGAGTCGGAGGCCGCCGCCTTCGCCGACCGTGTGGAGCAGGCGCTGTACGCGTCGAAGATCGTGTCGTACACGCAGGGCTTCCACGAGATCGCGGCGGGCAGCGAGGAGTACGGCTGGGACATCGACCTGGGCGCGGTCTCCGCGATCTGGCGCGGCGGCTGCATCATCCGCGCGGCCTTCCTGGACCGGATCCGCGCCGCGTACGACGCCCGCGCCGACCTGCCGAGCCTGCTGTCCGACGAGACGTTCGCGCGGGAGATCGCCGAGGCGCAGGACGACTGGCGCGAGGTCCTGATCGCCGCGACCCGCCAGGGCGTGCCGACCCCCGGTTTCGCCGCGGCCCTCGCCTACTACGACGCCCTGCGCGCCGACCGCCTGCCCGCCGCGCTCACCCAGGGCCAGCGGGACTTCTTCGGCGCGCACACCTACCGGCGCACGGACCGGGAGGGCTCGTTCCACACGCTGTGGGGCGGGGACCGGTCGGAGGTCGAGGCGTAGCCGAGGCGTGACGGCCGACGGGCCGGGCGC